>JAZROG010000096.1:0-1803 GCA_045648605.1 Eubacteriales bacterium | reverse complement strand
CCGACTTTAACAGTCTTGCCTGCCTCGCTCATACGAACGGAAAGCTGATCCTGGAAGCCCTTATTGGACTGGTCAAGAGCAACATGCTGCATAAGCTGAAGGATACCCACTGTATAGTCGCCGCCCTCTTCAACGATTGCTTCGGGAACGGGTGTTACAGCGATGGTAGTGTCGCCTGCGGAAGCCTTTTCCTTAACGGAATCGGGAATTGTGAAGCCGATCTCGCCGGAAACTGTGGAAGAGAGTGTGAGGGCGGGATCGGGATCCATCTCAACTGCCATTGCAGAAACGTCAGCACCCTCGAGAAGGATGTCAGCGGCCATATCGCCTGCCTTAACACCGAGGTTGTAGTAGTTTACGCCGTATGTAGCAACGCCGCAAATCTCGTTCATGCCGGTTTCGCCACAAACGATCGGAATGTTGTAAGCATCGCTGCCATCTGCCTTGTCACCGCAGGAAGCGAAGAGGAAGCAACTCACCAGAAGAGCTGCCGCAAGAATTATGGAAAGAATTTTCTTAGAGTTTTCCATTTTTAAATCTCCTTTAAATATATATCAGCCGGGCGTTAATGCTCGGATGAATTCATAAAACAAAAGATCTCCGTATCGATAAACGATACAGAGACGATTTCAAAAACAAGAACCGTGTTACCACTCTGCTTCGTCTGCGCCTTGCGGCGAAGACCTCTGTGAGCATAATTATGCTCTGCCGAATTACGGACGGCATCACCGTCACAGCCTACACTCGGAGAAAGGATCTCACGATTTCAGTGTGCAGCTCCCGAAATGAATTTCCGCAAGGTAATCGCCGCTGTCTCGCACCTTCCGACAGCTCTCTGGAGGTTTTCCTCCTGCGTACTCCTTTTCGATCATAGCCTTTGACTTTACCTCGGTAAAGTGTTATGCAGGTATTATACCACCGCCACAAGAATTTGTCAAGGGGTTTTTGAATTTTTTTCTTCAAACAACGAAAAAAACGAATAAAAATTCAAGATACAATAATTATTATGAATAATTTTCCTTAGCCCCTTTTTGAAAAAAGTCTAAGAACCTCAAAAACTTTTACATTGGCTTACCGTGCACAATAGCCGCTTGTCCTCCCCCTGAATGATATCTTCAAATATGAATTTATCGGTGTGAAAAGTACTGCACCGTGAAAGAGATTCTTCACAGCGCTGCGCTTGTTCAGAATGACAGTAGGGTGTTGTTTCTTGCTCCTTCTACATAGAATCACCGCAAACTCCACGTAGAAAAATAAGCATCCGCCT
Source organism: Eubacteriales bacterium (assembly GCA_045648605.1). Taxonomy (GTDB): domain Bacteria; phylum Bacillota; class Clostridia; order Oscillospirales; family CAG-272; genus SIG710. The sequence continues at coordinate 536 of JAZROG010000096.1, read as the reverse complement.
TCTACTGTCATTCTGAGCCGCAGGCGAAGAATCTCTTCCCACAGAAAATTTACTTTTTTCAAACAATAATTTGTCGGTGAGTTCGAGCAATAATCGCTAACTCACTTAACGCAAACTAACTAAGAAAAGCAAAGGGGAGCGCACGCGCATCTGAGCCCGTAAGCAATGGGTACAGATGTACTAAGGGTGTGGCGACAACGTAGACCCTTTTTTCGCCCGTGCTCTTTGGGCGGAAAAAGGAGATTTCGAGTGATGCACAGCGACCTTGCATTTTTCAGTATTGAAAAATGCACGAGCGTAGATGTCCGCAAGGGAAAGAGTAATTTTAAAGAGAAAACCGTAGGTTGTCTCTTTAAATTTCCTTTGCTTACTTTGTGAAATCACAAAGTACGAGCCTGCACGGCTTGAGTGCAAAAAGCAAAGGATTATAGTTTGCAAAGGCTCGAGAGTTTTATGTCTCTTTCTTTCTACAGAAAAAGAAAGAGACGCAAAGAAGTGCCGCAGGCGGGGCGCTTCTTTCGAGGCGCCCCCTCCTG
>JAZROG010000095.1:0-16603 GCA_045648605.1 Eubacteriales bacterium | reverse complement strand
AAAAAATTGCTTGACAAATGAATATTTCTATGTTATAATATCAATTCGAAACAGGGCAAATTTTCTGTCCTGTCTCCTTACTGTGAAAAAAATTTTTAATTTTCACGGTCAAAAGTCCATAGGGAGGTGTAAAAATGGATAAGGTAATCAATTCTTATGAAACACTGTTCATCGTTAATCCCGAGAACGGCGAAGAAGCTGTTAAGGCAACAGTGGACAAGTTCACAGGACTTGTAGCAGAGAACGGTACCGTTGAATCCGTAAACGAGTGGGGCAAACGCAGACTCGCTTACCCGATCAACGATATTCCCGAAGGCTACTATGTTGTTGTAAACTTCAAGAGTGAGGCTGAGTTCCCTGCAGAGCTTGAGCGTATCTTCAACATTGACGAAACAATTATGCGTTCCGTTATCGTTAAGATCGATCCCAAGAAGGTTGCAGCAAAGGAAGCAGCAGTAGCTGAAGAAGCAGCAAAAGAAGAAGAGACAGCAGCTGACGCTGAGTGATCTCAAAAAATCTAAAGAATTTGTTCTGTAGGAGGCGTTATAATGGCTAATTTCAATTTTAATCGAGTTATGCTCGGCGGAAGACTCACCGCAGATCCCGAAAACAGACAGACAGAAACAGGCGTTTCTATGACGAGATTTTCCATCGCGGTAAATCGCCGTTACAGCAAGGATTCTGCTCAGCAGCAGGTAGATTTCTTCAATGTTATCGCTTGGCGTGCAACTGCTGATTTTGTCAGCAAGTTCTTCAAGAAGGGTTCTTCCATCTTTGTTGTGGGAACCATTCAGAACCGCTCATGGACCGATAACGAAGGAAACAAGCGCTATGCTACCGATATCGTTGCAGAGGAAGTAAACTTTGTTGATTCGAGAAGCGAAAATCCCGCCGGCGGTCAGTACACGCCAGATTCCTACGAGCCCGCTTTCTCCACCTCGGCAGCAGATGCTCCGAAATTTGAGGAGATCAAGGGTGACGATGACCTGCCCTTCTAAGAGGCAGACAAAAAAATTTAACAGGAGGATTTCATAAGATGGATAACAACGTCGAGAGAGAAGTTCAGCGCCCTGCTTACAAGAATAACCGCAAGAGAAAAAAGGTTTGCGTATTCTGTGAGAACAAGGTTGCTTATATCGACTATAAGGATTCCGCAAAGCTCAGAAAGTTCATTTCCGAGCGCGGCAAGATTCTTCCCAGAAGAATCTCCGGAACTTGTGCAAAGCATCAGCGCGAGCTGACAACCGCTATCAAGCGCGCACGTCAGGTTGCACTCCTGCCCTACATTTCCGACTAATGTTAAAGATTCAAGGACTGCCGAATGGCAGTCCTTTTTCTTATTTGTATTGACAAAAAGTCTTTAATATGCTAAAATTAGGATATCAAAATCTTGGAGGATATTATGAAAAAAATCTGTTTGACACTAACTCTTGTCATTTTCGCCATTGTTCTTACAATCGGCGCTTGCGCACTTAATGTGGAAGAAGCATTCTCATTTGAGGAATTTGTGCTTGACGGCTCGATAATGCCCTACCGTCTCTATGTTCCCGAGGATTACAACGAAGAAAACGAATATCCAATGGTTGTATTTCTTCACGGCGCGGGAGAGCGCGGAAAAGACAATGACCTGCAGCTCAAAAATGCCGTTCAGACACTTTTTGACAGAGCTGACGGACTTATGGCAGGGGCCATCGTCATCGCTCCTCAATGTCCCGAGGGCGAGCAATGGGTAGATACTCCCTGGGAATACGGTAATTATTCCACAGACCTCATCTCCGAATCCGATGAGCTGGGAACAGTTATGGCTCTGATTTCTTCCCTTGAGGAAAAATACAGCATTGATACTGCAAGAATTTACGCAATGGGAGTTTCTATGGGCGGCTTCGGAACATGGGATCTCATCATTCGCCATAACGATGTTTTCGCTGCGGCAGCACCTATGTGCGGCGGCGGTGACCCCTTAAAGGCTGCATCTCTTCTTGAAACACCCATCTATACATTCCACGGCACAGCAGACGCCGCCGTCCCCTTTGAGGGCACAGAGGAAATGGTCACCGCCATTGAGGATGAGGGTGGAAGACTCATAAACTTTGTCATCTACGATGGCGAGGGTCACAGTATCTGGGAAAAAGCAGCGGCAGAGGAAGGCTGGGTTGAATGGCTTTTTGCACAGAAGCTGACAGACCGTTATCCTGCAGTGGAAACAGAACTCAAGGACACAGAAAATGAAACGGAAGCTACCTCCGAAACACAATTCACAAATGAAACAACACCTGCAGAAACTGATGCAATACCAAATGAAACCAACGCAGCAGAGCCCGAAGAAAAGGAAAACAGCTCATTCCCCATCTGGATCATTGCAGTAATTGCGGTTGTGGTTTTGTCAAATATCATTGTCATTGGCATAATTGTATCAAAAAAGAAAAAATAAAACGAGATGCTGATTACAATAATAATCAAGCCAACATAATACATAAAAGCTGCCTCATCTTTGATGGATGAAGCAGCTTTTTTTAAAATTCTTGTTTTTATAGGTAATTCTGTATTTCCTTGGTGATAATCCGGTTTCTTTTTTGAAACGGCTGATAAAATATGAGTATGAAGAAAAGCCTGTATTATCAGCAACAGAGCTTATGCTTCCTGCAGTTGTCACCAGCAAATTCTTTGCCATCTCTATTCGGTATTCAAGAAGATAATCATGAAGCGTTCTTCCTGTATTTTCCTTCATCAGCCTAATTTAAATAATAGGAATGATAATTGAAATGCGATGCAATGGTTGAATTATCAAGCGTCTCATCCGAATAATTGGCTCTGATAAACTCCTTAACACTATTTATCAGCATATTCTGCGACATGGAATTTTCATTTTCGCTTATCATTTTTATGAGACATAGCTTGACCTTTGCCGAAACAGTTGCAATATAATGATCATCCTTCGAAATAAAGCTTTCAACAGAGGACGAAATATCAGAAAGCATCGAAAGGCCGTTTTCCTTTACGATAACGCCGGAAAGCTCTGTAAGAAGCTCATATCGAGGGACTCTTTCGGGCATGAAATTAGATTCAAGCGCGGTATTTACGAGCTTGACAGATATGAATATTTATTGCAAAGATCAAAATCAAATAAATAAATTTTTGCACTATCCGGCTTTTTAAAATCAAAATAATATTTTGAAGCGGGTGGCAGACAAATCACAGAGTTATTTGAAAAACTATAAAATTCATCATTGGCAATCAGTGTTCCTTCTCCGCTGAGTATGTAAAAAAGGCGGAAATCATAGCATACCCTCTTTTCATCCGTTTCTTCGTAAAACCTATGAAAATTGGCATATCTTATGAAAGGATTAAGATTTTCAAGCTTCATTTTTACTCTCGTTTCATATTTTTTTATCATTGTATCACACAAATCGCTCAAATGCAACATAAATTTGTTTTTTTGTTTGATTTGCTCTATACAATCGCGATAATATGTCATATAATTAAGAAAAAACAAAAAGGAGTTTCCATATGAACAAGAGAATGACACTGGCTATAATCGGTTGCGGACGCTTCTGCAGATTCTTCGTGCCCCTTTTCAAGGCACATCCCACAGTTGAAAAGATCTATGTTTGCGACATAAAAAAGGATCGTGAGGAGGAATATTCAAAGACCTTCGGTGTTGATAGGATCGACAGCTTCGAGTAGGCACTTGCTTCAAAGGAGATAAACGCTGTTGCAATCTTCACTCAGCGCTTCGCTCACGGTCCTATGGTAATCAAGGCTTTAAAAGCAGGCAAGCATGTTTACAGTGCGGTTCCCTGCGCTATCACAGTTGACGAAACAAAGGAGATCGAGAAGCTCGTAAGAGAAACCCGCCTTACATATTCCATGGGCGAAACAGGCTTTTACAGAGCTGCCGCTATCTACTGCCGCAGAGAATTTGCAAACGGCACATTCGGAAGATTTGCTTACGGCGAGGCTCACTATAACCACAACATCAGAAACATGGAGCAGAGCTTCAGAAGCTCGGGCGGTGAGGATTGGAAAAAATATGCCGGAATCCCCCCATGTTCTATCCTTCCCACTCCACATCAATGGTTCTCAGCTCAATGCCCGGCTTTTATGCAACAAAGGTATCGGCTATGGGCTTTGAAGGCTCCGAGAGAACAGATATCTATGGCAGAGAGGGTCAAAATCTCTATGTCAACCCCTTCTCCAATACTGCGATGCTCCTTAAGCTTTCAAACGGAGGCGTTGTAAGAATCAGCGAAAACAGATGCGTTGGCTGGAAGGCTCCCGAAACATATATTTCCCAATTCTACGGCTCCGAGGGCGGATATGAATTCTCGGTTGCAAAGCACCACATGGCAAAATGGGATCCCGAAAAGCCGGGTAATGTAATTATGCGCAATGTTTCAAAGAACTTCCACCCCGAAAGCGTTTGGGCTCTCCTTGAAGAAGATTATGACAAGGCGATCCAGGCAATTTCCGAGGGCGCAGGCTTCGAAGGAAGCGTTCCTGCACAGCCCACAGAATATCTCCCGAAGGAATATGACAGTATGATCAACGGTCATAACGGCACTCACCACTTCCTTATCGACGATTTCTGCCGCGCCTTTGCAACAGGCAAGCTTTCTCCTACAAACATCTATGAGGTTGCAAGATATAATATTCCCGGTCTTGTAGCACACGAGTCTGCAATGCAGGGCGGCATTCTCATGGATGTTCCGGATCTTGGAAATCCTCCGGATGATTGGCCTGTTCTTGATTGGGAATAATCAACGGATCGTTGTATTTTCGTTTTTTCAAATCTTTTATCATAAATTTCCGCATAACACAATGCAAATTTCTCATTTAAAACAGCAGAACAGCTATATTTATATCCCGGAGACTTTTCCTCCCACAAAGCAAGCATTTTTCTGAAAAGCGCTTCAAATCTTCTCGGTTCTTTGGCATAAAAATACTCAATATTTTTGGTATTATAATTCGTTGAATCAAAATGCACCACAATAAGCTCATCATAGCTTGCTTTTCGTCTGTAATTAAGCCTTGCGGGGACATAAGCAACAGAATCATTGCCTAAAATATACTCTGTTTCATCAGCGATCATCCTTGCATCAGAGCGAATTCTAAAGGACAAAGCATTGAAATTCCTTTCGCGATTATAATAAGCGCAATTCTAATATTTCAGCTCAAGAACATCCAGAATATTAAACATTATTATGTCATTATCATAAAACATTATCATCCCCCGCCTTTCATCTCAATTATAACACATTTGTTTTGAAAAATCAACCTTTAAAGCAAAGAACCCATGCGGAAATCCGCATGGGTTCTTTATATATTAGTTAGATACTTCTAAAATCTGATTTTAGATAACGTCATCTGCCTTAACCTCGTTATCGCCGTACTTTCCATCTTCGGGATCAACTGGAGTTTCGGGATCAACGGGAGCATCAGGATCAACAGGAGCGTCGGGAGTTGAAGGAGCAGAAGGTCCTACAAGCTCGACATTCCAATGTGCAAGATACTTAGCAAGAAGAACTATGTCACTAATGGTAATTGCGCCATCACCGTCGCAATCAGCTGCATCTTCGTCAACAACAACTTCCCACTCTGCGATGAACTGTGCAAGAAGAACTACATCACGAATACCAACGCGGCCGTCAGCATTAACATCACCTGCATAATATTTCGTAAGCTCAAGTGCATATCCGCACCATGTTTCGCCTTCAAAGCCCTCAGCATATGCAGAAGCAAGGATCTTGAAGCTGTCAGACTGATCACCGAAAGGCTTTGCGTCTTCAGCTACTACAGGAGCATTGCCCTTGAACTGTGCTGTTTCGAGAGCTGTGAGAACTGCAAATGCATCGTTAGCAAGCTCTGTTACTGTTCCGGGAATAACAACCTCTGTGATCTCGTCTGCATAATTTGCAATTTCAGCGCCAAGAGTTGTGATTGCACCCTCACCAACAATTGTAAGTACGCCATCCTCGATCATCCAAGCAGCCATCTTGTTATCAGTCTTTCCAAAAGGAACGAATTCAAGTCCGTTTTCACCTGCAAAAGCTTTAAGATACTCGGTTGCTCCGTAGATAGTCTGGATATTTGCGGGAAGATTTTCCTTAGCAATAGTGAAGTTTTCTTCATTCTTATAAACAGAACCAAGTACGATTCCTGTTGCCTTTGTATCGCCATTGAATATCTTAGCTGTGAAGCAGCTGCCGCCCAGGCCATTGCCGTTTACAGTGCTAAAGTCAAGTATGCCGGGAATTGCAATACTACCGCTTACAGAAACAGTTTCAAGATTGGGGCAATCGTTGAATGCGCCGCCATCTATCTGAGCAACATCGTGAACAACCTCTCTGAGGTTTGTATAACCTGCAAATGCAGAGCCGGAAATCTTTCTGATAGAACCAATAAGAACTACATTTTCAATTTCCTTTATATAAGCACCCCAGTGATCTGTGTACTCATTTGTTGCAGTACCGAGCTCATTCCAATCACCAGGCTTTGCAGGATTACCTGTAACTGTAAGAGTCTTTGTTACCTTATCATATTCCCAAAGGTTGTTCACAAAAGGACCAACGATATTACCCTTAACGATATCACCGTCAGGCTCAACGGGAACGTCGGGCTCATCAGGACCGCCTGCGAGTGTTGCAACACCGATATAGTACGAATGTGCATAGCTCATATTTGTGCGGTCATTCCAGGACCAGCAGTTTGCACGTTTAGCCTCCTCGCCGTTGTTACCGTTGATGGAAACATCATAACCGATAACATGACCGTTGACGGGAGTTACTTTTTTCCAAGGAAGTGCAACCTCGATAACGTAGTACCCTTCTTCAATGGAAGAAGCACAAGCGGATATCTCGTTGGTCTTATCGCAAACACACTTGCCATCATATGTAGGATTGATGTTAGGCTGGCGGAGACCAACCCTGTCTTTATCCTTAAGATTTTCTTCATCGAAGTAAACCTCAATACCGTCATAACTCCAAGACTTATCCGCGTCCTTACCTACATATACATTGTCGTCAACGACATAGAAAAGTACGTAGAGATTGTCATTGTCCCAAAGAGCCTTTGCCCAATGTGCAGGCTTTTCATCAAGCTCGTCAGCAAGGTTGTTCTCATTGCTGTCATTTCTGTCATAATTGAAGATAACTGCAACTGCAGTTCCCCAAATTTCGTCAATCTGACCGTCAACTTTTGGGGTACCATAGTTAATGGTGGTTGACTCTGTTTCCTGTTTTGTCTGCTCTGCGGCAAATGCGCCAACCGAAAAGGCTGACATAACCATAAGCACAGCAAGAACAAGACTCAAAATGCGTTTGAATTTCATTTTGTGTGTCCTTTCAGTATGAAATTTATTTATTTTCAGGCGCCTTTTTCGGCGTCAAAAATACTCAAAAGCATATTATGCTATCTATTGTAATATTATACAGTATCGTAACAAAAAAGTCAATAGTTTTTTTTCACTTCTAACAATTTTTTACACATTTTTTTCAACAAAAAAAATATATATGTTTTGTGGATTTTAGCCAAAAGTTCAAATCGTTTTGATTTTCGCACAGAATAAAATAAAAAACATATTGACAAAATGTTCTATTTTATGATATAATATGGATCGTATGTCATAAAAACCGATTTATGTTTTTTAGGAGGAAATAAAATGCGACGTAAAAACAACCTGTTCCGTAGCCCGGTGTTCAATATTCTTTCAACACTCATTCTGGTTGCGGCTCTTGCATTTTTCTATAAATTTGCCCTTTCGGACTATAACGATAACCTACAAAATGATTTGGAAACCATCGATACCGAAAGGCTTAATCAAATCGTTGAGGTTCCCAAAACAATAGATGAGGCTCTGAACGCCATCGGAAAGGTTGATTCTGTAAGACCTATTGACCGTTCTATCATCGAATATTGCATCGAAAACATACGCGATGACATCAGTGACAGAATTTGCGAATACATTGAGAATAATGAATATTCCGATGTTATGTGGGAGGAGCTTTGCGGCTATACCCTCCATGCCCTTTATGATCTTGCAAACGAAAATTTTGAAAACTACAATTATATTGTTCTTGACAATACAGCGTATGCGCTTACGTTGACCTTTGCGGGCGATATCAACCTTGATACAACACAGAAGCATTGGTGGGCCCCCCTTATGTTTCATGCGAAAAACAGAACAAATCTTCTTGAATCTGCTTTTTCCTCTGAGCTCTCCGAAAAAATGCTCGGTGCAGACCTTTTCTGTGCAAATCTTGAAAGTCCATTCATTTCTTCCGACAGTCAACCGATCGACACCAAATGGAGACACGGTTCATCCGCGGAAAATGTAGCAGTTCTCGGAACACTCGGTATTGACATTGTAAATATTGCCAATGACAGAATCTTTGATTATTCCACAAAGGGTCTGACAGATACTCTTAATGCACTTGAGCTCAATAAGATCTCATATATCGGCGGCGGAAAGAATCTTGAGGACGCAAGAACTCCCAGATATATCCTTGCTTGCGGAAGAAAGATCGCAATAGTTTCTGCGGTTCAGACAAAGACCGACAATACCATGGCACCCGAGGCGGGTTCAAAAACTCCGGGACTTATCTATTCTACAAATTCTACCTATTTTAATGCTATGATAAGCGAAGCATCTGAAAATTCAGATTACGTTATCGTTTACACAGATTGGGAAAACGGAACAAATGCAAAGCCGGAGCCTTCTCAGGCGGTACTTGCCCACAATTTCATAGATTCCGGAGCTGATATAGTTATCGGTACAAAATCTACAATTTTACAGTCCATTGAGTATTATAATAACAAGCCTATAATCTATGGAATCGGTAATTTCTGGTACGAAACAGACAAGCATGAAGCTCTTCTTGTTGAAATAAGCTTCACAAAGGACACAGTTTACAACACAACAAGCACAACAGATTCACATTTTGACTATACACAGACAAGATATGCCGTAAATTATAAGCCTACCATCAGCTGTCTGCCCTGCGTTCAGGACGGTGCGGTTACAAGACTCACCCTTGGCACAGAGGAAGGAACAAATATCATTTCGAACCTCATTGCCATCTCAGACGGCACAGTTGCAATTGATGCAAACGGTGTTCTTACAGAAGCCGAGCCTGCACCCGCTGAATAATTCATAATAAATAATGAGGGTGGCTCACAGCCGCCCTCTTTTGCAAAGGAAATAAGATGATGAAGAAATTACTTGTGGTTGACGGAAACAGCATATTGAACAGAGCATATTACGGCGTCAAAATCCTTACAAACAAGGACGGACTTCCCACAAATGCCCTTTTCGGCATAGTAAATATTCTCGCAAAGCAGCTCGACGCTGTAAAGCCCGATTATACTGCAGTGGCATTTGACCTCAAAGCCCCCACATTCAGGCATAAAATGTTTGCCGACTATAAGGCAGGAAGAAAGCCTATGCCCGAGGAGCTTGCGGCGCAGCTTCCGCTTTCAAAGGATGTTTGCCGTGCTATGGGCTTCACAGTTATCGAAAAGGAAGGCTATGAAGCAGACGACATCCTCGGCACTCTTGCAAGTACCGCACACCGCGAGGGAATCGAAGCATATATTCTCACAGGAGACCGCGATTCACTCCAGCTTATCTCCGAGGATGGAATGGTAAAGGTGCTTCTTGCCACAAATACAGATACCATCACTATGGATGAAGATAAATTCAAGGAAAAATACGGTGTCTCATCCTCTGTTTTCGTTGATGTCAAGGCTCTTATGGGTGATTCTTCGGATAACATCCCCGGTGTTCCGGGAATTGGTGAAAAAACCGCCCTTAAGCTTATTTCTGACCACGGCTCACTTGACGGAGTTTATGAAAATCTTGAAAACGCGGGACACACACCGTCCGTAAAGAAAAAGCTGACAGAAGGAAAGGAAAGTGCATATCTTTCCCTTGATCTTGCAAGGATAAACTGCGCAGTTCCGCTTGATGAAAAGCTGGAGGAGCTTGCAAATCCCGGCTTTGACAAGGAGAAGCTCACAGAGCTTTTCACAAGATTTGAATTTTCAAGCTTTATCAAGAGATTCGGCCTTGATTCATCCGCCGTGCCTTCAAAGGTAATAACCGAGAGTGAAAAAATCATTGCAGGTGCAGATTATCTTGAAAAAATCTCCGAAAACACCGTTTCACTTTATGTGGGAGATGATATTTCAATTTTCGACGGTAAAAAAACAGTGGTTATTGATGGAGATATTTCTCTCATCTCTTCCCTGCTTTTGAGCGGCAAAAAAATTGTGACACACGATGTAAAATCACTATATAAAAAGCTTCACGAGTCAGGCATAGAATATAGAAACGCATATCATGATATCATGCTGGCTTCTTATGTTCTCAATCCCGCCTCCACCTTTGATCTTCCGAGGCTTGCGCTCGAATATATAGGCGCAGCTTCTCTCCCCGAGGGCTCGGAAGCACAGATGATATATTCGGTATATGAAAAAATCTGTGAAAGGCTGAAGGACATCCCCGAGGCAGAGAGACTTCTTTATCACATCGAAATGCCTCTTGCCGCCCATCTTGCGGATATGGAGATAAACGGCTTCAGAATCGACACAAAGGGACTTCGCGAATACGGAGAAAATCTTTCGATGCTCCTCTCCGACCTTGAAAACAGAATATATTTTTCCGCAGGCGAAGAATTCAATATCAATTCTCCCTCACAGCTTGGCAAGATACTCTTTGAAAAGCTTGGACTTCCTGCAGAAAAGAAAACAAAGACAGGCGGATATTCAACTAACGCTGAAATTCTTGAAAAGCTCCGCACAGCGCACCCCATCGTTGATGATATCCTTGAATACAGAAAGGTCGCAAAGCTCAAGGGGACTTATGTTGACGGATTTTTCAAAGTTGCGGATACTGAAGGAAAGGTTCATTCCTGCTTCAATCAAACGGGTACTGTTACAGGCAGACTTTCATCAAGCGAACCCAATCTGCAGAATATACCCATAAGAACAGAGCTGGGACGAGAACTCAGAAGATTCTTTATTCCAAAAAACGAAAATTACAGGCTCGTTGATGCCGATTATTCCCAAATAGAGCTTCGCGTTCTCGCCGCCATTTCCGGAGACGAAACAATGATGCAGGCATTCACATCGGGAACAGATATACACACATCGACCGCCGCAACTGTTTTCGGAGTTCATCCCGAGGCTGTGACAAGCGAAATGAGAAAGCGCGCAAAGGCTATAAATTTCGGCATAGTTTACGGAATGGGCGAATTTTCTCTGGCAGAAGATCTCGGAATTACACGCGCACAGGCTAAAAAATATATCGAAAGCTATCTTTCAAGCTATCCCGCTGTTTGCGAATATCTGAACAACATAGTTGAGGAAGCATACGACAAGGGATTTGTCACTACCCTTTTCGGCAGAAGAAGATATATTCCCGAGCTTGCACAGCAGAATAAAAATCTCAAAAATTTCGGTGAACGCGTGGCAAAAAACAGCCCCATTCAGGGAACTGCCGCAGACATTATCAAGATCGCAATGATAAATACGGGCGACAGACTAAAGGAAAGCGGCATCGATGCAAGACTTATCTTGCAGGTCCATGACGAGCTCATCCTCGAGGCTCACAAGGACTGCGCAGACCGTGCAGCGAAAATACTTGAGGAATGCATGGAAAATGCAATTTCTCTCGGTGTTCCGCTCATTGCCAAGGCAAGCATAGGCAAAACATGGTTTGATAATAAATGATTATAAGGGATGATTCTATGGTGAGAATCATCCCTTTTTATTTGAAAATTCTGCTTTATTTGCTTATAATCTTTATGTTTTCGGGAAGAACACCCGTCTGCTCATAAACGATCTCGTTTATCTGCGATATCTGTGTGTCAAGAAGCTCTTCACCCTTGACTATAACGCTGACCGTGCCACCGCTTACCACCGCAACGCACTGCTCAAAGCCCTTGGAAACAACAAGCGCCTCAATATTGCTCTCATCCTCCATATCTGCCGCTATCTGACCTATTGCCGCAAGAGCCTTTTCCTTTGATGCATCATCCGCTTCCTCATTGTATGCAACGCCCTGGAGCACCTCCATTGCCTCATCTCTTGCCCTTTGGCGGTTTATAAGCGATGTTGAAAAATATTTATCGGCATCGCCCTCTGCCGCCTCGCCCGTTGGCTCGGTATCAACAGCGCCGCCTTCCATCCCCACAGCGGCGGAATAATCAAAGCCTTCCCCGCTGTTCGCAGAGCCGAAAAGAATGATATTCAGCAGTATTGCTGCTCCGATGAGAAGAACACTGCAAGCGATCATTGCATTTTTCTTGCCTATCTTCAAAATCGCGCCCTTGGCTTTTTTCCATGCTTCATTAAGTTTCATAAAATTTTCCTCCGTTATTTGTTTCTTGTTATATAGTATGGACGCCCATCATCATTTATGACTGTCATGGCGCATCTTTTTTTGAATAAGTAATATATATCCGATTACTTGGCACATTGAAGGAAGCGGAAACGAGAGAAATCAATCTGTGCGCCACATCCGGGTCATCACCGCCTCCGCAAACTATCCCGATACCGCTTATCTTATCATTTTCTATCGAAACGGCAACCGCAACCTCCCCTGCCCCATCCACCCTCTCGCACAAGGTCCTTATCTTTTCCTCTTCCTTCTCCGTCGGGCTTTTTGTGGGCAAGGAAAAATCAAATGTTAAAAGAAATATCCCCAAAAGAGCACAAAGAACCACTATAAGCCATTTTTTTATTTGAATCTGCATAGCTTTCCCCTTATTTCACCCTGCATTTGCACCCTAATTTTTCATTTAAAAAGCTTTCCACCCGTCTCGGATTTATCAGCTTCCCCTTTCCGGAAAGGATCACGTCCACATCATCAAGAGCAAATGAATTTTCTGTTTTTTTCAGCAAGCAATCAACCTTTATTTCATCTTCATTTAAAGAAAATTCAGCCGCGATCAAGCGCAAAACTGCGGCATCGGCATCCTTTTTTGTAAGATCCCCCAGCGCTTCAAGCCAGACCTCCTCATATGAAGAGGTCTCGGCGACGGATATGCTTTCCAAAAATGAACCGTCATAGCTCTTTATAAACGATATCAGCGGATCGCCTATGACGAGTATCATTATAAGCGAAAGCAAAAGAGAAAATGCCTTTTTAAGAGCGTCATCCCCCAAGGGAAGCAAGCCCAATGCCACAGTCCCGATGGCGGAAAAGGATATTACCGAAAAAATATAATCCTGCATTTTATCCCCCAATCGCAGCGCGGCTTTTGACAAAAAGAGTCAATGCATATATAAAGATCACCGAGCTCATCGAGCAGACAGCCAGAAGATAACCGTAAATATTGCCTGTCTCGGAAAGAAATGCCCCCTCGCGCTCACATCCGAGCATCCTTGAAACGGTCGCGCTTATTTCAAGCACACTTTTTCCAAGAATCAAAGAAATAAGCGTTGGCAAAAGCAATATAAGTATCACAGCTATGGCAATTCCTCCTGTACTGCCTCTTATGTATTCTATGCTTGCGGCAACAGTTCTGTATGACTCTCCGACAGCACCACCAACAACAGGAATAAAGCTTGAAATTGCATGCTTTGCGGCTCTTGCACCAAGGCTGTCAGCTCTTGATGCAAGATGATTCTGAATCCCCATGACAAGTGACATAACGGAAACCAAAAATCCCATACCAAATATATAAGTCCTCTTGAAAAGCGCGGAAAGCTCTGCAGATAAGAATTTTTTTGAGAAAACAGAGCAAAGCGCAAAGGCAAGACAGATACAGGAAATGGGAATCAGTGTTTTTGCCAGAAGATTTTCGCATATGGCAAGAAAAAATCCAAGTGACGTTATACTTGCCCCTGCAGTATTTGTATTACCTCCCACCGCATAAAGCACTCCCATCAAAGGAAGCATAGAATTAACAAGCACCAAAAGCCTATCTATAAAATTGCGCACCATTTCCATTACATTCCACTGCTCATATATAACAGCCAATGCAAATGCCATGGAAGCACAAAGCGAAAATTGCTCCTTTAATGCCCCATCGGCATTTCCCTCAAGCACAGAATGGGCAGCTGCGGATATAAGTATAAGCGCCAGAAGTCTGGCAAGCATACGGAGCATATCCCCCATATAAAATCCAAGATAATCAAGGATAATTTGAAAAATATATTTTGGCGAAGTAAGCGCTGAAGCTCCTTCAAGCCTTTCCTCCTCGTTTTCCGAGAAAATACCGCCCGGAAGAAGTCCGCTTATATCTTTCGGTATCTCATCGATAAAATCCTTGTATTCCGCGCCGTATTCAACAGTTGAAGCATTAAGGGCAAAGGAAAAGATTACAAGCAAAGCAGTAACTACCGTTTTCAAAAATCTCACCATGTCAGCATCTCCCTTGATGCCGAAAGTATCTTTTGAGCAAGCGGCAGAGACAGCAAAAGAAGCTCTATCCTTCCAACCCCCTCAATGGACTTGGCAAGTCCGCTCTCGCCGCACTCTGTAGCGGCAGATGAGGTTATCTTCACAAGATATACGATGCAAAGAGCCTTTAAGATCGTTTCACTGTATTCATAAAGTCCCCCCGCCCTTGCAGTGGTGTCCAAAAAAGATATTATAGGTGACAGCATCGAAACGCTCATGCCGAAAAAGAGAACCCCTATAACCGCACGAAGCACAAAGGAATAGCTCTCACGCAGATTTTTTACGCACATAAGGGCAGAAAGGCAAAGTATCCCAATACCGCAAAGCTTTAATACATTCACAGCCCAAATACCGTTTTTACGCTTTCAAAAAGCGCGCCCACCTCGCCAACAAGCATCAGAAGCACTACGATTATTCCCGAAACGGTCACAAGCATTGCCTGCTCGTCCCTCCCGCTTTTGGAGAGTATCTGCGCCGCCGCTGAAACAAGAAGTCCCATGCCCGCAACCTTTAAAACCAGCGAAACATCCATACCGTTAAATTTCCTTTCAGTTTAAATTATCAGAATGATGAATCCAAGAGCCATGCAGATAGAGACGGTAAAGTACATTCTGCATTTTGCGCCGTATTCAGACTTTTTTTTCGCAAGAGATGAAGAAAAAATCTCTGAATAATATGCACATCTCTTTATCTCCTCGTCTCTGAAATACCGCCCGAGTCCCGAAAAATATTCCCTTGCTTTTTCCGCATCCTCGCCATAAAGCTCATGCTCTGCCAGCTCTGAAAGAAATTGGATATCAATTTTTTCGGGACGGGATTTTAAAAGAGCCTCTATACCGCACGTATCTGCACTCTCGATTATCCTCTCGATAGGCATATCAAGCATCTCTATCTGTCTTTTTATTTCGATGGCAAGTCCCGTAAAAAATCGAAGAAAGCAAAGCCTTCTCTTCTCTGCGGAATATCGCAAAAATGCCCAAAGCATTGCTGCACAAATAAGCAAAAGCGCGCCAAAAATCTTAACTTGTGTCATTTTTCTCCGAAACATCCTCTCTCCTTATGATCTTGTAAGAGCATTTCGTCTCGCCCTCGCGCCTTTCAAGATGGATATAGCTTTCAAAAATGCCCGCCTCATGAAGCTCTCTTATTCCGCGTCGGCGAACAAGTCCGAATGCATCATCTCCGTGGGCGCTGGCAATTATAGGAACACCGCTGCTTCTGATATAAAGCAAGGCATCGGCTTCCGCCCCTGTGCCTATCTCGTCGCATATGATAAACTGTGGGCTCAAAGCCCGCACCGCAATTTCTATGCCTACACCTCGCGGATATTCCTCAAGAATATCAAGCTTCAAATCCTCCCCCGAAAGACCGCCCGAAAGCTCTCCACCGCTGTCGATGAGCGCAACCCTTTTTCCGTATTTTCCCGAAATATCACGGGCTATCGATCTTAAAAACGTGGTTTTTCCAACTCCCGGTCTTGAAAAAAGCAAAGCACCGCTTCCCTTTTCGGCAATCATTCTGCTGATCTCCGAAGCATCGGGCAAAAATACACATGGCAAACGAATATTAAGCGAGGTTATATCGTGTACAGCCTCAATTTTGCCGCCTCTGACCACTGCCCTGCCGCAGGCACCGACTCTTATGCCGCCCTCCGTTCTCATTCCGCCATAGCATATCTCCTCGCTGTGAGCATAAACCGAGCCGCCGCAAAGCTTATAAAAGCATTCCCGAAGCTCCCTTTCATCGGCAACCGATGTACCAAGCAGGCTTGTCCCCGAAAAGACAAATTCACTTCTCCGCCCACGTCTCAGCCTTATCTCTTCACAGCTTCCACGCGCATTTTTGCGGATACCCTCATAGTCATATATCACCTTCATAGGCAATGACCTCAAAAGCAAATCGGGCAAGGCTTGACTTGTTTTTTTCTGCATCAAAATCACTCCCCGATAAATACTATTCGGTAAAAAGGAAAAAAATTACAAAAAAACAGGCAAAGCCAAATTTTACTTTTTGGCTTTGCCCCAGCGTGTCGAGAAAGTCTCGACACGCTGGCAGACATCGAAAAAGGTAGGAATATTTTTCGTTCTTACATTCGTCGGCGTACTCGGTACGACAGAGTGTAAGAACGGAAAAAGCAAGTAAGCACAAGGCTTTCCTCTGGATTGCCTTGTGCTTCTTTTTGAATTTTATTTTTTCTCT
>JAZROG010000094.1:0-14756 GCA_045648605.1 Eubacteriales bacterium | reverse complement strand
CGCATATGCGGAAAAATGACCATATATTGTCTCCATGGCAAAGGTGGACATACTCATGGCGGAGTATCATTCTTCTGCCTTCGCTCCTGTATGCCTTCGGCGTGAGGTAAACCGAGGGAATAAAGCCGTAAAGACAGGGCGAACCCACCTTTGCCGAAATATAAACCTTTAGATTTTTATATTTTCCTATTTTTTTGCGCTCACGCATAAGTGAAAGACCAAATGACATCGCCGCAAGACCGTACCAAAGAGCCAATGCCGCAGAGCCGCAAAGCCAAACTGTTTTGAGAATCTTTTCTATTGAAATTCCCTTTTTTGTGACGGGCACTTTATCTATTATCGTAGCCTTGGGCAGGACATTTCCCTGTGTGGAGGAAATTACACCTTGGGAAACATCACTGCCGTCGGCTGATGTTGGTATTTTTTCATTACTTTCCGAGCCTTGTGGTGTACTTTCGGGCATATTTTGCACACCCGTGGTATCTATGGAAAAAGAAGACTCGTTGTTTGGGTTTGCTTCATTTTCAAAGTCGATATATGTTAGCTTTTCACTCTCTGGTATCTCTGCATTTGCCTTACCGACTGTGGGTACAAATGCCTTCGGAACTTCAAGTTCAAAAAGCTGAACAGGTAGAAACAACCTTACCAATACCACCAGCCAAAGCGCATATATCAGCTTTGGTGAAGCACTGCGGCGAAAAATTGCTCTTATTCCTGTCACAACTAATATCAAAATTGATAAAGATATAATGTAACTCATAATTACCCCTTTCTTTCTGCGTCTTCAAGTATCCTTTTAAGCTCCTCTATCTCCTTCTCAGAAAGTGCGTGTCTGCCCACAAGGGATGACACCATCATTCCAAGGCTTCCGTCATAAACTCTCGATAAAAATGAGTCGGTTTCCTCTTTTGTAACATCGCTACGCTTTATAAGAGGGTAATATTTATGGACTCTGCCGCTCTCGTCGACTCTCACAGCACCTTTTCCAATGAGTCTTTTAAGCATTACAAATACAGTTGTTTTCGTCCAACCCGTATCTTCATGAAGCTCATTTACAAATTCGCCTATTGTTCTTGGCTGAGACTGCCAAAGAAGCTTCATGAGCTTCCATTCACCCTCCGAAAGATTGATATTATACATTTTTACACCTCCAAATCAGATGGTTAACATCTGTTATCCGCTTTTATGTTACCATACGGGTTAACAAATGTCAACCACTTTTGGAGATATTTTTCAGAGTTTACATTTTCTTAACAATATGAAAAGTTAAATAGGAATTTGTCGAACAGTTTGTGAAAGAGCCTCATCCGCCACGCCCACGGCATTCCGCCTGGCGTGCCACCTTCTCCCAGAGGAGAAGGTGGCTCGGCGGGAGCATTGGCGCACCGACGAGTCGGATGAGGCTTCACCATTCGCACTTATAAATTCCTATTTATACATCAAAAAAGAGCAGATATTTTCTCAAAATCTGCTCTGTTTTTATGAAATTTATCGCCAAAAGAATAAAAATTTCTTTTTCCTTGGTTTATTCAGCCTATCCAAGCAATAATCAAGGTCATCCTTGATCCTCTCGATATCCTTTATCGACATTCTGCCGAAAAGGCCCCTCTCGAAATCACGCTTTGCGCCGATAAGCTCGCCACGCAGCTCTTCCTCAAATCGGTTTATATAAAGCTCATATTTGATGAGAGGAAGATAAACTGCACAACGCATCACAGGGTCGCAAAGCTCGTTTTTATATAGAGAGATAAGCGCGCGTCTTATATCCGAAACATTCTTTTTCCTTTTCATCTTGCCGATAAGTGCATGGAGGTCATCCGAAAGCTCGCTATAAATATTTTCATTTTTCGAGTCTTCTCTCATGGTGCGGCACATCTTTTCGTAGCATTCATAAATCATTCTAACGTCCCGAAGCGCGCCTATGCTAACATCAATTTTTACGTCGAGGTGCTTTGCAATACTTTTAAGACCATAGCTGCCCAAAGCCACGCCATATAGTCTCTGAGCCATGTCCATAAGGTCGATATAATCGTTCTGCACGGTTTCAAATCCGGCTCTCACAAGCTCGTCGCAAAGGATCTTAAGAGAAAACCTTTCAAGGCAATGACCGACTATGATATCGTCACCGAAAAAATCGAGAATATCACTCGCAACCTCGGAAAATATGGGGGCGCAGGCAACCATTTCGTTGCTTATTCCGTTTATAAGAGTCACATCCTCGGGAATAAGCTTCCTGGGCTTTATAAATGTGCGGTAAGTGCCATCTACTCTTCCCTCTCTTATCCTTATGGCGGCAAAATCCACTATCTCAGAGCCGTCAAGCCCCGTTGTCTCGATGTCAAAAGCAACATAATTCTCCGTGTCGCAAATATATCTTTCTCCGAAAAAATCCATCTGTTTTTCTCCAAAAAAGAGGGCTTTACAGCCCTCTTCCAAAATTTATTACTTATTTTCGGGCTTCATCGTGGGAAACAGCAAAACATCGCGGATGGATGCGCTATCTGTGAGAAGCATTACGAGACGGTCGATACCAAAGCCAAGACCACCTGTGGGAGGCATACCGTATTCAAGGGCGGTTACATAGTCATAATCCACCTCTGCATTGCAGTTCGGCTCTTCTTTCTTCTTTGCGGCAACCTGCTTTTCAAATCTTTCCTTCTGGTCAATGGGGTCATTCAGCTCGCTGAATGCATTGCCAAACTCGGTTGCATTGATGAAATATTCAAATCTCTCGGTGAAAGCAGGATCATCTGCCTTTCTCTTTGCAAGAGGAGAATTTTCAACGGGATAGTCATAGATAAATGTAGGCTGAATGAGTTTTTCCTCAACAAAAGCATCAAAGAACTCAACAAGAACAGTTCCCTTTGTTGCATTTTCCGGAACCTCAACGTGCATCTTCTTAGCGCACGCTCTTGCATCCTCGTCGGTCGCCCAATCGTTATAATCACAGCCGCTATACTTCTTAACAGCCTCGACCATGGTCATTCTTTCCCAATGACCCATATCAATTTCCTTGCCCTGATATGTGATGACCTTTGAGCCGCAGATCTTCTCTGCAAGCATAGTATTAAGCTCCTCAACAAGATCCATCATACCCTTATAATCGGTAAATGCCTGATAAAGCTCAATTGAAGTAAACTCGGGATTATGCTTGGGGTCCATACCCTCATTTCTGAAGATTCTTCCCACCTCATAAACTCTGTGCATACCGCCAACGATAAGTCTCTTAAGATAAAGCTCTGTTTCGATACGGAGATACATATCCATATCAAGAGTATTATGATGTGTAATGAAGGGTCTTGCGGATGCGCCAATTTCAAGGGGAACAAGAATAGGTGTGTCAACCTCAAGGAAGCCCTTGGAATCGAGATAATTTCTTATCTCCTTAAGTATCATGGAGCGCTTTACAAATGTGTCCTTAACATCGGGATTGACGATAAGGTCAACATATCTCTGTCTGTATCTTGTTTCCTGATCCTTAAGACCGTGGAACTTTTCGGGAAGGGGAAGGAGAGATTTTGCAAGAAGCTCAATTTCCTTTACATGAACGGATATTTCACCGCGTCTTGTTCTGAAAACAAAGCCGCTGATACCAACTATATCACCGATATCCCACTTTTTAAAGCCCTCGAAAGCCTCCTCGCCGATCTCGTCTATGCGCACATAGCACTGGAGTCTTCCCTTTTCGTCAGCAACATCGATAAAGTTTGCCTTACCCATGTCGCGGCGGCTCATAAGTCTGCCTGCGATCTTAACATCCTTATTTTCAAGCTCCTCAAATCTTTCTCTGATCTCGCTTGTATAAGTATCAAAATCAAATTTTACCTTCTCAAAGGGATTCTGTCCCTTTGCCTGAAGGTCTGCCAGCTTTTCGCGGCGAATGCGCAGTATGTCGCTAAGCTCCTCTGCGCTTATCTCCTCTTCAATCTCTTCTGTATTCTGAACAATCTTTTCTTCTGCCATTTTTATAGTGTCCTTTCGGAATTTTTTTGAATTTTATCAGCCCTTAGCTCTTGAAACCTCAATTACCTTCATGCGTACTGTTCCGCTGGGTGCTTCAAAGGAGACCTCATCGCCCGCTCTTGCGCCGATAAGTGCCTTACCCACGGGAGACTGATCGGAAATAAGTCCCTGCATAGGAGCAACCTGGTTGGGAGCAACGATGCTGTATTCCTTATCCGCTCCTGTTGCCACCATTTTGACCTTTACATATGATCCCATGCTTACAACGCCTGCGTCGATGGCATCTTCATCAACCACAACCGCATTTGCTATCATTTCTTCAAGCTCTTTTATCTTTGCCTCGATCTGTGCCTGCTCGTTTCTTGCCGCATCGTATTCGGCATTCTCCGAAAGGTCTCCAAATGACTTTGCAACAGCGATAGCCTCCAGATTTTCCTTTCTTTTTGTGTTTTTCAGATAGCTGAGCTCATCTGTAAGCTCCTTAAGACCTTCTTTGGTGTAGAGCATCTGCTTTGCCTTTGACATGACTTATATCTCCTTTGATGTTTAATTGTTTTCGTTTAAATATTTTATAGCTCTCTGAAGCTGTGTGTCATCAGCATCCGAGATCTTATAAAGACTTACGTTTTTAAATTCCTCTGCCATCTCCACCTCGATATCGGGAGTGATTCCCACTCCGTCATATCCATCGGAAAAGGGAGGGAAATACATTCTTGTGGTCATTTTTATTCCACCGCCGTCGGGAAGGCTGAATATTGTCTGAACGCTTCCCTTTCCAAAGGTGGTAGTACCGATGACAACCGCCTTATCATAATCCATAAGAGCGCTTGTAAACAGCTCTGCCGCGCTTGCGGAGCTTCCGTTACAAAGAACGACCATGGGAGCATCATATTCACTGCCCTCAGACTCGATAACGCTCTCATTTCCAGCCTTATCACGCATTCTTATTATAGGTCCGGTGGGAACAAGGAAATCAAGTATTTCACAGATAGCATTAAGGTCGCCGCCGGGATTGTTTCTTACATCGAAAATGAATTTTGTGGCTCCCTTTGCCTGCAGATCATCAAGAGCGACGAAAAATTGAGAAGGCGTGATCTTATCAAACTGACTTATTTCGATGATACCGATGCTTTTATCTCCCTCATAAAGATGATGGGTAACGGTTTGAACCGTAACCTGTCTTCTGTCAATGGAAAATTCCATCGGCTCGTCGAAATTTTCATTTCTGACCGCAGTAAATTCACATTTAGTGCCCGCAAGTCCCTGAAGCTTCGAAACAGCCATGGTATAACCTATTTCCGCAACGCTCTCGGCATTTTCTCCAAGTCCCACGGAAATAACAAGGTCACCCGGAATAAGTCCTGCCTCAAGTGCGGGAGAATTTGGCATAACGTTGATTATTTCAATGGCATTGAAGTCTGCATTAAAAATAATAGTTACTCCAATACCCTGCATCTCACCGTTACTTTCCGCCGTAAAGGATTCATATTCCTCTGCGGTATAGTATTCGGCATATCTGTCGCCCGTTCCGTAAGCAACTCCATCGAGCATACCCTCGATCACGGCTTCTGTATCAAGGTCATAATATGCACGGGATTCAAAAAATCCGAGAACCGATGCAAGCCTTTCCTCATATATGCTCTTTTCAGCCTGCACCTCGTCGGTTATCTCAGGAAGCTCTTCTCCTATAACAGTTTCCTCGGCATATGCCTTTGCGATCTCTTCTCTGTAATTATCCGTCAAAACTGTATAGGTTGTCATAAAGACCGCAACAGCTGTAACAATAATACAAAGAACGAGAGTTATTATTGATATTCTTGTTTTCAAAATGACCTCCGAAAAAGCCTATGGCTTTTCATTTTTATTTCGGCCTTACAACATAATCCAAGGGATTCTTTGCAGTACCGCTGATTCTCACCTCAAAATGAAGGTGATTTCCGTATGAATGTCCTGTTGTTCCAACGAATGCGATAACATCGCCCTGCTTTACATAATCGCCAACCTTGCAGTTAAGCTTATTTGCATGGGCATAAAGGGTAGATTTTCCGCCGCCGTGGTCAATAACAACATAGTTTCCGTAGCTATAATGGAATGTTGCAGTAACAACCTTTCCGCTGTTTGAAGCATAAATATTGGTATTCTTTGATGCGGGAATATCTATTCCTCGGTGGAATTCTCTCTTTCCGTTAAGAGTTCTGTAACCGTATGCCGAGCTTATGCTCTTCCAATTAAGCGGAAGCGGCCAATTAAACTCACCGCCAACATACTGACTGTTTTCCTTTGCCTGAAGCTCTCTGAGATACTTTTCAAGCTGCTTATCAAGCTCATCCTCCGCCTTTGCATAGCTATCATATGTAGACTGATATGAATTTATATCCTTTGTAAGAGAGCTGAGATAATTCTCATTTTCCCTTTGCAGCACCTCAAGCTCCTCGTGCTTTGACTGAAGCTCGCCCTGATAGATGACCTGTGTAGTCTTTGATGCCTGAAGGGTTGCCTTTGCACTCTCAAGAGAAGCCTTACTTTCCTTGAAGCTTTCAAGAAGCTTTGAGCTATACTCCATAAGAGAGGTGACCTGCTCAATACGGACGAGGAAATCATAAAAATCCTCAGATCCCAGCACCATTTCAACATAGCTGGCATTGCCCTCCTCATATGAAAGGCGCATTATCTGCTTGAATTTGTTATACTCTGCATCAATATTCTCGGATGCGGTCTCGATCTCCGCTTCCTTTTCGGCAATCTTATTATCAAGCTCTGCAATGAGAGAATTTATTGTCTCTATCTCTTCCTCGGTAAGATTTACCTGCTCGTCGATATAGGATTTATACTGCGTTGCTTCAGCCTTGCTGTTTTTTGCCTTATTCATCTTGGCAAGAACGTCTTTTTTCTTGTTCTGAATATCCTTTATCTTGTTTTCCATTGCGGTAACATTTGCATCCGTTGCCGCATAAGTTTTACTTGATCTGATAAGAAATTCGCCCGCGCCAATGATGCAAAACATTGCTGCCAGTGCCAAGCTCAATATTCTTTTGTTAAATATTTTTGCCTTTTTCATCTGCGTTTAAGCTCCTTTCCGCATTTTATGCCTGCAAATTCTTGTGGAGCGAAATACAGCTTCCTATTACTCCCGTAAGAATTCCAACCGCGAGGAATGCAAGAGCAACCGTGCCGCCAATTTCGCTAAAGGACATAAGCTCT
This sequence comes from Eubacteriales bacterium, assembly GCA_045648605.1. Lineage (GTDB taxonomy): Bacteria > Bacillota > Clostridia > Oscillospirales > CAG-272 > SIG710. Next base: position 7,592 of record JAZROG010000094.1, on the reverse strand, counting down.
ACCATTTTGATGTCGCTTGCGACCATTTTTTCAAGGCTGTAATAAACATACCACTGAGCAAGATATGCGATGGCACTTGAAAAGATACCGATAATAGTACCCTCAATGATATAAGGAACAACGATAAACCAATCGGATGCACCGATATATTTCATAACTCTTATCTCTTCCATATGGGAATTTACCGCCAGCTTTATAGTGTTGATGATAATAAACACACTGACGATAAAGAGAACCGCAAGAAATCCGATAAAAATAACAGAAATTCCGTTCTTGAAATTCTCAAGAGAGGTTGCAAGATCAAGGCGGTTATTCACCTTTCTCACGCCCTCTATCTGACGGAGATTATAATCAAGGGTCGTCACCTTGGAATTGTCCTTATATTTAATTCTGAAGCTGTCGGAAAGAGGGTTATCGCCCGATTCCTTCATGCTTTCAAAAACATCCTCAAAGCCTGCATAGTCCTCCTTCATGGAGTCAAGTCCCGCGTCCTTTGAGATAAATTCGATAGATTCCACATTATCAAGAACCCTTATCCTCTGACCGATTATTTCAACATCCTCTGCGGGAAGATCATAATCAACAAATACCACGATCTCATTGAGAGAAACGAGTCTGTTCATATTGGAATTGATATTTACCACCAGAAGCGAGAAGCATCCGAGAAGCACGAGACAGCTTGCGAGAACGAGCACAGAGGCTGTTGACATAACCCTGTCGCGCCAAAGATTTTTGAAAGCCTCACCAATGAACATAAAGGGATTATAGCTCTTTTTCATTTTGGGCGGCTGTTTTTTTGAAGTTACATTGTTATTCATTCAAACATACCTCCCACTCTATCGCTTACAACCTTACCGTGGTCAAGGCGAATTACTCTGTTCTGATATGTATTAACAAGATTTTCCGCATGGGTAACAACGACCACCGTCTTTCCGAACTTCTGATTTATCCAAACGAGAAGCTCCATTATCTCCGCCGCCATCTGTGGGTCGATATTTCCCGTAGGCTCATCGGCAATGATTATATCGGGGCTGTTTGCAATAGCTCTTGCAATTGCAACTCTCTGCTGTTCACCGCCAGAAAGCTCCTGAGGAATATTCTTTGCCTTGTCAATAAGTCCCATTGACTTGAGAATTGCGGGAACTCTCCTTGCGATAAGAGACTTGGGTGTTCCAACCACCTGCATGGCAAAAGCCACATTCTCATAAATTGTTTTCTGCGGAAAAAGCTTAAAATCCTGAAAAACAACGCCCAGGCTTCTGCGGTATTTCGCAACCTTGAATTTTGGCATTTTTTTCAGATTATAATTATTCACCGTGATAGATCCCGAGCTTGGAACCATCTCGCGGAGAAGCAGCTTTGTCATTGTGGTCTTTCCCGCTCCGGAGTGACCGACGATGAAAACGAATTCGCCATCATCAATCTTAAAGCTCACGTCGTCAAGAGCCACATGATTATTTCTTTTATAAATACTTCTGACGTTTTTGAACTCAATCATTAAGCGTACAAATCCTTTCTTTCTTCAGGGCAAGTGCCAAGAAACGAATTACTACGGGCAAAAAACAAGGAACGCGTATGCGAGTAGGCGGCATTTCACCGACACGAACGCACACAATGCGTTCCTCATAATGATGTTTCACATTGTTACTGCCACTATGAATGTATTATCAGAGCTTAGCTGGCTTTGAGCTGAGATACTTCTTAACCATCAGGGCAACCTTAAATGTTATAGCGTGCTCGAACTCACGAAGGTCGAGACCTGTGAGCTTTCTGATCTTTTCGAGACGGTAAACAAGTGTATTTCTGTGAACAAACAGCTTTCTCGATGTTTCGGAAACATTGAGGTTGTTTTCAAAGAATGCCTGAATAGTCTGAAGTGTTTCTCTGTCGAGAGATTCAAATCCGCCCTTCTTGAAGACCTCCTGGAGGAACATTTCGCAAAGAGTTGTAGGAAGCTGATAGATAAGACGGCCGATACCGAGATTTTCATAGCTTACGATATTCTTTTCGGTCTCAAACACCTTACCGACCTCAAGGGCAACCTGTGCCTCCTTATAAGCCTTTGCAAGATCCTTGATATTATCTACCATTGTAGAGATACCGATAGAAACCTTTGCATAGAACTCTGTCTGAAGAGTGTCTGCAATGGTTGTTGCGATCTTTTCGATCTCCTTTGTATCCGTGCCCGGCTTCATATCCTTAACAAGAACGATATCATGCTCTCCAACGCTGATAACATAGTCCTTGGTCTTATCCGGGAACATATTCTGAAGCATTTCAAAGGGCATAACATCTGTTTTTCCGTCAAACTTAATGAGAAGAACAAGTCTGCTTTCATCTGTATTGAAATGAAGCTCCTTACTCTTTATATATATATCGCTGGGAAGGATATTATCGAGAATGATATTCTTGATAAATGAACCCTTATCGTATTTTTCATCGTAATAATTCTTGATATTTCCGAGAGCGATGGCAAGAAGCTTTGAGAACTTATCAGCCATCTTATCCTCGCCTTCAACAAATATAACATATTCTGACTTCGCACCTGCGGAAATAGGTCTGTATGTATAGCCGCCTACAGTTATAACCTCTGCGGAATAGACCATTTCTTCGCGGACTCCCTGCATAACCTCTCCGATCTTTACAAGCTCAGAGCAAGCAATTATAACATTATTCTCGTCAATAACTCCTATAACGCGGTCAACCGCATCCTTCATCTGATGAATTACGCTTTGAAACAATCTGTTAGACATATCTTTTCTCCCAATCCTTATCTATGATTTGTTTTTAGGTGGATCTTACTTAAATGAGATGCTTTTTACATCATCTTTACCGTGTTTACAATGGTAAAGACAAGGTATGCCGCAAAGAGAACTACCAGTGAATAGAATGCTGCGTTTGCAAGGAAAAAGCTGAGCACAGAGCCGAGAACTATGATCGCCGCAAGAACAGCAAAGGGATAAAACTTGAAGGTTCCATCCGTTATCTTAACGGAATTTTTTCCGAGCTTAATCTCGAATGGCTTTTTCTTGTCTCCCACAACTGCAAGGACCACTGCCACGCTGATCGCCAACGCAATAACAGCGGAAATAATGTGCTCGATCTTGCCTGCAGAGTTTATCGAAAGGAGCAATGCTGCTCCAAGGGAAGCATAAAGAGAAAAAACAAAAAACTCGTGATTGAAAATATAGTAGATATAGTAAAGAGCCGCTGTGATGATTATATAAGCCATAGCAGCCTTTGAGCTGAGGGGACCGTAAAGAGCGAAGATAGATGTGAGCCACAGAGCAAGAGCAAGAAGATAACCGCTTGAGAACACTCTGTTTCTCTCGTTCACACCTTTTGTACGGCACACTGCATAAAATACAACCGCAGGAACACACAGTGCCGCAAAAACTATAGCTGTTACGGGCGCACCGCTTAAAACAAAGCTGTTACTGCCCTCGGCGGTACGAGTTACATAAGTTATGCTGAAAATAACAGCGATAAGTGCTGCAAGGACTATCAGCATTCTATAGTATAGAACCTCGCTTCTTTTGATTTTTGAGTCATTTACTTTTTTTGCCATAACCATACTCCATTTTCTCACAGCTCAAGCTCATAAATAAGACAGGCAAGCACGAAGCCCGCCACGGTCTCGCATCGAAGTATCCTTCTGCCAAGACCCGCCATAAGCATGCCGTTTTCCTTTGCAAAATTCGCTTCCTCGGGAGAAAACCCTCCTTCGGAGCCTATAATAACAGAAATTTCGGGATGTTTTTTTTCGCCAATCTTTTTCATTCCGGAGCGAAAAAGCTCGGAAAGCGGCACAGTTCCATCACCCTCATAGCAGAAGATAGGAATATCCGCCTTTGCGGCTTCCAAAACAGCAGTTTTAAAATCGACAGTCGGCTGCACCTCGGGGATCCTTCCTCTGCCGCATTGCTTTGCCGCTTCATAGGCGATCCTGCGTCTGCGTTCAAGCTTTCTCTCGGCCGAATCGGATTTTTCCTTCGCTATGCAAAATTCACTTTCGAATGTTCTCAAAAGCGAAGCTCCACATTCGGTGGATTTTTGAATGATCGTATCAAGCTTGTCCCCTTTTGGTAGTGCCTGATATATCCTCGCGACGAAGGGCGGCTCTGTTTCAAGCTCCCTTTCGCTCTCGATCCTGCAGAGGACTCTGTCGCTCTCGAAGGCTTCAAGAACACATTCATACTCTGTATCAATGCCATTCGAAACCGTTATTCGGTCACCCACAGCCATGCGAAGCGAAAAGGATATATGCCTTGCATCCTCGCCGGCAATACAGACCTTATTGTTTTCAAAATCAAAACTCTCTATTGGAACAAAAAATCTTGGCATAAGCATCTCCACTTTACAGGTGAAAAGCTGCCGAAAAAGCGCGCAATTCACCCAAGTACACATACACATACAATATTATACACCATTGGGGGCCATTTGTCAAAGGTTTTTTTACATTTTTACAATTTTTTTTGCCAAAACATAAAAAAATCGTTGTTTTTTCCCCTTTTAAACTATTTAATTCCACAAAACTATTGGAGAAAATGGACAAAAACGTCCTTTTTTCATTGTTCAACTTTCCTCAAACGGTTTCGGCAAAAAAATGGACTGCCGCATAAAGCGGCAGTCCGAGAAAACAAATATTTTATTATGTGTATGTTCCGGGAACCTTAAGTTCAACAGGCTGATAATACTTACCGTTTGCATCCTTAAGGCAAACGTAAATGTACTTATAAGGAGTCACATTTGTTCCTGTAGGCTGCGAGAAATCTGTCTGAATATTCTGCTCAGCGCCGGAAGTTGCAGCTTCAACATTCTTAAAGCCTCTGTAGTTACTTGCGCTGCTATTATAAGAGGAAGAGAAGTTCGCCTTTGTAACTGTAAGCTGAGTCTTGCTGTAGAACCAATAAACAGTGTACTTTTCAGTATCGCAAGGAGATACGTTAAGCTGTCCCTGTGCAGTCTGATCTGCTGTTATGTTAGCATTAGCTCTGTAAAGAATGGGAAGTGTTACATAACCGGGTGTCATGCTCTCTCCTGTGCTGCTGACAACTCTGAATGCAAGATACTTATATTCAGCCATATCAAGCCATTTTCCTGCCTCAAAGGTCTTAATGGAAGTTGTGTCAGTGCTTGTGATTGTAACAGCACCGGAAGGATCAGTACCCTTGAAGATGGTATTATAATTTGCTGTTGTTTCAGGCTTTGTATTTGTATAGTAGTATTCAAATGTCTTGCCTGCAGCATCAGCGGAAGGTCTGATAGTAATTGAAACCATACCCTTAACGCTATCGAAGTTTACAGAAGGTGTATCAGCTCCCTTGATACCGTCATCAATGTTGGAAATGGAAATGATAGTAGGTGTATATTTTATTGTTGCATCCTTAGCTCTGATAGCAAGATACTTATCTCCCTTAAGAACGCCTGTGAGAGTAATATCCTTATTTTCACCCTGCTTAACAGGTAAGGATTTGCTGATGGTATTGATTGTAAGATCAGTTACATCATCGGGCATTCTCTTGTAATTGAACATATTAGCAAGAGTTTCGGTGCTATAAGTATTCTTATCAACAACGAAATACTCAAGGTCAAATGGAATCTTTGCATTAAATGTAATGCTTGCCGAGCTCTTATCAACATTATATACTGCGGTGGGTGTTCCGATAAATCCTGTTCCGATCGCTCCGCGTGCAACTGTTACAGGCTGGTATGTTCTGCCTGTTCCAACGAACATGAATACAACATAAGCCTCGCTGATATTGGAGCTCTGCTTTTCGGATGAGAACTCGCGATAGCAATTACCGTTGTATTCTATCTCACCCTTAACATTATCAGCAACAGTCTTATACATTTCCTCAAAGCTTTCGCTTGTATAAGCCTTGTTTGCACTCACATACATATACTTAACGGAGTTTCCGTAAGCTGTTTCATCAATGGTAGTGAATACGATAATATCTTTTCCTGTGGTCTTAAGAACTGTGGGAAGAGTTGTTCCTGCGAAGCCGTCAACGTCCTTGATTCTTGCAACTCTTACAGGGAGATTGCTGCCATACTGAATAACCGCAAAATCATATCCCTTTGCATTAACATCTGCGCTCTTTGCAAGCTTGATGCTAACTTCCTTATTTGCTGTAACGCTTCCGGAATAAGCAAGCTTAAGCTCGCCCTCTGCGGGAGTCTTGTTTGCAGCGTTATACTCGGTGTTAAAGGAAGAAACCGTATAGTTAAGTGTGCTGTTTGTATAGAGAACCTTTACAGTGCCGGAGGAAGGAGCTGTGATAACGAGTGTATCATATCCATCTTCCCTATCGGAAATAAGAATGTATGGCTCTGTATTAAGACCGTTTGTCTGGAAAGGTCTTTCAAGAATAATAGGCTGATACTGATTATTGCCGGAATCAAGAAGGAACACTACGCAATAACCGTATTCCTCTATGGCAGAAACAGCCTTAAGAGTTTTTGTCATTGCCGCTGTTGTGCAATCAAGAGTTCCCTTTGCAGCCGTAGCTGTTGCTTTGTAAGCATTCATAGCATCGGTGTAGGAATCGGGAGCAACATCGTCATTGGTGTAATAATAGTATACTGTTCCGGCAACCGCAGCAGTACCCTTAAGCTGATCGTTGGTTCCGCTGATAGCAAGAGTAGGCATAACCTTAAAGCCGAACTTCGCGCTCTCACGATTGACAATAACAGGAGTGCTTACAACTGTTGAACCGTCAACAAGAGCTGCAACCACATAGGGGAAATCCTTGAGGCTTACGGATTCACCATAAAGAACTTCGCTTTCCGCTTCTCCTGATTTTGCATTAACAGATGACCTAGTCTCTGCTGCGTTATAAGCAGATGTAAAGGCTGTCTTTGCAGGAGCAGAAGATGTTGCGGTATAATAGTACTTCACTGTACCGTTCTTATATGTCTCAAAGTTAAGATATTCATTGCCGTTCTTCCATATTACGGAAATTGTGCCCTTTACACCTTCCTTATAGGAAACGCCGCCGATGGTTGCAGAAACACTGCTGTCCACATTGCATTCCTCAGGAACAATAGTGGAGCTGAAGGAGCCTGCATTTATATTGAGAGTTTCAATTACTCCGTCTGTTCCCGTAATCTTAACGCCGGTAGCACCGCTGGGAACATTAATTGTTTCAACATAAACATTAGATGTTGCAAAATCAATGGTAGCGTTAGCATTATAAGCATTGATCTCGGCTATTTCAACCGACTGCTTAACCTCGATCTTCGCGCCAATTACATCAATATTGATCTTTTCAACAGAACCGTTAGCAAAAGCTACATTTGCCTTGGAACGAACAGAAACAGTTCCTCCAATCTCACAGTTGTTGAAAATAACATCGCCTGTTGCACCCTCGGTGATGATAACATTTCCGGGGATCTCAACATTTCTTATAGTGCAAGCCTTTGTAACGATAAGATTTTCGCTCACATCAGACTCAAGCACGTCCTTTACATCATCCGAAGCAATAGTACCTGCTGCAACAGAAAGGATCTTTGCAGCCTGTGCACGTGTAAGAGTTTGATCGGGGCGGAAATAAGTATCTCCATCCTCTTCGATACCGTCGATAATTCCA
>JAZROG010000093.1:0-2696 GCA_045648605.1 Eubacteriales bacterium | reverse complement strand
TATTTGAACTCACTTACGGTGTCTATCCAGATCTGCTCGTCAATACCTCTTTCGGCATATTTTTCCTTCAGTATTTTTGAAAGAAAAATATCAAGAATCAGTCTTGCCGTCTGCCAGGGAGTGCCCAGCCTTGCGGCAATGGTCACTATCTCGCCATGGCAGGCAACATACTGCTCCGTTCCGCTTTCTGCATATGAAGAAAGATGCTTTTCGATAACAGCCATGGCTTCAGAGTCTGCCGAAAGCTTGTCAAAGCAGTCCATTATAACGGGCTTGGACTCTGCGGGATAGTCAAATTGCTCTAAAAAATGTGTAAGAAAATTTCGCATACTCTTATTCTCCGTTATTCTTTGTATAGTTGAGCATACCGCCGGCAGAAAGGATCGCTCTCTGGCGCGCAGTAAGGTCAAGCTTCAGAGGAATCTTGCAACCGCATTCACATTCAAGGTAAATCTTTTCTGAGCTTGCAACACCGTCTGCAAAGCCCTTGATGGTAAGCTTTGCGCCCTCTCTCAGCTTATCATAGTCCTCAGGATTTTCAAATGTCATGGGAACTATGCCGAAGTTGATAAGATTTGCAACATGAATCCTCGCAAAGCTCTTTGCAACAACAGCCTTAATGCCAAGATAAAGAGGAACGAGTGCCGCGTGCTCACGGGAAGAGCCCTGACCGTAGTTAGAGCCGCCGACGATTATGCCGCCGCCCATTTTCTTTGCTCTCTCGGGGAATTCCTTATCGCAAACCGTGAAGCAGAATTCGCTGAGCTTTGGAACATTTGATCTGTAAGGAAGAATTTTTGTTCCCGCGGGCATGATATGGTCTGTTGTGATATTATCGCCAACCTTTAAGATAAGAGTTGTGTCAAGGTCTGCCTCTGGAGCCTTTCCAACAGGGATAGGCTTGATATTTGGACCTCTTTCAACCGTTACATCGCCTGCTTTTTCGGGAGCTGCGGGCATTTCGATGAGGTTATCATTTATCTTGAAGTGCTCGGGGATCCTTATGTTGGGGGCATCGCCGCTCTTTCTTGGGTCTGTCATAACGCCCGTGATAGCGGAAGCCGCCGCGGTTTCGGGAGAAACGAGATATACACCTGCATCAGCGGTGCCGCTTCTTGCCTCGAAATTACGGTTGAAGGTACGGAGGCTTATTCCCGCAGATTTAGGCGAGAAGCCCATACCGATGCAAGGACCGCAAGCACATTCGAGAATTCTTGCGCCTGCCGCAATAAGATCTGCAAGAGCGCCGCACTCCGCAAGCATTGTATAAACCTGCTTTGAGCCGGGGGAAATGGAAAGGCTGACATCGGGATGAACGGTCTTGCCCTTAAGCATTGCCGCAACGGTAAGCATATCGAGCATAGACGAATTGGTGCAGGAGCCGATACAAACCTGATCTATCTTCATACCCTCAAGCTCCGAAACAGGCTTTACATTATCGGGGCTGTGGGGACAAGCCGCGAGAGGCTCAAGAGAGGAAAGGTCGATGGTGTATTCTGCATCATATACCGCATCAGCATCGGGAGCAAGCTCTATGAAATCTGCCTCTCTCTCCTCTGCGCGAAGGAATGCGCGAGTTACCTCATCCGAGGGGAAGAGTGAGCTTGTTGCACCAAGCTCTGCACCCATATTTGTGATGGTTGCTCTCTGGGGAACGGAAAGGGTCTTGACTCCCTCGCCGCAGTATTCAACAACAGAGCCTACACCGCCCTTAACGCCGAGCATTCTGAGGACCTGGAGAATTATGTCCTTTGCTCCAACGTATGCGGGAAGTGCGCCTGTGAGATTTATCTTGATTATCTTGGGCATAGTTATGTAGTATGCGCCGCCGCCCATTGCAACAGCAACATCAAGTCCGCCTGCGCCCATACCGAGCATACCGATACCGCCGGCCGTGGGTGTGTGGCTATCCGAGCCGATAAGGGTCTTTCCGGGAACGCCGAAGCGCTCAAGATGAACCTGATGGCAGATTCCGTTGCCGGGACGAGAGAAGCGGATTCCGTGCTTCTTTGTTACTGTCTGAATATATCTGTGGTCATCGGCATTTTCAAAGCCTGCCTGAAGTGTGTTGTGGTCAATATAAGCCACGGAAAGCTCTGTTTTAACTCTTTCCGTCCCCATTGCCTCAAACTGCAGATAAGCCATTGTGCCTGTTGCATCCTGTGTAAGAGTCTGGTCAATGCGGAGCGCAATTTCGCTTCCCGCCTTCATTTCACCCGATATAAGGTGATTTTTAATGATTTTTTGTGCTATCGTATAGCCCATAACTTACTAAACCTCCAAAGTTGTTCAATTTTTTAACAAAGTATATTGTAGTACTTTGTTTATTTTTTGTCAATACTTATACTATATATAATATAGTTAATTATTACCCGAAAAAGCGTCACGATATTTTTCGATAAGTTCGAGTACTACTGTCATAGTGTCCTCGTCAGATACGTTGTTTGCTTCTTCTTGTGTAATCCATGTTCTTTCGTACTTTGCCATCTGATTATAGAAATAATCGTCGTCAAAAGTATTCCTGCCGTTTTTCTGCTTTTTGGTTTTTTCGGGAACTCTTTTGACTCTGAAGAAGTTTTCGGCGAGTAACTCAAAGAACTTTCTCCACCTTACTTTGTAGTAGGTATCAATCATACCGCCCCATTCTTTCCAGGCTTAATCGTAAAGCTGAGCTTTGTCGATATGTCCGTAGATAG
>JAZROG010000092.1:0-1604 GCA_045648605.1 Eubacteriales bacterium | reverse complement strand
ACATTCGATCTTTATCTTCTTGATATGACCAGCGGAAGAATAGTCAGCACTCTTACTGTCTATTCCGACATTATGCCCACAAATGCTATGATCAAAAACGGCGATTATATCCTATACCGTATGTATTATGATACCGAGCTTCAAAAGTCTATGGTAGAAACCGCATTTAAGGTTACATATGAAAACGGTCAGCTTATATGCCAAAAGACCGAGATAGAAATGTATCCCTTTTATCAGGAATATATCGAGAATGAGGATAAAACTATCAGAGTTTACAGAGTGGTCGATGACGAAGGAAATCACGGCGGAATTGAAATAGTATATTCCGACGGCAGAGTAGAGCGAGTTTGCGAAAATGTGATGCTCGATGATATGATAAACGGCAAAAAAGCCGACATCGGAGATGTTACGGGCTATACTCCCATTGCTTTCATTGACGAAAACCGCTTTGCCTACAGAATCGGCGGCTGGGAATGGACACACGGCTACGGAATTTATGATATTTCCACTGGTGAAAAAACTGAAAGCCTTGACGGACTTGGACTTCAGGCATTCGACGACGAGGGAAATCTGTATGTGAGCAAGGTAACAGCTTACGAGGTTACGAACTATTATAAAATAACAAAAGTAACTCCCGACGGCGAAAAAATTCTTCTTGCAAGCAAAGAGGATGAGCTTGTGGATGAGGATGTTATAAAGCTTGAAAGTCACGGAAACAGAAGTATTGGATATGAGGAAAATTACGGCAAAATATATGAGTTCTTTGAGGACAGAAATCCTATTTTGACTATCACATCCCCAGACTTCAAGAAGGTGCTTTTCAAATGCGAGCTTGATAATTCAAAGGGTGAGGTGCGTTATTTCATAAATGACGATACCATAACCTTTGTGCGCTTTGACAACGAGCCTTCCTATCCCTATACCGACAGTAGTGAACTTACGGGCGTTTTCAAGGAATTTCTTGCAGGCGGCAAGGAAGGAGACGAGGGCGAGATTCTGAAAAACAGAATGATAGAGCTTACAGGCTGGCGTGATGAAGAAACAGAAAGCGAAGTACCGCAGGTCTATTTCACAAAATGGCAAAATAAGGCGCTTGACCTTTATCTTGAAAAAGACCATGAGGAGCTGAAGCTTGAAAACCCCGAAAGTTATCTTCTCGGTTCACTTACTCACAAATATTTTGAATATTATGAGTATTCGAGTTTTATTCCCAATGAAAATGCAAGGGCAGAAATAATATTTGAGCCTCAAGAGGGCGTATATTATTATCTTTGCAGCGATATGAAAGACCCGAAAAAGACATATATTTATTATACGGATGATTTCGGAAGAACGGTCGGCACACACGAGATTGTGCCGCCAAGCGATCTTGAATTTGATTCCATGATGCCCGTTTTTATGTCACTTGGTGAGAGTTATCTTTCAGACAATTCCTGTGTCATAGTCTATAAGCTGACATATGGGGTGGATGAATATTACATAACTTACGACAGCGGCGACTCAAAAATTCCATTTAACTTCGTTTATAAGGGGAATACAGACGAGGATTTTCTCAATGCAAATCTTCCCGAGAGAAAATATTATTTCGAGGCAAGATATGAATT
>JAZROG010000091.1:0-5411 GCA_045648605.1 Eubacteriales bacterium | reverse complement strand
TATCCATTTTTACACCTCCCTATGGACTTTTGACCGTGAAAATTAAAAATTTTTTTCACAGTAAGGAGACAGGACAGAAAATTTGCCCTGTTTCGAATTGATATTATAACATAGAAATATTCATTTGTCAAGCAATTTTTTGTTTTTTTCTTTGCTAAACAATTTTTTTGTAACTATTGTAATGACAAAACCTATTATTACCCCTATAAAATGTAAAATTATGTCATCAACATCGAAAGATCCGCACATTGAAACAACTTGAAGAATTTCTAGGATAACAATAAAAGCAAGAGAAAATAATGGTATTGTTTTGCTCTTTTTTATCCATAACGGTAAAAATATTCCCAAAGGAACAAAAAATAGCCAACCTAACAAATTTATATATATTGTTGTTGAATTTACTGTTCCATCAGAAATGGCTTTTATGTAAAATATTATCGATGAGAAAGGAATCAAGTTAATACGGTTTGATACGAAATATCGCCAACTGTAAATGGGTATTGGTCCTCTAAAAAATAAGAAATTTGCAAGAATTAAAAGTAAAATATACAATGCGGATATGATTTTGGAAAAGTTGATTTTGCGCATAGTAAATACCTCTACATAAGAGTGATATCGTTAATTCTTCCGTATCCAACGATTTGCTCCGAAGTTCGGGTAAAATACCCAGGATCTTCCGGCGCAATTATCAAATAATATGCTCCTAATGTAGAAACATTTTTAAATTCTACCGTAACTCCAACATTGTCACAAGCTGCTACTACACGACCAACAGCGGTGCCGGTAGTTGAGTTAAACAATGTGATACGATATTTAACACTTGAGTCTAAATAAGATGTTTCATTCCAAACATTATACAAGTGTGCATGAGTATATATTGTTACAGTTGAGTTATCAATAGTGAAATAGTCAGAAAATACTTGAAGTCTTGTTTCAAAATAAAATGTACCGTTAGGATTCATTCTTTGATCGGGAGTGGTAAATTCAAAGTAATCACCATTTTGATCTGCATAAGAAATTGTTTGAAAACCTATGATTGCCATAACCACTGCTAACATGAGGGATACTAGTTTCATTGCTTTTTTCATTTTATACCCTCCTTAATAGATGTGAACATTATAGTGACGAGGACGTACAGAAGAAATTAAACAATCTGTACGCCTATGAAAATAAATTTTAAATAACTGATAGTAGCTTCGAACAATGCAAAATACATAATTGAGCCTCCTTTCTAAGTGTCATAACAAATATACCATATTTTCGAAATTTTGTCAAGAAACTTTTGTGTTTTTTTATTTATTTTTTGTTTTTTGTTTAGGTGTCTTCTGTTTGTTTGATTTTGTTATTGACTATTTAAAGGTAATGCTGTAAAATTATAAAAAAACGGTTTTGGAGAGAATTATGGCAAGAAAACGCAGTAAAAATCTTAAGGTCGAGCTTATTATTTTGGCAATTTTTGTAATAATTGCAGGCTATAAATATTATCAGAGGATGAAGTCAGCGGAGCTTGTTGAGGATACTATTGAGCTTCACATCATTGATGTTGGGCAGGGGGACAGTGTTCTTATAAAGTCAGAGGCGGGAAATGTTCTCATCGATGCAGGAACGGGGGACAGCGAGGAATATCTTTCTCATTATCTTTCGTCTGTTGGCGTAGATAGCTTTGAATATTGCATCTTCACTCATCCACATGAGGATCATATCGGCGGAGCGGATATGATAATTGAAAATTATGATGTGAGAAATGTTATCATTTCTCCTGCAGTAACTTCCACAAAGACCTTTGAAAATCTTATCGATGCTCTTGAAAGAAGCGAGTCTAATGTAATTGAAGCTTTACCCGACCTCAGATACATGGTGGGGGATGTTGAAATATTTATAATGGGTCCCGACGTGCTTGAAAACCGCGATCTTAATAATTCCAGCGTTATAACCAGAATAAGCTACGGTGCTGTAAGGATGATGTTTACAGGTGACGCAGAGGAGATACAGGAGGGAGACCTGCTCGATAGGTATTCGGCATTTGACCTTGATTGCGATTTTCTCAAAATGGGTCATCATGGCTCTTCCACCTCATGTACCCTGGCATTTATGAATGTTGTTTCTCCCTCTGTTGCGGCTATTTCCTGCGGTGAGAACAACAGTTACGGACACCCACACAGAGAAACGATTGAAAAACTCGATTTCTTTGGAATTGAGTACCATAGAACCGATAGTATTGGTGACATCGTTTATATTTGCGATGGAAAAAGCATCGAGCTTAAAAATTGAGCCTAATAAAAATGCGACCCATTTCGGGTCGCACTTTTTAATTTTCTTCCTTTTTCTTCATAACCGCAAGAGCCTCGTAGATGCTCTTTATGGGAATAAGCTCGATTCCGTCTGCGGAAATTTTTCTTTTTTCCACATTTCGGTATGGAATAACTGCTCTTGTAAAGCCGAGTCTTGCCGCCTCGTGTATTCTCGCCTCAATATTTGAAACAGCGCGGCATTCACCCGAAAGACCAAGCTCTCCGATAGCAATGACATCATCGGGAATTATCCTGTCTGTAAGGCTTGAAACCATAGAAAGAGCAACAGCTATATCGGAAGCAGGCTCGTCAAGGTGCAGACCGCCGATAACATTCATATAAACGTCACTCTGGAAAAATTTCAGTCCAAGACGCTTTTCAAGCACCGCAAGAATGAGACACATTCTGTTATAATCAATGCCGTTTGCGGCACGCCTTGGAGCGGGGAAGGTTGTCTGCGCAACAAGAGCCTGAATTTCCGCAATGAGAGGTCTTGTACCCTCCATGGTGCAAGCGGCACAGTTACCGGGAACATTTTTAGGTCTGCCTGCAAGAAGCATTTCGGAGGGATTTTCAACCTCCTCAAGACCCTTGTCGGTCATCTCAAAAACGCCTATCTCATTTGTTGAGCCAAAACGGTTTTTGATAGCTCTGATTATTCTGTAAGACTGATGCCTTTCACCTTCGAAATATAGCACCGCATCAACCATATGCTCAAGGACCTTGGGGCCGGCAATTCCGCCCTCCTTGTTGACATGTCCCACGAGAAGCATCGAAATTCCCGCGCTTTTTGCAAGATTGATAAAGGAGAGCGCACTTTCCTTTATCTGCGTGGTGCTTCCGGGGGCGCTGGTCATTCTGTCGCTGTAAACGGTCTGAATAGAGTCAACTATCACAACATCCGGCTTCAGCGCGGCGATTTCATCAAGAATATTTTCAATATTTGTTTCGGTGAGAACATGGAGATTTTTTCCGTCAATACCAAGCCTTTTTGCGCGGAGCTTAAGCTGACCGCCCGATTCCTCGCCCGAAATATAAAGAACATTTCTCGGCTTTCCGCCCTTGTCTGTATTTCCGAGAGCATCGGAAATTTGCATAAGAAGGGTAGATTTACCAATACCCGGTTCACCCGAAAGAAGAACCACCGAGCCATGAACAAGTCCGCCGCCAAGCACTCTGTCAAGCTCACCGAGACCTGTTTCCGAACGCATATAAGATGGCAGATCAAGCTCCTCGAATTTTTGAGTGTGGTTTGTGCCGCCTCCGTTCATGGAAATTCTCTTCGGTGCGGCAGCCTTTGTTTCACTTTCAACAACATCCTCAACAAAAGAATTCCAAGCTCCGCAGGCGGTGCATTTTCCCATCCATTTTGGACTTGTATATTCACATTCAGAGCATATATAAACTGTTTTTACGCCTTTCATATCCATCTCCAAAAAGCTTTTTGTTTAGTATAACATAAATAATGGAATTTTGCAATAGAGAAGAAAAAATTTGTGTTAAATTGCGGATAATCTCAGCGACAATGCTGTTCAGCTTATCCTTCTCAACCAAGATAACTATAATGAGAGCAAGAGCGCAGAGGAATCGGCTTCTCAAACGGTAATAAGCAGAAGACATACAAGCTTGGATAAAGCAAACGAAAACACTAAAAAATTATCTGCCATCCATGGTAAATAGGTAAAAAATGGAGCTGCTTCACATGAGGCAGCTCCTGTTTTATAATTTGCTTATAAAAAAGCGAGGCTGAATGAAGCGGCCTCGCTTTTTATAGATCATGCCTTTGAATGTACGATCTTGCCGTCGATAATTGTGATATAAGCCTCTGTGCCGATATCGCGGAGAGGGTCAGCCTCCCAGATAACAACATCGCCGTCCTTGCCAACCTCAAGGCTTCCGACTCTGTCTCCGATTCCTGTGTGCTTTGCGGGATTTATGGTTATTGCCCTCCAAGCCTCCTCATAATCAAGTCCCGATTTTGCCGCAAGACCTGCGCATAGGGGAAGATACATGAGCGGAATGACAGGAGCATCGGTAATTATGCTTATGGGAACTCCCGCACGATGGAGCTCGGCAGGTGTGGAAAAATCCTTGTTTTTAAGCTCAATTTTGCTCTTGTTACCAAAGGATGGACCAACAAATGCGGGGAAGCCCTCCTTTGCAAGCTCGTCAGCAATGAGGGAGCCGTCTGTGCAGTGGTCAAGAGTGAGCTTAACACCGAATTCCTTTGCTATTCTGATGGAGGTAAAGATGTCGTCCGCTCTGTGGGCATGGGCCTTCAGCGGAATTTCACCGCGCATAACGGGTATCATGGCTTCAAGCTTCATATCGAAATTAGGCTCTTTACCGCTTTCCTTTGCATTAAGATAATTTCTTGATTTAAAGAGAAGCTCGCGGAGAAGTGCCGCAGTACCCATTCTGGTGATGGGTGTTTTTTTGCCGTTCTGACCGTAAACCCCCTTCGGATTTTCGCCGAAAGCGCATTTCATTGCGATGGGGTCTTTTATAATCATATTGTCAACTCTTTTTCCCGTGAGCTTGATGGATGTAAATGTTCCGCCAACAACATTTGCACTACCCGGACCCGTGCAAGCGGAGGTGACACCGTGCGAGGTTGCCTCCTCAAAGGGCTCGTCAATGGGGTTGATACTGTCAATGGCGCGCATATGAGGAGTTATCGGGTCGCTTGCCTCGTTATAATCGTGACCCTCCCAGCGCATAGCGGAGTTGTCAAGACCGATATGGCAATGAGCCTCAACGCAGCCGGGCGTTACCAGCTTGCCGAGTGCATCAATAACCTCCGCGCCATCGCAAGCTATATCCTTTCCGACCCTTGCGATCCTTCCATCGTCTCCGATCAGGACAGATCCGCCGATAATGTCATCGCCTGCCATTGTTTTTACATGACCGTTTTTAATAAGTAACATTATATTAAATTCCTTTCAAAAATTTCTTTTGCTTTTCTGAGGCTTTCCTCGGGGGTGAGAGTAGGCTTGTATTCAAGACCGCAGTGTCCATTGTAGCCTGCCTTATCTGCGGCATCAAAAATGAAGCTGTAATTGCTTTCACCCATCCAAGGCTCAATTCTGCCGGGATGTCCCGCCGCATGGAGATGAGCTA
>JAZROG010000090.1:0-13004 GCA_045648605.1 Eubacteriales bacterium | reverse complement strand
AAAAACGGTGTTTACCGCCTCGCGGAAAAGCTCCTCGCTTATATTTTCAACATCGTATCTATTAAGAAGTCTGACATTTTTAAGTCCCTTCATACCGAGAAGGTTGCGAAGCTCGGAGCAGATAGCCTTTGCTTCGTTCTGAAGTCCGTCCTTCTTTTCAACAAATATTCTGAAAACCATTTGTCTTAAATCTCCTTTCTTGCCGCAAGTGCCTTAGCACCTATATCGTGGCGGTAGAATGCGCCTTCAAAGCTACATTTTTCTGTCTTTTCATATGCCGCTTTAATGGCATTTTCAAGGGTGTCAGCGGTAGCGGTAACTCCGAGAACTCTTCCGCCGCTTGTTACCTGTACCCCGTCCTTAAGCGCAGTACCCGCAACATAAACGCTGTCTGCGACCTCCGGCGCGATAGTAACCTCAAAGCCTTTTTTATATTCTGTGGGATAGCCACCCGATGCCACAATTACGCAGCAAGCCGCGCCTGATGAGAATTTAACCTCAATTTCACCGAGTCTTTCCTCTGTAACCGCCTGCATAACTGTGAGGAGGTCGCTCTCAAGCAGAGGAAGCACCACCTGTGTTTCGGGGTCGCCGAAGCGGCAGTTATATTCGATGACCTTCGGACCTTTTTCGGTGAGCATAAGTCCGAAATATAGGCATCCCTTAAATGTTCTTCCCTCTTTGTTCATCGCCTGAACTGTGGGAATAAATATCTGCTCCATGCAGACCCAAGCGATGGGGGCGGTATAATAGGGATTGGGAGCTATAGTACCCATACCGCCGGTATTGAGTCCGGTATCGCCATCGCCCGCTCTCTTATGGTCCATTGAGGACACCATTGGAACGATGCTCTTACCGTCCGTAAACGCAAGAACCGAAACCTCGGGGCCTGTGAGGAATTCCTCGATAACGATCTGATCTCCGCTCTTTCCGAAGACCTTATCCTGCATCATAGAGCGTACAGCTTCCTTTGCCTCGTCGCGTGTCATGGCAATGATAACGCCTTTTCCGAGAGCAAGACCGTCTGCCTTTATAACTGTGGGAATGGGAGCGGTATCAAGATACTTCAGAGCCGCCTCCATATCCGTAAAGACCTCATATTCCGCTGTGGGAATATTATATTTCTTCATAAGGTTCTTCGAAAAGACCTTACTTCCCTCGATTATAGCCGCATTTGCTCTTGGACCAAAGCAAGGAATGCCTTTTTCTTCAAGGGCATCGACTGCACCAAGCACCAGCGGATCATCGGGAGCAACGATGGCATAGTCGATTTTGTTTTCCACCGCAAAGTTAACAATTCCCTCGATATCCTTTGCTCCGATATTCACACAGGTCGCATCCTGCGCGATACCGCCGTTTCCGGGAAGCGCAAAAATCTCGGTAACCGACTTATTTTCCTTTATTTTCTTGACGATGGCGTGTTCTCTTCCGCCGCCGCCTACTACCATTATTTTCATTTTAATTCTCCAAAATTTTCATTTATCGAGAGTCTTGATTCGCGGAAAAATTTTGCAAGGCAAGGCGCACCGAATGGGGCAAGGCGAAGGCGTAGTTACCTACGTCGAGTCGCACCATGAGGAGCAACACAGCATTGCGGAATTTTTACCGAATCAATGATGGAACAGACGCATACCGGTGAATGCCATTGTCATGCCATACTTATCGGCACAAGAAATAACAACATCATCACGGATAGATCCGCCGGGCTCTGCGATATATTTTACGCCGCTTCTCTTTGCTCTCTCGATATTGTCATCGAAGGGGAAGAAAGCGTCGGAACCGAGAGCAACATCATCCTTTGTAGCAAGGTAAGCCTTTGCTTCCTCGTCTGTGAGAGGTGCGGGCTGCTCTGTAAAATATTTCTGCCAATTTCCGTCTGCGCAAACGTCCTCTTCGTTCTTATTGATATAACCGTCGATAACATTGTCTCTCTCGGGCCTGGGGAGATCTGCCTTGAAGGGAAGGTTAAGCACCTTCTCATGCTGACGGAGGAACCATGTATCTGCCTTGCTTCCTGCAAGACGAGTGCAATGGATTCTTGACTGCTGACCTGCGCCAACGCCTATAGCCTGTCCGTCATAAGCATAGCAAACAGAATTTGACTGTGTATATTTAAGTGTGATAAGCGAGATGATAAGATCGCGAACAGCACTCTCGGGAAGATCCTTATTTGCTGTTACGATGTTTGAGAGAAGCTCACGATTGATAGTGAAATTATTTCTTCCCTGCTCAAATGTGATACCGAAAACGTGCTTATGCTCGATCTCTGCGGGAACATAGTTGGGATCTATTTTTACTATGTTGTAGTTACCCTTTCTCTTGCTGCGAAGGATCTCAAGCGCCTCGGGCTCATAGCCGGGAGCGATAACGCCGTCGGATACCTCTCTCTGAATAAGCTTTGCGGTGGTTACATCGCAAACATCGGAAAGAGCCACCCAGTCACCAAAGGAGCACATTCTGTCTGTGCCTCTTGCTCTTGCATAAGCGCAGGCGAGAGGAGACTCGTCAAGGCCTTCGATATCATCAACAAAGCAAGCCTTCTTCAGCTTTTCGGGAAGCGGAATACCAACAGCCGCAGAAGTGGGGCTGACGTGCTTAAAGGATGTAACAGCAGGGAGTCCAAGTGCCTCCTTCAGCTCCTTAACAAGCTGCCAGGAGTTGAATGCATCAAGGAAGTTAATAAAACCGGGTCTGCCGCAGAGAATTTCGATGGGAAGCTCTGCTCCACCGTCCATAAATATCTTTGCGGGCTTCTGATTGGGGTTACAGCCGTATTTGAGTTCGAATTCTTTCATCTTTCTATTCTCCTTATGCATTTTTATTTACAATTCTTGTTTCGCTCTCGCCGCTCTCGATATCGATATATCTGACAAAGAGAGAAACCTTGTTATCTTCATTGAGATTTGTCCAGATCAGGTCTGTAAGTGCATCGATATCCATATCGGGAAGCTCAAGGGTCTTGGGCTCGCCCTCAAATGAAGGAAGCGGATCACCATCGCCGTTATATGTATGGATAAACTTTGCCTTTCCGGCAATGGGATTCGAATAAGCATATGTAAATCTCTCGCAGGAGCTGTCGTCGCCCTCTGCGCTCTTGAGAATGGACATCGCATAGTTCATATCACCGTTCTCGCGGTGGATGATACCCGAAATACGGGGGGTGAAATTGGGCTTGTCGTCCTCAAATTCACGGGTGCGCAGAGCCTGCTCAAAGGTCATCTGCTTGTCCATAAGCTCGTAGATGGTATCTGTCTGGTCACCGTTTGTTACTATAGTCTTGTTGCCAAGCACACGAACAGGATAGTAGATGATAAGATGGGGATCGACCATCTTGGATTCGTCAAATGCCTTTGTACGCATTGCATCGCCCTCTGCCACAAACACTCTGTTGCGGCTGTTGACGCTTCTGCCCATAATAAAGTATGCAGTAACTGCCTTCTTTCCATCAGCACTCTTGCCGATGATGATTCCTCTGCCGTGATAAGCAAGAGAATTCAGTTCTTCCTTTATAGTTGAAATTTTCATTTTATTTACCTCTCATCTTATAATCTCTGCACAAACCTTTTCCAGTGCTCTGGGAAGAATTATCCACTCACAGTTTTCCATAACGTATTTCTGCAGTGTTTCGGGAGTATCTCCCTCTCTTATCTCAACAGCCTTCTGCATAATGATCTCGCCGCCGTCGGGGATCTCATTTACAAAATGCACCGTTGCGCCCGTAACCTTAACGCCATAGGAAAGCGCCGCCTCGTGAACACGAAGTCCGTAAAAGCCCTCTCCGCAAAAGGACGGGATAAGCGAAGGATGAACATTTATAATTTTCTTTGGATATTTACTTGTAAAACGCTCGGAAAGAATGACCATAAAGCCTGCAAGGACGATAAAATCAATATCGTGACCGTCAATAAGTGCCATTATTTTGCTTTCAAAATCTTCCTTATCCTTGCATTCGCTTTTAAGCACAACCGCAGTTTCAATTCCTGCGTTTTTCGCTCTTTCAAGAGCATAAGCATCGCTCTTATTTGAAATAACAAGAGAAATTTTTCCGCTCTTTATAATTCCGCTCTTTTCTGCGTCGATAAGAGACTGAAGATTTGTTCCGCCGCCCGAAACAAGCACTGCGACCTTTGCAAATTCCTTAGCCATTTTTCTTCTCCTTTCCTATCATGGAAAGCGCGGGCATAAGCATACCGCCAATGGCATTTCCGAGAATAACGAGCCAGAGATAGCCAAATGCTTCTATCGAAACGATGCTCGATGCGGCAAAATAGAACATATTTGCAATAGAGTGCTCAAAGCCGCTTAAAATAAACACGGGAACGCAGAAGAAAATTCCGCTTATGCTCTTATTTTCTCTGTAAATTGCAACCGCAAGGTACATAAGAATACCGCAGAGGATAGCACGGATAAGAGTCTGTCCCCATGCCTGCTCCAGCTTTGCCGAGCAGATGGTATCAGCCACAGCGCCGATGCTCGGAAGCGCGTATTTTGCCGCAAATCCGCCGCCGATCGTGCCGATGGCATTTCCGAAAAGTCCTAAAAGAAGAACGGAAAATGCTTCCTTTGAATGATTTTCGGGAATAAAGCCGACCTTACCTGTGAAAAGCGAATATCCTCTCATGCAGATGCAAAGCAGAGCCACCGAAAACATTATCGCTCCCACGATTTTATTCGATTCAAAGCAGGAAAGGAAAACGCATCCGCCGATGGTTATCATTATTCCCGCAAGAATACCGTCAATTATTTTTTTCAGCATATTGTTATCTTTTCCTCGCTCTTCACGATCTTACCGATAACGTAAGCATCCTCGCCCGAAGCGCGAAGTGTTTCGAGAGCAGCATCGACCTGAGAAGCGGGAACAACGATGCTCATACCAACGCCCATATTGAAGGTGTTGAACATATCGCGCTCACTGATGGAGCCTGTTTTTGCTATAAGGTCGAAAATGGGAAGGATTTTAACCGCACTGCGGTCGATTACGGCACCAAGTCCATCAGGAATGCTTCTCGGAATATTCTCATAGAAGCCGCCGCCTGTGATATGGGAAATTCCCTTAACATCAACCTTTTCGATAAGGGAAAGAACGCTCTTAACATAAATTTTTGTAGGTGTGAGAAGTGTTTCCGCAATGCTCTTGCCCGCGAGTGCCTCGCAAGGCTCATAGAGAGAAGCGGGGTTATTGTCAATATCAAACACACGGCGAACAAGCGAGAATCCGTTTGAATGGATGCCGCTTGATGCAAGGGCAATAACAACATCGCCCTCTGCCATTCTCTTGTTATCAAGGATCTTCTTTTTATCAACAATACCCACAGCAAAGCCCGCAAGGTCATATTCCTCGATGGGCATCATGCCGGGATGCTCCGCAGTTTCGCCGCCGATGAGAGCCGCGCCCGACTGAACGCATCCTTCTGCAACTCCCGAAACGATCTCTGCGATCTTTTCGGGGATATTCTTGCCGCAAGCGATATAGTCAAGGAAGAAAAGCGGTCTTGCGCCACAGCAAATGATATCGTTTACGCACATTGCAACGGCATCAACGCCGATAGTGTCATGCTTATCCATAAGGATAGCCATTTTAACCTTTGTTCCGCATCCGTCAGTACCCGAAACAAGAACAGGCTCCTCCATTCCCGCCATAGGGAGACCGAAGCAACCGCCAAAGCCGCCAACGTCGTCAAGGCAGCCCTCGTTTCTTGTGCGTGCAATATGCTTTTTCATAAGCTCAACAGCCTTGTAGCCGGCGGTTATATCAACGCCTGCCGCCGCATAGCTTTCGGAAAATGATTTGTTACTCATGTCTGTTTATCCTTTCAAAAAGTTTATTCCTTGCCGTTCCAACAATATGTACATAGTTTACATTTGTCAATTCCAATGGCCTTGATTATACCCTCAAGGGACTGGAATTCAAGAGAAGCAAAATTAAATTTCTCGCAGATAGCGCGACGCAGCTTCTTTCCGCGCTCGGTACTGCCGTCGCTATATTCCTCGATATATTTGAGTCCTTCCTCGCCCTCAAGCTCGTCAATAACTCTTCTTGCTATAAGCTCCATCTCGCTTCTGGAGGAAGTGAAATTAAGATATTTACAGCCATACATAATAGGAGGACAAGCAGAACGCATATGAACGTTCTTTGCGCCGTTATCATAAAGGAAATCGACGGTTTCCTTTATCTGCGTTCCTCTTACGATAGAGTCATCCACAAAGAGGAGGTTTTTATCCTTAATAAGCTCATGGACCGGTATCTGCTTCATTTTCGCAACCCTGTCTCTGTCCTTTTGATTTGCGGGCATGAAGCTTCTTGGCCATGTGGGGGTATATTTGATAAAGGGACGAGCAAAGGGAACGCCGCTTTTATTTGAATATCCGATGGCATGGGGAGTTCCCGAATCCGGAACACCGCAAGCATAGTCGATATCCTGTGCAAGTCCTCTTTCTCTGTCTGTTTCTGCCATTATCTCGCCATTGCGATATCTCATGGTCTCAACATTAACTCCCTCATAATTCGAGGTGGAATAACCGTAATAAGACCAGAGAAAAGCGCATATTTTCATATCCTTGCCCGGCTCCGCAAGTCTTTCAATGCTCTCCGCGGAAAATTCAACTATCTCACCGGGGCCAAGCTCTCTTTCATCATCAAATCCAAGCTTTTTATAAGCGAAGGATTCAAAGGTGACGCAGTAGCCATCCTCATTTTTACCGATAAGAACGGGAGTTCTGCCCATTTTATCTCTTGCGGCGATAATATTTCCGCCGTTTTTGAGAATGACGATGGAGGCCGAGCCCTCGATAACGCTCTGAGCAAATTGAATACCCTCGGCAAAGCTGTCCTTAAGCCCTATAAGAGCCGCAACAAGCTCTGTTGAATTGACCTTGCCGCCTGTCATTGCATTGAACTGACCGTGGGTATGGTCAAAATACTCCGAAAGAAGCTCGTCGGAATTTTTCACCGCGCCAACAATACAGATGGCGAATGTTCCGAGCTTTGAGCGGATAAGCAAGGGCTGCGGATCGCTGTCGCTTATGCAGCCGATGGCGCTGTTTCCGCTCATCTCGTCGAAGATATTTTCAAATTTTGTTCTGAAGGGCGAGTTTTGTATATTGTGAATAGATCTTTGCAGTCCGTCCGTCTCATTATAAGCCGCAAGTCCTGCTCTGCGTGTTCCCAGATGTGAATGGTAGTCTGTTCCGAAGAACACGTCCATCATTGCGTCACGTCTCAGTGCCGCACCGAAAAATCCACCCATGTGTGTCTCCTTGTTTTAAACGAAAGTGAATATTAAGCTATTAAGCGAAGAAAAGCTCGGAAAGTGTCATAGGATCGATATACTGACCGTCCTTATAAACACGCATATTTCCGGAAGCGATCTCGTCGATGAGCATAACCTTTCCGTCTGCATCATAGCCGAACTCAAACTTGATATCATAGAGAACAAGTCCCTTTTCCTTGAGATCGTCAGCAACGATCTGTGTGATCTTCTGTGTCATAACCTTGATATCGTCATACTGCTCGGCAGTCATAACGCCAAGGTCAACAAGACCGTCCTTTGTAACAAGCGGATCGCCCTTTTCGTCGTTCTTGAATGTTGTTTCAACATATGCGGGAAGATCGTCGCCCTCACTACAGTAGTCGCTATAGCGGCGGTAGAAGGAGCCAACTGCCTTATGACGGCAGATAACCTCAAGTCCCTTGCCGAATACCTTACCGGGAAGAACCTCCATTGTGGTGTTTGCAAGATCTGCGCTCACATAATGAGTCTTGATGCCTGCTGCATTGACCTTTTCAAAGAAGTATATAGACATACGGAGGTTTACATCACCAACGCCGTCGATTGTAAGTCCTACAGAGTTTTCACCGGGATCGAAAACGCCGTCTTTACCTGTGCAATCATCCTTGAATTTAAGAAGATAGTTACCATTGTCGAGTGCAAATACGTCCTTTGTTTTTCCTGTGTAAACGAGTTTCATTTTTTTCATTCTCCTTATGTTAAATTAAAATTTTACTTATTGAATTCCGCTTCAACTGCGGCGTTCTTTTCAAGAACCTTTTTTGCATCCGATGCTCTTCTTGCATCGAGCTTTGCCGCAAGCTCATCATCACCGATGGCGAGCATTTGCGCTGCAAGCAAAGCGGCATTGGCGCCTCCGTCGATGGCAACAGTAGCTACAGGTATGCCTGTGGGCATCTGAACTGTTGAGAGAAGGGCATCAATGCCGTCAAGATTTGTAGATTTGCAGGGTATTCCTATAACGGGCAGGGTCGTGTTAGCCGCAACTGCGCCCGCAAGATGAGCCGCCATTCCGGCAGCCGCTATCATAACACCAAAGCCGTTCTTTTTCGCATTGCGTGCAAAATCGCCTGCCTCTGCAGGAGTTCTGTGCGCAGAATAAACGTGCACCTCAAAGGGTATCCCGAGGGCTGTGAGTGTGTCTGTGCATTTTCTGATGATGGGGAGATCGCTGTCGCTTCCCATAACGATTCCAACTTTTTTCATAGTAACCTCCATAAAAAAATATAAGGGTGCACTTATTCCGATATGAGGAATCAAGTGCGCCCAGACGGTCGGCATCATTTAGATTTCTGTTCCACTATGGTATTTCGCCATAATTATCCGTCAGTCGCAGAAATCCGTTTTTTTCGTCCCTTTAATGATACCATATTTCGACCTTTTTGTCAAGCAAATTCTTCAATTTTTATAACTTTCGTTTTTTTGCACACATACCGCCGTTTTTAAGACGGAGGTATGCACAAAAATTACTCATTTACTATCTTAAGTGCTTTTACTCTTAATCACTCAATCAAATCATCTTCGATTGAGTTAATTGAGGAGCCTTTAAACGCACCGCAAACGATACACCTGTCATCGGCCCCGTAAGTACAAAGTTCTATGCGGTAATCTTGGCTATTGGGAGTCTGAACTTTATATCCCGCACAACTTGAGCATTTTAATTTGTGTTGACCATATCCATAGGAAGTACTTTGGTACATTTCACCCACATCTGTATGTTGATGCAAACCCAATATCAAATTTGCAACAAAAACCTCTTCATCTCTTGGGGTCGATGCCATAAAATCAGCCGTACCTGTCATGAAGCAAAACCAATTATCCACATCATTGAGTCCAATTATATGACCAAACTCATGAGCAATATATTGTTCCTCTGGCTCTCTGCCTTGCTTAATATTCACAGATAGTTCCCATGTTATCAAGTGTCCATCAGAATCAATATCACTTGGGGAATACGTTGCTACAGCAAAAGCACGTGTATTTTGTTCAAAAACTTGAGCAGTAATTCTACCTACCACACCATTTGTATAAGAACTTTGAACTTGCTCAAAATTCAATTGTGGGATTTCATCGGTCTAAATATTCGTTGCTGAATTCACAAAACTTTCAAAAGCATTTGTGTTTTCAAACACTAAATCTCCATTAGAGTCTCTCCACGAATTGAAAGCATCCATATCAGATGAACTATAGTCAAAGTAATACCTAATAGCATTATTTGATTGCAACGCTGAATGCCCGGTAAAGCAAATCTCCCAATTACCATTCGAACTACTTAGACAATAAACCTGATTACCGGCATCCGAAGTTTGCATAGCAGCATTTGGATAATACCTATAGGAATCATGCGCAGAAATTGTACTTAAAAATAAACCTACGAACACTAAAAGGTTATAATTATTAACCTACTCTTCTTCATAATATACCTCTTTTCACCAGTTACTGAATAGCATATTCAATCAACTCAACAAAATCTTCCAAGCTAAATATATTTTTAATCCTTTGTACGCTAAATTCCGGATAATTCCTGTTGCTTTTCTGCTCCCAATAATTTATTTTTTCATTAAAAAGTGCAGAAACAGGCTCAACAAGAGACGGATATTCAAGCAGACTATATTCCGGGTCCAAAAAGCTAAGCTGATAAATAACATCCATATTTTCCGAAACAACATACAAAGCATCATCTACGAGAACTACATCAAATTCAAAGAAAATGCAATATATCCCATAGATTTCACTATTTTCTTCCTTTTCAAGGAACAACACCATTTCGTCGCCATAAAACGGTAACTCAACATCAGAATGTGCTCCCCCACTAAATGCTTCCCATGCAACAGAAATTTTTCCTTTTAGATCCCCTTTATAGCAATCAAGTATCTGCGCTTCAAAAATCGATACACCAAACTCATCGCCATATTTTTGTTCGCTAACATAGTTACCTATTGTCGCACGGACAATTCCTTTACTCAATCGACAAGCAGATAAAAAATCATTATCACCGAAAAGATAACGCCAAGTTACTCTTTTATCATTATGCGAAAAATCTGGTGGTAAAACTATACCATCCTCAACTATCAAAGGCTCGCAAGCCTTAATAACAACTTCAGACGTTTCTGTCACCATATACTTGTCATCAAATTGACACCCAACAAGAAACATTGATGTTAAAAAAAGCAAAACCATACCTAATATGAATCGAAAAACCATTGGGCTCACCTCCTTTGTATTACTGTTTTGGTTATAACTTATAATTCTTATTTTGTCAAGCAAAATATTCAATTTTTATAACTTTCGTTTTTTGCACACATACCGCCGTTTTTAAGACAACGGTATGTACAAAAATCACTTATTCATTATGTATTCGATCAAGGAAATGAAGTCGGAGAGCAGATATATTTCACCGATCGAATTTTCTCCTACCATAAAGTAGCTTCTGCCCGTCTTTTCCTTCCAACATGATGTTCTTTCGTTCAGCTTTTCAAGCACATCATCGACAAGAGATGGGTATTCATCAAGATGATAATCGGGAAGAAGCTGAGAGAGCTGATATATAACATGACCATTATACCTTGACACGCAATATTCCGCACCGTCTAAAGAAATTACATCATATTCAATATCGCAATATACAAAATATTTGTCATCCGTCTCGTCTTTTCGCAAGAACAACAGTACCTCATCACCATAAAAAGGCAAATCCACATATGCGTTTGCGCCCTCGCTGTAAGCATCCCATATGACCTTTATCTTTCCCGAAAGCGAGCCTTTGATACATTCCGTTATCTCAACTTCAAAAGTAGTCTGACCCATTCCTTCGTCATATCTATATTCTTCTATAAAATTGCCAACCTTGCACCTAACAATTCCATCCGAGAGTCGCACTGCGGACACAATATCGTTACCGCCATATAAATAATGCCAACGAGCACCGGTTCTCTCGCCCGGCTCCACCCAAGGGGGTAAAACGATGCCGTCATCAAGGGTCAAAGGCACGGGGAGAGTGTCTACGGCTTCGGTGTTCGGCGGATTTTCATTTGAGTTGTTTTCACATCCCCAAAAGACGAGTGTGATGCAAACACAAAGCAAAACGAAAAGAATTTTTTTAGTCATTCGATCACCTCCAAGGCAATTATAGCATAAAGTTTTCCGTGTGTCAAGAAAAATCAAGCACGGCACATCAGGCAGCGACATGGTTTATACAAATTCAACCCTTTCGCGCAAAAAGAGCAATATTTTTCATATTATTAGAAATTTTACGCCGTTTTGCCCAACGAAAACCTTCATTTTTTTGCTTCGTCAATCTATTGCAACCTCATGCAAATCAAGATAACTTTCAATCTTTCGCTTTGCTTTGCGCAAATTTTGCTTGAGGCTCGTCACATTTTTAATGATAGCAATATTTGTCTTATATTCGCCTATAAATGTCTTGTAAAACAGCTTAATATGTCTTATAATAACATTAAGGAAAAAATAGACTTTTTTATTCCTTAAAAACGTACATTTTTTGGAGGATTATTATGAAATTTCCGGTAGCTGTACAGGTTTATTCCGTGCGCGACGATGCTGCGGCAGATTTCCGCGGAACACTTGAAAAAATAAAGGCAATGGGCTATGACGGCGTTGAATTTGCAGGTCTTTATGGCAATGACCCCGCAGATGTAAAAAAGATGTGTGAGGAGATCGGTCTTGTTCCCGTTTCCGCTCACGTTCCGCTGGGTGACCTTGTAAATGCAACAGAAAAGACAGTTGCAGATTATGTTTCCATCGGCTGCAAGTATATCGCAGTTCCCTACCTTAGCGAGGAGGATCGCCCCGGTACCCCTAATTGGGAAAAGACAGTTGCAGATATCAAGATGATCGGTGAAGAATGTAAGAAGCAGGGCATCAAGCTCCTTTACCACAATCATGATTTCGAATTTGTTAAGCTCGGCGATACATATGCTCTCGATATGCTTTATGATACCGTTTCAGCAGACCTTCTTGCAACAGAGCTTGATACCTGCTGGGTAAATGTCAGCGGCGAGAATCCCGCAGGCTATGTAAGAAAGTATGCAGACAGAGCTCCTGTTGTTCATCTTAAGGACTTTGTTGGCGCTAAGAGCGACGATATGTATGAGCTTATCGGTATCGAAAAGAAGGTTACCGCAGCTCCCGCATTCGAGTTTCGTCCCGTTGGCTACGGCTGCCAGGATTGGTATAACATTCTCAAGGCTTGCGAGGACGCAGGCACAGAGTGGGTAGTTGTTGAGCAGGACAGACCCAGCATGGATAAGACACCTCTCGAATCCATCGAAATGTCCCGTAAGTATCTCACAACTCTCGGAAACTGATTACAATAGAGTAAATCAACTACTCTCTTGAAATAAAAAATAAAAATTTCTATATTTAAAGGAGGATTTCCCCATGGCAGATATGAATGCTTTTGAGAAAAATCAGGAAGTTAAGACTGTTGATACCTCAAAGAAGATGCGCGTAGGTATCATCGGTACAGGTTGGATCGCAGAGGCTCACATTGAGGCTTATAAGAGACAGCCCGACGTTGAGATCGTTGCAGCAGCAGACCTTATCCCCGGCAAGGCAGCAGCCTTCATGAAGAGATACGGTATTGAGGGTGCAAAGACCGACTATGCTTCCCACAAGGAAATGATCGACGATAAGAGCCTTAATCTCGACGCTGTATCCATTTGTACATACAACCGTCAGCATGCAGGCCCCGCT
>JAZROG010000089.1:0-7684 GCA_045648605.1 Eubacteriales bacterium | reverse complement strand
CCCATTGCCCAATATTCCCCACTGCTGCCTCCCGTAGGAGTCTGGACCGTATCTCAGTTCCAATGTGGCCGTTCAACCTCTCAGTCCGGCTACTGATCGTCGACTTGGTGAGCCGTTACCTCACCAACTATCTAATCAGACGCGAGCCCATCTTCGTACGATAAATCTTTGATACATTAATCATGCGATAAATGTATGTTATGCGGTATTAGCAGCCGTTTCCAGCTGTTGTCCCCCATACGAAGGCAGGTTGCTCACGCGTTACTCACCCGTCCGCCACTAAGTCATAAGGTTCTTTGACCGAAGTCTCCAAACCAGATGCTTCGTTCGACTTGAATGTGTTATGCACGCCGCCAGCGTTAATCCTGAGCCAGGATCAAACTCTCTAAAAAATTGTATCTCAAGCACCTTGGTGCCTAAAACCTTTTTTAGAGCTAATCTGCTCGTTTACTTTTTGTTTGAGTAGTATTCTCAAGAAATTGCGAGATTCGTCTTTGCACAATTTTTATGCTTTGTACTTCATCTCTTGTTGTTCAATTTTCAATGACCGATTTGCTTGTCCTCATCCTCTCGGCGGGACAGCCTGAATATTATATCACACTCTTCCACATTTGTCAATACCTTTTTTTAAAGTTTTTTCAATTTTTTTCGGAGTGTGTTTGCTGTTTTTTTGCGACAGCTCTGTTATTATACTACTTTTGCTTCGATTTGTCAACAGTTTTTTTGAAATTTGTTTTTAAAAAAGCACATTTCGACATAGAAGTCACTTTTACACAAAGACAAATCACAGTTTTTGTGCATTTTCCACAACCCATCTCTTGGTTTTGCATTTTATTGCGATATTTAAGAGGTGGCAATCTTATAAAACTCAAGAAAAACGCCCAACAACACCGACCAGTTCCGTCATGACCGTTTCAGAAGGTTCATCCCCTGGGGACTTTACGCAATGCCCGGCCACCACGAATGGATAAAATCCGCGGAAATGATGACGAACGAGTTTGCCATTTAAAAGGTCAACGAAAGCGGGAAAATCACCGTTTTACTTCCCGTAGTTAAGCCAAATATATCTTCCCCACCATTGAAATTATCCTTAAATGATGAGCTGATTTTTGAAAAGAAGCCCAATTTGCTGTTTTGCAAATTATTCGGCTTTATATTTTACTACTCTCCCCGTATCATAAATTTAGGATCTCAATTTATTGACTTTTTTAACAAATAATAATGCTCCCTTTTTTATGCAACATAATCAGTACTATTATATTTCGTCTTTTCTTTTCGATAATTCTTCTTTGATAATGCTCATTTCCCTAGCACTATATAAATCTTTCTGATCTTTCAATATAAGTTTCAAAGAAGCGGTAGAGGTATTTTGAATTTCTCTCAAAAACTCTTCTGTGCATTGTTCGTTTTTACAAACATCTTTGTTTTCTACACTAAATTCTTCAACTCCCAAATCAGCATGTAACATACCTTTTTCTTCTTCATTTACCTTTTTTTCCGCTTTGGAATTAACAAAGAGCGCAACATTTGCTGTAATTCTTGTGTTTTGCACTATAGTAGCAAGAGCTGCAATCAGCAAAGCTAAAACATGATATATGCAATATTCTACAAAAGCATAAATCACTGTTTTTGTCAATGTTACAATAAATAAAGCAAAGTCAAAAGATGTTTCTTCCTCAGTATAAGTATAATAATATCCTTTTGTTACCTCTTCGGTTGAGATCGACGATGATACCGCAATAATCGTTCCGAAAATAATAATTACCCATAATAAAATTTTGCCGAATTTTTCCAACCTTTCACACCAAATCCAAAGATTTCTGCTTGTGTTGTCTGTTTCGTAGCATTGGCTAAAGCTTTTCGGGACCTTTTTTTCTACATTGCCTGAAAACATATTCTCCATTTTACATTCCTCCAAAATAAAAAGTGCGCAACCAAAGTCACGCACGAAAAATGTGTAACTCCATTGCTGCGACACAATTACTTTTTGTTTAAAGACCAAGCGTACCAAAAAGGGAGCATACATTTTTACCGAAATAAAAAATGTACACTTGGCTCTGAAAATATGTAATTGCGTCGCATCATTGATTATGGCACTTTTTTCTTCTTTTGTCAATATTTCTTGGTGATTTTTTTGAGAACGGTGAGATTATACACCCGATGTACTTCGCCCATCGCCCTACGGGTTCGACTTCGCTACGCTCCGCTTAAGATGACTCGTGGTGTGTATTCGATTATCTGCTGACGTGAAATCATCTATTATTTTACGCAGAAAAAAAGACAAACAGCCCCAATCCGTCATCTTGAGCGGAGCGTAGCGAAGTCGAAGGATACACGAGCGATTAAAGATGATTTCATCTTAACTTATCTTTTTTTAATTGGGATTTGGCGGTGCGATGAAAAAACGCAAATCCGTAGAGGACGGCGACCAAATATCTTCGTCTGCTCGACAAATCCCAATTTTACAAACTTTCAGCTCTTCAAAGTCGAATACAAATTCTCACAAAACAAAAAAGCAGGCCTGCACCGCAGACCTGCTAAAATATTCAAAAATTATCTTACAACTCTGCCCGATCCGTCACCGCCCGCAAGCTGATTGACCTCAGCTACGGAAACCTGGTTCATGTCGCCCTCGATTGTGTGCTTGAGGCAGCTTGCCGCAACTGCAAACTCTATTGTGGACTGAGGATCCATCTCAGAAAGAGTTGCATAGATAAGTCCTGCGCCAAAGCTGTCGCCACCGCCAACACGGTCAACGATATGTATTCTGTAGGAACGGCTGAAATAGTAATCATCGCTCGCCTTATCATAGAGCATTGCCTTCCAGTCGTTATCGTTTGCGGAAATGGAGGAACGGAGTGTGATCGCAACCTTTTCGCATCCGAATCTGTCGGAAAGCTGCTTTGCAACGCTCTTATATCCCTCGTGGTTCAGCTTACCGCCTGTAATGTCTGTATCTGCAGCCTTGATTCCGAACACATCACTTGCGTCCTCCTCGTTTGCAATGCAAACATCAACATAGGGCATAAGCTCACCCATAACCTGTCCTGCCTTTTCTCTTGTCCAGAGCTTCTTGCGGTAGTTGAGGTCACAGCTGATGGTGATTCCCTTTGCCTTTGCCTTTTCACAAGCAACCTTGCAGATCTCGGCAACATTATCACCGAGCGCGGGAGTGATTCCTGTGAAATGGAACCAATCAACGCCCTCAAAAATAGCGTCCCAATCGAAATCGGCAACTGTAGCCTGAGAAATAGAAGAGCCTGCACGGTCATAAATAACCTTTGAGGGTCTCTGGCTTGCGCCCTTTTCGAGGAAGTAGATACCAACTCTGTCGCCGCCGCGTGCGATGAACTTTGTTTCAACTCCGAACTGACGGAGCGCGTTTACGCCCGCCTGACCAATATCATGAGAAGGAAGCTTTGTTACAAAAGCAGCCTCCATACCAAAATTTGCAAGAGAAACGGCAACATTTGCCTCACCGCCGCCATATGTTGCGCCATAGCTTGTTGCCTGGCTGAAGCGATAATATCCCTCGGGTGCAAGACGAAGCATTATCTCGCCGAATGTAACTATTCTTTTCATAATATTTGATCCTTTCTTTGTTATTTATTGAATTTTATCATCCCGTCGTCGCAAGCAAGCCTTTCGTCGTCATATTTCTCGCCGGCAATAGTCTCATAGAGCATATCCGCAAAGAGCTGATGCATCTCTTTTGTGGGATGATTGATAAGATTTACCAAAAGCTGAGTAGTATCAACACCATTCTCATACATTTTCTTCCATTCGGAATAGCAATCGCAAACGGTAACTCCGCATTTTGCCGCGGTCTCTCTTGCCGCATCCATAAAGAGATCCATTCTGCCGCTGTTCTGCATTTCCGCAGTTTTAAGCGCGTAGTCATAATACTGTGCAAAGGTCTCCTCGGAACGGTATGTATTGAGCATATTGGGAGTCATAAAAATGCAGTCAAAATCATTTTCCTTGCATTTTTCAAACAGTCCCTCAAGAGATGATTTATATACTTCAATATCTCCGTTCACATCGTTGAGTCCGAAACAGATTATCACAAGATCCGGCTTATGACCGAGCACATCACGATCAAAATTTCCAAGTGCAAAGCAAGCCGATGAGCCGCCGATAGCGGTATTTATAATGTTGACGGGAATTGTTCTGAATTTACTGTTGAGCATAAGACGCAAGCGGTTATGATAAACAGCATTGTAATCGGTTTCGCCGATTACGAAGCACCCATGAGAAACACTGTCTCCGATTATGACAACGTTTATCGGTCCGCGCTCCTCATAAAGCTTATAGTCTCCGCGAAGATATTCGCAAATCTTAAAGTTAGCCATTATTTTACAAGGTGATAAGCAAATCCACCAATCTCCTTTTTAAGATAAACAAACTTCATGCTTCCGTCGGGAGCATAGGTAGCGCTTGACAGATCAAATTCAAAGCCCTTGCGGGAGAGGTGGTAAACAGCTCTGTCAACATTGCTGGTCTTGATTGCAACATGACCGTGAGTTCCCATTCCCTGCATCTTCATAATTTCGATAGCAGGACTTGCAAAGATGGATTTTTCTCTCTCGTCTCTTGCAAAGCCGAATGCCTGCTGGAGTGTCTTTGCAGAAGCATCAGCTTCGGATGCGTCAGCAGAGTTTACTCCGATATGAACCAGCTTGAAATCAAGCATAGTTGCAACAGCCTCCTCGGTGAGCTTTCTGATGCCGTCAAAATCGCCGGATGCGATCATTTCAGCCTTTACCATCCAGCTTCCGCCGCAAGCAATTATCTTGTTAAACGCAAGATAATCCTTAACATTTGCAGGGCCGATTCCGCCTGTAGGCATGAACTTAACTCCGCCATAGGGAGCGGACATAGCCTTGATCATAGCGATACCGCCGGAATTTTCCGCAGGGAAGAATTTAACTGTGTCAAGACCGAGGGAAAGTGCCTGCTCGATGCCCGTGGGATTATTGATACCGGGAACGATGGGATATCCCTTCGAGGTGCAGTGCTTAACCATCTCGGGATTGAGACCGGGACTGACGATAAACTTCGCGCCTGCCTCTGCGGCGATATCAGCCTGCTCGGGTGTGAGGACTGTGCCCGCACCAACGATCATTTCGGGATAAGCCTCTGCAATAGCCTTAATAGCATCCTTTGCAGCAGCTGTTCTGAAGGTAACCTCTGCGCAAGGAAGTCCTCCGTCGATGAGTGCCTTTGCAAGAGGAAGAGCATCCTTTGCATCATCGATCTTAATTACCGGAACTATACCTATAAGGGAGAGTTCTTCTAAAACCTTGTTCATATTTTTTCTCCTTTTAAAACCGGGGAACCAAACTACCCCAGTATATTCTACACCATTATTATATCACGTTTAAACTATTTGTCAATAAAAACAGATGCATAAAAGCAAGATTAGCATAAAATTTCACAATATTGTACCATTTTTGCAATATGCTTAATTGAATCTTCTTTTTAGGCATAGTTCACCCTAT
The DNA here is from genome assembly GCA_045648605.1 of Eubacteriales bacterium. Lineage (GTDB taxonomy): Bacteria > Bacillota > Clostridia > Oscillospirales > CAG-272 > SIG710. Next base: position 2,183 of record JAZROG010000089.1, on the reverse strand, counting down.
ACCTGTTCACCACCTACCTGACCCGCCCTTATCAGCATTATGAGGTGTCAAAGGCTGCCCTTCTTGCGGGAAATCACGTTTATTCTGAAAAGCCTCTTGGTGCAGATCTGGCCGAAAATCGGCAAATAGCAATTTTTGTCTCTAAATTGTCTATAAATGACTTGATACTTAGCATAATTTGTCTTATAATATAAATAGGTATGTACAATATACCCAAAACGGTGTTATTTTTTATGGAGGCTTTACTATGAAAAAGAATATTGCGGTCGTTGGTTACGGCGGTCAGGGCGGTTGGCACGCAAATCATGCTTTAAAAAGCGATGTCATTGCCCTCGGAGGCATTTTTGATATAAAAGAAGAGAGACAGCAGGCTGCAAGAGACGCAGGCATCAAGGCTTATAGTAGCTTTGAAGATATCCTCGCTGATGAAAGCATCGATATCGTTGTTTGCGCAACTCCCAACGATGTTCATAAGGACATCGTCATCAGAGCCCTTGAGGCAGGCAAAAATGTGGTTTGCGAAAAGCCCGTTGCACTCTCCATCGCAGATTTCGACGATATGTGCGAGGCGGCAAAGAAGGCAGGCAAGCTCTTCACAGTTCATCAGAACAGACGCTGGGATGTTGACTTCCTTGCTATCAAATCCATTATAAACAGCGGCGAAATCGGTGAAACGATCAATATCGAATCCCGCGTTCACGGCTCAAGAGGAATCCCCTCAGACTGGAGATGCCTTAAGCCCTACGGCGGCGGAATGGTTCTCGACTGGGGTGTTCACCTCATCGACCAGATGCTTCAGCTCATCCCCGAAAAGATCGTTAAGATCTATTGCGAGCTTACCAACATCACCACAAACGAGGTTGACGACGGTATGCACCTTATGCTGACATTTGAATCGGGCAAGAGAGCAACCGTTGAGGTTGGAACATATAACTTCATCTATATGCCTCGCTTCTATATGCAGTGTAAAACAGGCTCTGCTCTTATTGAGGATTGGCAGAAGAAATGCAAGGTCGCAAAGATGAAGGCTTGGAACGAAAAGGAAGTTGTTCCCGTTCAGACTGCGGCAGGAATTACCAAGACCATGGCGCCAAGAGACGAGATAACACTCGATACATATGAGCTTGAGCGTCCCACTTCCGACGTTCATGATTTCTACCGCAATGTAGTTAAGGCTATAGACGGCGTGGAAGAGCAGCTCATCAAGCTCTGCGAGGTCAGAAGAGTTCTCCAGGTTATGGAGGCTTGCTTCAAGAGCGGCGAAACAGGCGAAGCGATCATATATAAAGAAGGAATCTGATAAAGAGGGCTGTCTCACTTGTTGTCGAGACAGCCTTTGTTATAAAGGAGAAAAGCATGGAACAATCCAAAATCACCTTTTTGAACGGAAATTCCCTAAAATTTATTGCCGCAATAGCCATGGTGATAGATCATATAGGTATGCTTATCCTGCCCGAAATACGTTTTTTCAGAATAATCGGCAGAATAGCCTTCCCCATATTTGCCTACATGATCGCCGAGGGATGTCGATATACGAGAAATAAGCTTCGTTATTTTCTGTCTGTTTTCATTTTGGGTGCGGCGTGCCAAGCGGTATATATCATTTATGAGAACGATATGTATATGAATATCCTCATCACGTTCTCACTTTCCATAATGATGATCTTCGCCCTGCAAGGCTTCAAAATGGCGGTTTTCGGCAGAGCCTCCACACTAAAAAAATGCTCCGCAGCGCTTTTGCTCTTGCTGTCAATTTCTGCGTCTTACATACCGAACCGTTACCTTGAAATAGATTACGGCTTCACAGGCAGTGTCATCGCTTTGCTTTCTTCCCTTCCGCAAATGCCCGAGAATGCACCCAAAGGGCTGAAAAAGCTCGACAAGGCGCCGATAAGCGTACTTCTGATGGGAATAGGACTTATCCCCCTCGGTATAATTATGGGCGGCACACAGCCATATGCGCTTCTTGCACTTCCCTTGCTTCTTCTCTATAACGGAAAAAGAGGAAAGCTGAAAACAAAATATTTTTTCTATATTTTCTATCCCGCACATCTCGCCATAATCGAAGGAATATCCTATTTGATTTAAATTATAAACGCAGTTGACTCACCGAAAAATTCCTGTTATAAAAATTGAAGATTCCGCAACTCCAATAGGGAAATTTTATTACCTTTTTTTTCTTC
>JAZROG010000088.1:0-7583 GCA_045648605.1 Eubacteriales bacterium | reverse complement strand
CTCAAAAGACGTGAAATAATCGTGAATTTCAAATGATAAACGGGACGTCGAGGTCGCCGTCCCCTACAGATTTGCGTTTTTCATCAACTCGGATCGTACCCATGTCGTTCTGTGAGCCAAGGAGTTGAGGAGCTCAGTTGTCTTCCTAAGACCGCTTGGCCTCCGACTTCTCAAAAGACGTGAAATAATCGTGAATTTCAAATGATAAACGGGACGTCGAGGTCGCCGTCCCCTACAGATTTGCGTTTTTCATCTCACCGATAAATTCCTGTTTACCAACAAAAACAAAAACTTGTCGGAGGAAAAATAGATGAATATACTGACCGACAGCATAAGACGCGACAGCGAATATACACAGCTTCTTGCCTGCGCACTCAAAGCTTTTGACGCAAGAGAGGCTCTGCCCATCGTTGCAAGCGGACTTTGCGAGGGGGCTTCGGATGCGCTTCTTGTTTCGCTTCTTGAGGATCTTGGCAGAGAAAAGGGCGGCTGTGCTCTTATCATTTGTCCCGAGGAAAAGGACGCGGTGCGGATGCGTGACCTTCTTTGCCGCTTCGGACTGAAATGCGGCTTTTATATCGCACGCGACCTTACTTTTTATAATATAACCGCCTCTCATGAGTACGAGCATGAGAGGCTTAATGTGCTTTACGCAATAATGAACGGAGAGCTTGATGCGGTCATAACTACCCCCGATGCTGCTCTCGGATACACCATTCCGGGGGCGACTTTGCGTGAGTTTACCATGAGGATAAGCTATGAAATGCCTGTCTCCATTGACGATACGGTGAAAAAGCTCCTTTCGGCAGGTTATGTGCGCACCGAAATGGTGGACAGCGCGGGACAGTTTGCCGTGAGAGGCGGTATTATCGATATTTTCCCTCCCTGCGGCAGATATATAGATTCCGATGGCGCTGAAATGAACGTCACCAAGCCCTTGCGAATTGAGCTTTTCGGTGACGAGGTTGACAGAATGGCTCTTTTCGACACAGAAACCCAGAGGATCACCGATCAGGTAAAAATTGCGGAGATAATGCCCGCAAGAGAGATCCTCATAAGCGCCGAAACACGCGAAAGGCTTAAAAAAGCCACCTCATTACAGATAAAGAATTCAAGAAACGAGCGCGCCATCGAGGAGCTTATAAGCGAGGTGCACGCCATCGATCACGGGCTTGAGCTTAATTTTGCGGACAAATATATTTCTCTTATTTATCCGGAAAAGGTATGTCTTCTTGACTATCTGAAGACTCCTTCAAGAACACCCGTTATGATAAAGGGAACTGCCGCTGTATATGACCGTCTTGAAAGCTCGGGATGGCATATGAACGAGACTGTAAAGGAGCTACTTGAGGTGGGTACTATCGCTCCTAAATATACGGAATACTCAAAAAGCGCATCGGCATTTGATGCTTTCTGCGATGAAAATGTTACTGTCCATATCGATTCCTTTGCATCGGGAATGTCGGGAAGAAGGCTTGGCGGGCTTTTCGGCTTCAGGACAAAGCATACAGTTTCTTATTCTGACAATATCGAGCTTCTTCGTGAGGACCTCGAAACCTATTCAAAAAACGGCTACCGCACCATTCTCATGTGTGAGAACGAAACAGCCGCAAGGAATATGAAGGAGCTTCTTTCAGAGGAGAGCTTTAATACCTACACTGCGGTGAATATAGGTGAATTCAATGCGGATACCTTGCCTCGCGGCGATGTTCTTATCATCTGGCGTGAGCATCTTTCAGGCTATGAGCTTCCCGTTCCGAAAATTGCGGTGCTAAACGCAAATCCCGACGGAAAAATTGCCGCAAAGCGCACCGAAAGTGCACTGAAAAAACGCGCAAAAAAGAGAAAAGATGCCCAGGCTATCCTTTCCTATGCCGATCTTACAGTGGGCGATTATGTGGTTCACGAAAATTACGGTATCGGTATCTACAAGGGCATTGAAAACGTAACTGTAAACGGCGCGAGCCGAGATTATATAACCATTCAGTATGCGGGGGCGGATAAGCTGTTCTTGCCCACCGAAAAGCTGGATATGGTTTCAAAATATATCGGCGCAAGAGCGGATGATGGCACTGTCAAGCTATCGAAATTCGGCGGCGGTGATTGGGTCAAGGCGAAAACAAGAGCAAAGGCCGCTGTCAAGGAAATGGCAAAGGAGCTTATTCAGCTTTATGCCCAAAGAATGCGCAGAAGCGGAATTTCATTCCCGCCCGATGACGATTACCAGCTTGATTTTGAGGCGGCATTTGATTATGACGAGACCGATTCACAGCTTGCTGCCATTTCCGATATCAAGCAGGATATGATGAGCAGTGTGCCAATGGACAGACTGCTCTGCGGTGACGTTGGATTCGGAAAAACAGAGGTTGCCCTCAGAGCCGCCTTTAAGGCAGTGCTCGGAGGAAAGCAGGTTGCTATCCTCGTTCCCACCACGATCCTTGCGCTTCAGCATTATCAGACCGCGCTTCAGAGATTTCGTTCATTCCCTGTTTCAATCGACCTCATTTCCAGATTCAGAACTGCAAAGCAGCAGGCCTTGACGCTCCGAAAGCTCAAGCGCGGTGAGGTGGATATCGTCATCGGAACTCACCGACTCGTTTCAAAGGATATTGAATTCAAGGACCTTGGACTTCTTATCATAGACGAGGAGCAGCGCTTCGGAGTTGCTCAAAAGGAGAAGCTTAAGCAGATCGCGGGCAATGTTGATGTGCTTACTCTGACCGCAACCCCCATTCCGCGAACCCTCAATATGGCAATGAGCGGAATACGCGATATTTCAATTCTTGATGATGCCCCCGGTGACCGTCTGCCCGTTCAGACATACGTTCTTGAGCATGATGAGCTGATAATCGAGGAAGCCATTCGCCGTGAGCTTCGCCGCGGCGGTCAGGTGTTTTATCTCTATAACAATATCGAGAATATCAAGGTGGTCGCGGCAAAGCTTTCGGCGCGATTCCCCGAATCAAGGATAACCGTTGCCCACGGCAGAATGGAAAAGGATGAGCTTGAGGATATCTGGAGCGAGATGCTTGCGGGTGACATTGATATTCTTATAAGCACTACCATAATCGAGACGGGAGTTGATATTCCCAATGCTAATACTCTTATAGTTGAAAACTCTCACAAGCTGGGACTTTCGCAGCTTCATCAGATAAGGGGAAGAGTTGGACGTTCTTCGAGGCGTGCGTATGCTTATTTCACCTATCCTCGCGGCAGAGCTATATCCGAAATATCCACAAAGCGACTTGAAGCCATCAGAGAATATGCGGAATTTGGCGCAGGCTTCAAAATCGCACTGCGTGATATGGAAATAAGAGGCGCGGGAAATATCCTCGGCGCAGAGCAGCACGGTCATCTCGATGCCATCGGATATGATCTTTATATCAAGCTATTAAATGACGCGGTTCTTGAAGAAAAGGGCGAGACTGTGGAGGAAAAGCCGGACTGCACGGTAAATCTCATCTGCGATGCCTATCTTCCCGAAAAATATGTTTCATCCTCATCGCAGAGAATGGGACTTTATAAGCATATTGCCATGATAAGCTCAAGGGAGGACAGGGAAGACCTTATAGACGAGCTTTTCGACCGCTATGGAGAAATGCCGAGAGCCGCCGCAAATCTGCTTGACGTGGCTTATATAAGGGCGCTTGCCATGAAATGCGGTATTTTGAAGATAGATCAGGTTGGCACGGAGGTTCATATTTATCCTGTTAAGTTCAATTGGTCTGTCTGGTCGGAGCTTAGCGGGAAAAATTCGGGTAAGATCAAGGTCATAATGTCATCTTCACCTTATCTTAATTACCGCTTTTCGGGAAATGACAAAATTCTCCCTGCCCTTGAAAGGCTTTTTGAGGATTATCTGGTGCTTGAAAAGGAATTATCCGAGGACACTTGATTTTCTCTCTTTTGTGTGCTATAATTAGTAAAAAATGTGAAGTTCCAAAGGAGCAATTTTGAATATTATGAAAAAAAGAAGAATTTTAAAATTAAGTTCGCTTTTTCTTGCCCTTGTATTGTCTGTTTGTTTTCTTGCGTCATGCTCGTCAAGGATGGGAGAGCCTATAATGACACTTTCGGGCAATGAAATAAGCGTCAATATGTACCGTCTGTGGCTTTCAAGAATAAAGGGTAATTACGGAGGCAGTGATTCTACCGTTTGGGATCAGATATCAGAGGACGGAAAGACCTATAATGAAATTTTCACAGGCTTTGTAAAGCAGAATGCAATGACTCTTCTATGTGTTCTTCGTGAATTTGATGCTCTCAAATTAAAGCTGTCCCAGAGCGAGATAGATTCCATCGATTCCACAATGAAAAAGATTTTGGAGGAGCGCGCGGGGGGCGACAAGACGGCTCTCAATTCAGAGCTTTCACAGTACGGTGTCAATTATGATATTCTCCGCGAGATTTATATCATTGAGGCAAAAATGAGCTATCTCCGTGATCATCTTTACGGCAAAAACGGCATTGAGCCTATCTCGGATAATATCAAAAATGAATACTATAATAACAACTATGTCCGCATAAAGCAGATATTCTTCTATACCGCGAACAAGCCGGTTACTGATGACGAGGGAAATTATATTTATGACGAAAGCGGATATGTTGAAACGAGGGATTACACTGAGGAGGAGCTTGCAGAGCAGAAAAGCAAGGCTTCGCAGGTGATGACATCGCTCACCGCAGGGCAGGATTTTAACCTTCTCATGGCTTCGCAGAATGAGGATGACGCGGCAAAGACATATCCGAACGGATATTATCTGACAAAATCCTCTCAGTATGTTGAGGAGGTCATAGACGCGGCATTCTCTCTCGGTGAGGGTGAATTTAAGATGGTGGAATCCGAATACGGCATACATATCGTAAAGAGATTGCCTCTTGAGGAGAAGGGCTATGCTTCTGTGACAAACGAGGACTTCTTTTCTGATTTTGAGGAGACTCTCACAACAGAGGTCTTTACCGCAAGGCTTTCAAAATATGAGGGCGATATAAAGCTTAATGAGGAGCTTATCTCAAAATACGATGTTAAATCCTCTGTTGCAAATACAACATATTGATACAGATGGTGGTCTGTTCATGGCAAAACGATAAAAAAGGAAGCACAAGGCATTTTCGGAGAATGCCTTGTGCTTCCTTTTTATTTGCTATGTTTTGCTCTTTTTTGTCAGAGTCCGAGATTGTCAAAGAGCTTTTTTACATTGCTTATATCCTCTTTTGAGAAATTCGAATGACGGCTTATCACTTCCTGTCGGAGCTGTTTTCTCGTTCCGAAAGCAAGCGACCACAAACGCTTGAGTGCATATACAGGCGTCAGATACGGTCTCTTTTCGATTGCGGGGTATTGCATCTTTAAATAATCATACGGAACAAAAACTCGGGAAAGATAATATCCGAGCTTGGTTTTGTTTTTCTTGATATCAATAAGGCTTGATGTTTTTTCGCTTCTGAAAAGACCGCCCGACATTACAAAATCCGATAGATTTTTTGAAAGCTCATTATGCTCCTCGCCACCGAACCAAACTCGGCAAAGCCTTTCCGCAGTCTCGGCAAAGGGCAATATTCCGCCATTTTCTATCAATTCTCTGCATAAGGACACGCTTTGCCCCGAAAGATACAGATGATAAAGATCAAGAAAATCCTTTATTCCTCCGCCGCCAAGCTTCATATGCTTTGCGAGATGGACCATATGGTAAAAATAAGTGATATTCATGGGTATTTGATATCTGTGAGAGAAGCCTTCGCATGGCTCTGCCATGCTCCAGACCTGTGAAAGTATTTTTTGCGCCTTTGGAAAAATGTCCTCTTCTATAAGGTCGAAATGAAGCTCAACACTTGTATCATCGTCGGCCTTCAGGGTGATATCATGGGGAGTGGAAAGGTCTGTTTTCCTCAGTCCCAGCTTGCTTACAAGCATATCGGCAGCTCTCGTGTGATCCTCGGGCTTAACTAAAATATCAATATCAACACTTGCTCTCATCCATGGTTCGCGGTAAAGCTCTCTTAAAACCGCCCCCTTGAGGGGGATATAGTCGATCTGCTCCTCCTCAAGAAGCTCGCAGCATTTATCGAAAACATATTGCATCGAAAGGCTTTTGAAAACTGCTGTATTAAGCCTTTTCTTGAAAAAAGAGAGTGCTTTTTCGTCATCGAGAAGACCAAGCTCAATGAGTGCTGAGGAGATAATATGAGTTATATTGTGATTTCTCGAAATTTTATAAATTTCAACTATTTCATCCCTTGAAAGGCTGTCAAAGGACGGCTTTTTATCAAAAACAACGTATGAGATCAGTTCAAAAAGATTTCTCTCTATGCTTTTCATTTTGCTCCTGCCTTGATTATTTTTCAAATACCCTTGCAACATCTCCCAGATGCTTTACTATCGGCAGCTTTTGGGGGCATATTCCCTCGCACTGACCGCATCCGATGCAGGCGCTTGCCTTGCCTTGGGTTTTTATGAGATTGTCATAATAGTCTCTCTGTGCTGTCCAATCTATTTTTCCGCAGGGGTTTTCAAGGAGCTCGGCATTGTAAAGGGAAAAATACTGCGGTATCGGGATATTCATGGGGCATCCCTCTGTGCAATATGAGCAGGCTGTGCAGGCGATGGAGTTTGAAGAATTGATAATATCCACCGACCTTTCGATTATTGTCTTTTCCTCATCGTCAAGGGGCGCGAAATCCTTCATATATCCCATGTTATCCTCAAGCTGGTCGAGGTTGCTCATGCCCGAAAGAACTGTCATAACTCCGTCAAGGCTTGCCGCAAAGCGAATAGCCCAAGAGGGGACAGACATATTGGGATTTTTGGATTTCATCAGATCCTCCGCAGCCTTTGGAAGGGATGCCAATGTGCCACCCTTTACAGGCTCCATAACTATGACGGGCTTGCCGTGCTTTCTTGCGACCTCATAGCATTTCCTTGACTGAACGCCCTCGTTTTCCCAGTCGATATAGTTTATTTGAAGCTGAACAAATTCCATTTCGGGGTGCTCTGTGAGAATTCTGTCAAGAAGCTCCGCACCGTCGTGGAAGGAAAAGCCCATGTGCTTTATAAGCCCTTGCTTTTTCTTTTCTGCTATCCATTCAAAACAGTGGAATTTTTCATATTTTTCATAGCTTTCGCCGCCAATGGCATGGAGAAGATAGTAGTCGAAATATTCCGCTCCCGTTTTTCTCCTTTGCTCCTCAAAAATGCGGTCTCTGTCCGCCTCTTCCTTTACAAATCCCACATGAAGCTTTGTTGTGAGAGTGAATGTATTTCTGTCGTGTCGGCTGATCAGAGCCTCCTTTACCGCCTCCTCACTCTTGAAGGAGCAATACATCCACGCGGTGTCAAAATATGTAAACCCTTCCTCAATGAAGCGGTCAACCATTTTTTTCATTTGCTCGATGTCTATATTCCCCTCAAGCATGGGCAGACGCATAAGTCCAAATCCGAGTTTTTTCATCTTTTTGTTCCTTTCATTTTCAAACAGGAATTTGTCGAACAGGCGGAGACATTTGTTTGTAGGGGACGGCGACCTCGACGTCCCTCAAAAGACGTGAAATAATCGTGAATTTCAAATGATAAACGGGACGTCGAG
>JAZROG010000087.1:0-16769 GCA_045648605.1 Eubacteriales bacterium | reverse complement strand
GAAACAGGGAGAGAATCGCCTGCCATTGCATTTACGGGGTTAACAACATTGTTTACGAATGCCTCGAGATCCTTTCTGGGGCTCTCGAAAGCAGCCTTGGGAGCATCTGCTGTGCAGTTCTTCCAAGCCTCGGGAACCTTAACCTCAACGTAAGCGTCTGCGCCTGCGTCGATAGCGGCATAGTTGAGATCAACGATAGCCTGTCCCTTCTTGATGTAGGACTTATAAGCAGCCTTCTTCATGTACTCGATAGCTTCGTCCTTAGGAAGGATGTTAGCGAGAGAGAAGAATGCGCTCTGAAGAACAGTGTTCTTAACCTTTGCATTACCGATCTTCTTTGCAGCGATGGTAGTAGCATCGATTATGATAAACTTAACATTATTATTAGCGATGTAGGACTTAACAGCACCGGGGAGGTTAGCATCGAGCTCGTCAACGCTCCAAGCGCAGTCGAGAAGGAATGTTCCGCCGGGCTTAACGTCTGTAATCATGTCGTACTTCTTAAGGTAAGAAGAGTTATGGCAAGCAACGAAGTCAGCCTTATTGATGTAGTAAGGAGCCTTGATAGCATTATCACCGAAACGGAGGTGGGAGATAGTGATACCGGAGGTCTTCTTGGAGTCATACTGGAAGTATGCCTGGATATACTTGTCGGTGTGGTCACCGATGATCTTGATGGAGTTCTTGTTAGCACCAACAGTACCGTCGCCGCCGAGACCCCAGAACTTGCAAGCGATAGTGCCTGCTGCAGCTGTGTCGGGAGCGGGCTTCTCTTCGAGAGAAGTGCCTGTAACGTCATCAACGATACCCATTGTGAAGCCGTTCTTGGGAGCGTCCTTTGCAAGCTCTTCATATACAGCGAAGATAGAAGAGGGAGGAGTATCCTTAGAACCGAGACCGTATCTACCGCCAACTACCTTTGCGGACACGCCGCCCTGTGCAAGAGCTGTAACAACATCAAGGTAAAGAGGCTCACCGAGAGAGCCGGGTTCCTTTGTTCTGTCAAGAACTGCGATCTTCTTTGCAGTCTGAGGGATAGCTGCGATGAGCTTTTCAGCGCAGAAGGGACGGTAAAGTCTGACCTTGATAAGACCAACCTTTTCACCCTTAGCTGTGAGGTAGTCGATAACCTCCTCTGCAACGTCACAAACAGAGCCCATTGCAACGATAACTCTATCTGCATCGGGAGCACCGTAGTAGTTGAAGAGCTGGTAGTTTGTACCGATCTTCTCATTTACCTGGTTCATGTAATCTTCAACGATAGCGGGAAGAGCATTGTAATATTCGTTACAAGCCTCTCTGTGCTGGAAGAAGATATCACCGTTTTCAGCAGAGCCGCGGAGCACGGGATGCTCGGGGGAGAGAGAACGAGCGCGGAATGCCTCGATAGCATCCTTATCAACCATTTCTGCGAGGGTATCGTAATCCCAAACCTCGATCTTCTGGATCTCGTGGGATGTACGGAAGCCGTCGAAGAAGTTAAGGAAAGGAACTCTTCCCTTAATTGTGGAAAGGTGAGCAACTGCACCAAGGTCCATAACCTCCTGAGGATTGGACTCTGCGAGCATAGCGAAGCCTGTCTGACGGCAAGCATATACATCGGAGTGGTCACCGAAGATATTAAGAGCGTGGGAAGCTACGCAACGAGCAGATACATGGATAACGCAAGGGAGAAGCTCACCTGCGATCTTGTACATGTTGGGGATCATAAGAAGAAGACCCTGGGAAGCTGTGTAGGTAGTTGTGAGAGCACCTGCTGCGAGAGAACCGTGAACGGTACCTGCCGCACCTGCCTCGGACTGCATCTCCATAACCTTTACTTCTTCGCCCATTATGTTTTTGAGACCTGTAGCAGACCAAGAGTCTGTCAGCTCAGCCATAACGGAAGAAGGAGTGATGGGGTAAATAGCTGCAACTTCTGTGAACGCATAGCTCACTGTAGCGGCGGCTGTATTACCGTCCATGGATTGCTTTTTTCTGATGAGATTTGCCATGAGAAAAATCCTCCTGTTTATGTAAAATATTTTATTTTCATATTTGTGGAAAAATCACTTTTCCAAATACATATTATATCACCTTTCTTTCAATTTGTAAACAGTATTTCGTGATTTTTTTTGTATTTTTAACAAATTCTATTGGAAATGCAACCAAACGCATCATTTCCTTGCATTTTTTGTTTATTTTTTCGGTAAAATCAAGTGTTTATGGTAACTTTGGCAAAAAGGATATTTAATGTTTATCTGTTTTCTACGTGGAATTTGTGGTATTTTCACGTAGAAAATAGTTTAACAACCCAATATTTTCCCTTTTTTAAAGTTTTGATCGACCTTTTTCAAAAGGTCGTGGGAGCCGGCGACAGCGCCGGTCGCCTCCGCAGAGGCGAAATCCCCGCACCGACAAATTCCCATTTACATATCTCACTTTATGAAAAAATTTTTTAAAAAACCTAAAAAAGTTTAACTTGAGTTTAGAAAAGGAGGGTATAATTGTCTAAAATGCTACAATGGGAGATAGTAAAATGAGCGAAAAAATACTTATTGCAAGCGACAGTACCACCGATCTGAGCCTTGAGCTTATCGATAAATACGGAATAAAGATAATCCCCATGGGGGTAAATCTGGGTGGAAAGCACTTCACGGACGGTGTTGATATCGACCCCGATGCTATCTATGCGCACTATGAAAAAACAGGCGAGCTTCCAAAGACAGCCGCGATAAATATTTCGGATTTTGAAGATTTTTTCAGAGAAAACACCGCAGACGGTAAAAAAATTATTTTGTTTACCATAAGCTCTGAAATGTCCTCCACATATGCAAATGCCCGTCTTGCGGCAGAGGGCTTTGAGGGCGTTTATACCGTTGACACGAGAAATCTTTCAACGGGCGGCGGACTTTTGCTTCTCCGTGCCGCTGAAATGGCGGAGAGCGGAATGGAAGCGGAGGATATTGTAAATGCCTGCAATGAAATAATACCGAAGGTCGATGCTTCCTTCATCATTGACGACCTTGAATTTCTTCACAAGGGTGGCAGATGCTCCGCGCTTGCCGCATTTGGCGCAAATCTGCTCCAGCTGAAGCCCTGCATCGTTGTTGACGGCGGTAAAATGTCGGTGGGCAAAAAATACAGAGGAAAATTTGCCGCAGTTCTTGATAAATATATCAGAGAACGTGTCGGTGACGGTACGGATATCGAGCAGAGCCATATTTTCGTCACTCATGCGGGCTGCGATAAGGAAATAATTGACCGATGTGTTGAGGTTGCAAAGGAATGTATGCCTGAGGCTACTGTTCATATAACAAGAGCGGGATGCACCATCTCGTCTCATTGCGGCAGAAACACTCTCGGAATTTTGTTCATAAGAAAATAAAATTTTCATAAAAAAATATACTGCCTCGCGGAAAACGAGGCAGTATATTTTTTATTTGCATTGTTTAATTTTCGCATTTAAAGCCGGTGACCTTTTCGAAGAGAGCAGGCATTTCCTTAAGCTCCAGAACGCGCTCGCTCTGCATGACCTCATCACCGCCGGGCAGCCACAGGAAGCCTGTTTTGCCCGTATAGTTCATGAAATAGCCGACCTTCATCTCTTCTCTGTACATCTCATAAACATTGTTCATAAGTGCCTGTCCGGTATAAAGCTCCTCCTGCTCTTCCTTGGTTTCTGCCATAAGATTATTACCTATACCCATTTCCGCAAGGTTAGTAACCTTGCCTGTTTCCATGAGTCTGTAATAAAAATCGTTATCTACTATCTCAAAATCACCGTTTGTGTACCAGTCGATACCCACCATGTCGCAATATTCGTCACCGGGATAGCAGTACATTGCATCGCAATTCACGTTGTTTGTTATATTTGGAGCAAAAACCCAGATAAGGTTTGTAAGTCCAAGCTTGTTTTCGTAGAGATCATATACATATCTCCATGCTAGGCTGTTTTATTATCATCCTCATAGAGCTTCTTTACCATTTTAAGAAGCTGCTCTTTTGTGTACATTTTCTTCATAAAAGCCTTCATGGAAATATAGATTTTTATTGATTTTACCATCTTTTCCCAGATGTGTCAACACATTTCGAAAAATCAGACATAAATTTTACCACAATGCAATGCTATCTCACAATAGCGGTTTAAAATCATTCGGATCGCGGTAAATAAATTTCATTTTAACTTGACAAAATGAATTAAATAGTGTATCATAGACCCGATGAAAGGATGGTACATTAAAATGTCGATTATTTTTAATGGAAGCATCAAGGTTTTCACTCAAGCGAAAAAATGACCTATGCAATGGCGATAGGAGAAAGCGGAAGGCTTGTTACATTATATTTTGGTACGAGATTGTTCGAGGAGGATCTTCCCGATATCAAAAGCGTGGTAAAGCATCGCTCGCTTGGCAGAACGCAGTTTGAAGCCGACTATGAGGAATACCATGGCGGTCTTACATACGGCGGTAACTGCGAGCCGACAATGGAGGTTCGTTTTTCGGACGGAACAAGAGAGGCGGAGCTTTATTACAAGAGCCATACCATCGAAGAAAATACGCTGAAAATAACTCTTTCCGATAAATATAAGCCGCTTGATGTCGAGCTTGTATATACATTGCTTGAGGATTGTGATATCATCGAAAAAAATGCCGTTATCCACAACAGAGGCAGCGAGGAAATGTATTTTGATACCCTCTTTTCGGGTCTTTGCCATCTCCCGTACAGAGATGATTACCGCCTCACAACCCTTACAGGTCAATGGTCGGATGAATACAGAATAACAAGAGAAAAAATGCGTGACGGTCAGACGGTTCTTCAGACACGAAACGGTCTTTCGGGCCCCGATGCTGTTCCGCTCATTATGATAGACGAGGGGGATGCCACCGCGCGAGGCGGTGATGTTTGGTTTTTCACTCTGCTTTGGAGCGGAAATCACAAGATGATAGCCGAGCGCACGGTTTTTGGCAATGTTCAGATATCCGCAGGACTTAATAATTGGGATTTTTGTCTCAGACTCTGCGGCGGTGAGGAATTTTCAACCCCTGTTCTCGCCATCGGCTTTACCGAGGGCGGCTTTCGTCAGAGCAGCCGAAATATCCATGCGTACTCCCGAAAGCACCTTATGCGTCAGATAGAGGCAAGACGCATTATGCCCGTGCTCTATAATCCCTTTGGCACATTTTTCAGCCAGATAAATGAGGAAAAGATACTTTCCGTTATCGATATCGCTCATGAAATAGGCGTTGAAGCGCTTATCCTTGATGCCGGCTGGCAGGGCGAGGGCAAGGAAGGCTATGACTATCAAAAGGGAATGGGTGTTTGGAATGAAAATACTGAACGCTTCCCCAAGGGACTTAAATACATTTCCGACGAGCTTCACCGCCGCGGAATGATGTTCGGACTTTTGATGGAGCCTGAATGTTGTTATGTTGATAGCCCTATTGCTGCGGAGCACCCGGAATGGATCCTGCGCTCAAAGGGCAAGGACGACGGCAGATTCGATAGGCGTCATGTTCTCAATTTCGCGCTTCCCGAGGTTAAAAAATATATATTCGATAAGACCTGCTACCTCATCGACAACTGCGGGGTTGACTATTTTAAAATTGATTTCAACCGTCTGCTTCAGGATGTTGGAACGGAGGAAATGGACATCTTCATTTTCGGAAGAGGCATTGGTGCTATGCGCATCTATGAAAGACTTCGTCTTGACGGTCTTGAGGAGGATGCAAAATACTCATTTGAGGAAATTGACGGAATCGAACAAAGCGAAATTTCGGTTGGAAACAATCCGCAGGTCAACACTCCCATTCAAAAAACAATGACCGGAAAGGCTCTTATGCGTCTTGGCATTGATTTTGTTCTTCGTGGCGATATGGACAGCATAGTTTATCATTTCAGAAAGGAAGAAAATTAAGATATGTCAAAATTCTTCAGGATAAGCGGAATAATCTTCTTTCTTGGCTGTGTTATCGGATTTTGCCTTGTGTTTAGCAGCGCAGGCTCAGGGAGCCTTGCGGATGCTGTTTTGGGTCTTATCATAGCATTTCTTTCATCTGCTCTCGGTCTGCTTTTCATCTATGCGGCAGAGCTGCTTGAAAGAGTGAAGGCACTTGAAGAAAAGGATAAAAAAGATTTATAATTTGGAAGGGTTTAAGTAAAATGAACAAGAAATTATTTGACTATATTGAAAAAAGCCCCACGGCTTTTCATGCGGTATCAAACACCGCTTCTATACTTGAAAGCAATGGATTTGAAAGACTTTGCGAGGGCGAAAAATGGTCTCTCAGAGCAGGCAAGGGTTATTTTGTAACAAGAAACGGCTCGTCTCTTATTGCCTTTAAGATACCCTCGGAGGATTTCTGCGGATTTATGATGAGTGCCGCACATAGCGACAGCCCCACCTTTAAGATAAAGGAGAATGCGGAGCTGGCAGATGGCAGCTATGTCCGTCTTTCAAGTGAAAAATACGGTGGTATGCTCTGCTCAACATGGCTTGACAGACCCCTTTCTATTGCGGGACGAATTACAGTTCGCACAGAGAAGGGATTTGAAACCAAAAATGTTGATCTTGACGATTTTATGGCGATTATTCCAAATGTTGCCATCCACATGAACAGAAATGCAAATGACGGAATGTCTTATAATGCCGCAGTTGATATGATCCCTCTCTTTGGCGATATAACCTCAAGGGACTATTTCCTTTTTGCAGTTGCAGAAAAGGCAGGAGCTGCAAAGGAGGATATCATCAGCACCGATCTTTTCCTTTATAATCTTGACAAGGGCGCAGAATGGGGCAATTTCATCACCGCGCCGAGGCTTGACGATCTCCAGTGTGCATTTGCGTCACTTGAAGGATTTTTGAGAGCCGAAAAGAGTGAAAGCACTCCCGTTTATTGCCTTTTCGATAATGAAGAGGTTGGTAGCCAGACAAAGCAGGGTGCTGCCTCAACATTCCTTACGGATACGCTTGAGCGCATAAATTCCGCTATGGGCGGTGACGGTGAGGCTCTCAAAATGAGAATTGCCGACAGCTTCCTTGTTTCCTGTGACAATGCCCATGCGACTCACCCCAACCATGGCGAGTATTCCGATAGGAATCATTCTGTCTATATGAACAGAGGTATCGTTATCAAATATAACGCAAATCAAAGGTACACCACCGATGCGGTTTCTGATGCATTTTTCAGACTTATTTGCGAGAAGGCGGGCGTTCCTGTGCAGTCATATGCAAACAGAGCCGATATGCCGGGCGGCTCGACCCTCGGAAATATTTTGAATACGCAGGTGTCGCTTAATACTGTTGATATTGGTCTTGCACAGCTTGCGATGCATTCTGCACTTGAAACTGCAGGTGCAAAGGACACCGAATATATGGCAAAAGCTCTCGGGGTGTTCTTCTCAAGCTCGCTTAAAATAACCGACGGAAATGTTGAGATAAAATAATTTTCTGTTTCGAGAAAATGTGGGGATGCGGGATTTGCTGACATCTCGTTTGCGATAGTTGTTTATCCTCAAATAAGTAACTTATTGTATCGCGCCTCATGCCGGCGGGGCAGTAACTTTGGGGCGGGCCAAAGTTACTGCCCCGCCGGCATGAGCGCCTAAAGAGTAAGTAACCTCTTCTCAGATAAACAATTCTTGTGAATGAACCCTCAGCAAATCCCCCTTCCCCTATCAAACAAAAAGAGGTTGATTGAACCAACCTCTTTGCTTAATTTACATCGAATGAACTTGGTGAAAGATAAGAAGAAATATTATTGTCAAAATAGGTGGTATTCATAGAATAAGACTTCATTTTGCCGCCCTCGGTGGCAGACTCACAGCTGTAAATAATACCGTAATTCAGATAATACCGATATTTTTCCACCATTTCGGTGTCCTTATATTTTATCTCGATTTCAAGGATATTCATGTCTCTTGATCTTGATAAATTAAAGGAAATATCATTGAGGGCTGCATTTTCCTTGTCGTTCTCGTATTCCTTCAAAAGAGAGATCAGATTGTTGTGACTCGGCATCGATGCCAGCTCCATGGGGTGTGCCACGTCAGAAAGAGAAATGGTATTTCGATTTCCCGTGGTCTCATTTATGATGACAGTATTCTTTCCGTCGCATTTTATGGTTTCGATAAGGGTGTTTTTATTGTATGTTCTGATATTATATTTGTCCCCATCGCGCAGGATTCTTTTTACCCTCTCAAATTTTGAGCCGTCAGCGCCAAAGACTGTCACGGTACATTCATGATAATATGAATTGTTTTCTTCATACATCGCAAATATCTGCTCTGTATTCATATCGGAATTCACATATTCCTCGGAAAAATTTTTGTCATCCTCTCTTTCTCCGATAAGGAGAGAGAAATCCTTGTTGAGACCGTTACCTGTCTGTCCCGTCTTTTTCTCGTCGGGTCTTAGCTGAAGAAGGCATATTCCGACGATTATGAGGATTATTATGAGAACTGCGCCGCCGATAAAGATGACCATACGCATGGTGGGGCTTAATTTATCCCATAAAGAAAAGCTTTTTTTCTTTTTTTCAGCCATATTGAGGTCCTCCTTTCTGCTTTTTTCTTATTTTTCTTCCTTGTCTCCGTCTTTTTTCGAATTATCCGCTCCTGCGGCAAGGTTTACGACAATATTTGAAATTTCATCGTCGCTTGCGATCTTGATTCCGCTCTCCACAGCATCCTCGTCGGTAAACATTGCGGTATAAGCTCTTGTAGAGGGATTTTTATAAACAAACGAGCTTATAAAGAAGAGCGCAAAGCCGGAAAGGAAGATAAGGGCGGCGGGAACATAATATTTCAAAGTCAGAAGCACAGCGGCAATTCCCAGTATTCCGCAGATGGAATAGAGAATTTTTGTGCTCTTTTTCTGACCGAAGCCCATGTCGATAAGTCGGTGATGAATATGTCCTCTGTCCGAGGAAAAGGGACTTTTTCCCCTGAGAAGTCTGCGCACGATGGCAAAAAAGGTATCAAAGAGAGGCAGACCGAATATGGAGAGGGGAATGAGAAATGAAAAGACTGTGTGTGTCTTAAAAACGCCCTCTATGGCGATAAGTGAAAGCAGATATCCGAGGGTCTGAGCGCCCGTATCACCCATAAAGATCTTTGCGGGATGGGCATTGAAGGGGAAAAATCCTACGCAAGCACCGATTACGATGGCGATGATAAGCGCAGATTGAAAATCACCGAGAATGATCATTACCACAAAAAGTGACATTGAGCAGATGGCGGAAACTCCGCAAGCAAGTCCGTCAAGACCGTCGATAAGGTTGATGGAATTGGTGAGTCCCACGATCCAGATAACGGTTATGGGATATGCCCAAAATCCGAGAGAGATCATATCACTGCCAAGTGTGATAAACTCAATGGTCACACCCTCAATGGCGGCAAAGATCGCCACCGCAAGCTGAACCGCAAATTTGAGGAGCGCGTTAAGGGCGAAAATATCGTCAAGAACGCCCATAACCACGATGACAAGTGCTCCGAAAAGCACCACAGCCAAAAATTTGCTCATAGGGCAGAATGAAAGTATCGTGAGAGCAAAGCCGATGAAGATGGCAAGACCTCCGATTCTTGGGATCGGAACGCTGTGCATTCTTCTTCCGTCACGTGGAACATCCACCGCGCCGATCTTAAACGCCAGCACACGCACAAGGGGTGTGCAAACATAGGAAAGGAGAGCTGCGCATACAACCGCGGCAATTCCTATGATGATTTTTATAAGTGAAGCGTGCATTTTTTTGCTGCCTTTCTTTTATCAGATCACGAAGCCGATTTTTTTCTTGACCTTTGTGAGTGTCTTTCTCGCAAAGTAGGAGGCTTGCTCTGCGCCGTTCTTCATAACGCCTTCAAGATAAGCCTTGTCAGAAAGAAGCTCATTGAATTTAGCCTGAACGGGCGCAAGCGCATCCGCGCAGGTCTCGCCGACTGCAAGCTTGAAATCGCCATATCCCTTGCCGGAGAATTCTGCTTCTATCTCCTCTATGCTCTTGCCTGTGAAGCAGGAATAAATAGAAATAAGATTGTTTATTCCGTCCTTGCCTTCGGCATAGTGGATCTCTGTATCCGAATCTGTAACTGCCCGCTTGAATTTTCTGATGATCGAATCTCTGTCATCAAGAATATAAACCACCGCATTTGTATTTTCATCGCTCTTGCTCATCTTCTTTGTGGGGTCGGCAAGTGACATTATCTTCATGCCGCTCTTTTCGATTATCGGCTCGGGAACTGTGAATGTATCCGAATAAGCCTGATTGAAGCGGTTAGCGATGTTTCTTGCAAGCTCAACGTGCTGCTTCTGGTCAACTCCAACGGGAACAACATCTGTCTGATAGAGCAGGATATCCGCCGCCATAAGGGTAGGATATGTGAAAAGACCTGCGTTGATATTGTCTGCGTGCTTTGCGCTCTTGTCCTTGAACTGTGTCATTCTGCCAAGCTCACCGAACATGGTATAGCAGTTAAGTATCCAGGAAAGCTCTGCATGAGCAGGCACATGGGACTGAACATAAAGGCAGTTCTTTTCGGGGTCAAGGCCGCAGGCGATATAGAGAGCGAGAGTTTCAAAGGTTCTGCGGCGAAGCTCCGCGGGAACCTGACGAACCGTTATCGCGTGCATATCAACAACGCAATAGAAGGTCTGGAATTCCTCGCTGTATTTTGAGAAATTGCGCAGTGCGCCGAGATAATTTCCGATGGTGAGATTTCCGCTTGGCTGAACACCGGAAAATGAGACTTTTTTATCGTTAAGCATGATTTTTTACCTCTTTAATAATTATAATCCCTATAATGATACCACATTTATTCGAATTTTGCAATATTTTTTGCGTAACTTTTCATTTTTAGGTAGATTTTTCGAAAAAAACGTGGTAAAATTAGTCAGAACTTGAAGAAAGGTGCTTCGAAAAATGAAAAAGCTTGGCAAAAAGAAAACTCCGCTAAAAGTATTCCGCCACTGCGGTGGCGGCAAGCGCACGTGCGCTTGACCACGCGACCTTTTAAAAAAGGTCGATCAAAACTTTATATCGACAGCGTCCTCACGCCCCCACAAATTCCTATTTAAATTGATCAAACCAAAAAGAGACTGAATAAATCAGCCTCTTTTTGCATCACAAAAGTTCTTCGAATGAGAGTATAAATTTATCTGCGGTTTCCTTTATTTTTTCGGTATATTCGGCGGAGGAATCGTCATAAACACCGCAGGTAAAAAGTCCTGCAAGCTTGCCCTTTTGGAGCGCAATGACATTATCGTCATAAAAAACGGTTTCGTTTATGGCTATGCCTTCCTTCCGGCAAAGCTTTTTATAAATTTCGGGATTTGATTTTGACAGTCCCAGATCATCCGAGGAATAAGCCCTGTCAAACAGCTCAAAAATCCCATATCTTTCAAGACACGGGTCAAGAAGCAGATGGGGACTTGACGTAAGGACAAAAAGCTTGCATCCCTTTGCGGCGAGAGCTTTTATATAATCCACAGCTCCTGCCTTTGCTTCGATAATATCGCGATATTTTGGGTATGCTATCTCGTGCATCCGCTCGATGAGGCTTTCCTCGGTGCCCTTTACTCCAAGATCCATAAAATATTTTGCAATGCCCTTATCGCCAAGTGGAGTTATCTGCTTGATAATATCCGCGGGATAATCAACTCCCGCCTCGTCCACTATGCTGAGCATTGTTTTTGCCCAATGCCCCATAGAATTGGCTATTATTCCGTCAAGGTCAAATATATGATTTTTGAAATTTTTAATGTCCATTTTCTTATCCTTTTATGTCGAATTTTGCTTTCCCGCATATACTTTAGGTGGGAGGTGTTTTGATATGAAATATGATGTTTGCCATGCCTCAAAGGATTTTATCCGTGA
This sequence comes from Eubacteriales bacterium, assembly GCA_045648605.1. Taxonomy (GTDB): domain Bacteria; phylum Bacillota; class Clostridia; order Oscillospirales; family CAG-272; genus SIG710. Next base: position 4,920 of record JAZROG010000087.1, on the reverse strand, counting down.
GGCGGGGGTTTTAATAGATTCTCTTATCTATTCGGAAACAAAGGCCATGAAAAATTCGAAAATCGGCTCTGTTTTCGATGGCTTTTGCACCATGGTGATCCCTCTTATGAAAACAGGCGAGGAAATGACCGAAAGCCTTTTGTTTTTATCATCCTACGAGCCGCTTATCGCGATTGCGGAGAAAGCACAAAAAGAGCTATTTTATGCCCGAAAGGATCTTATAATTGAGAAGAGGAATAATAATTCCATCTGCTCGGATGACGAAAGGGAGCTCTATATGGAAAAGGCGCAAAATATATTAAAAAGGCTTTGCGATGACCTTGTTTCCTCGGATATCAGCGAGAGGCTCTGCTGCGATTATCTCTACTATATGATATGTATTCTTGAGGGTGCGGTAAGGCTTTGCGGATGCGCCTCCGAGGGAGAAAAATGCGAGGATATACTAAATCTCGAAAGAGCGGTGGAAATGCGGTGCAGAGAGCTTATGAACCAAATGAAAGGTCTGCTTTCACTTATAAAATAAGGCTTTTACATCAGCCCTCGAAGGCATGGCTCGATTACAAGACCGTCTCTTATTGGGGTTGCATATCCTTCCGAGAAGGCGATGGCATATGCTGTGAAATCGCAGGCATAGTCAAGAGCAATTTGGAATTTTTCGCCCGAAAGAAGCTTGCCGAGAAGCACCGAAGCAAAAAGATCACCTGTGCCGGGATAAGAGCGGGACATAAGGGCTGTGCCATGGAAAAAAGGCATGGCCTTTTTTTCTTCAAGCGCGGCTGTCAGCACTCTTTTTTCTCCCCCATCCTCGCAAGGGATACCGCTTACCACAGTTTTCTTGCATCCGAATTTTTCGGAAAGATTTTTAAGCAGACTTTCTGCCATTTCCTTTCCCTCTGCCGGGGTGAGAGGGTGGGAGGGATATTTTTCACCTGTCAGAAAGCAAGCCTCGGTAAGATTTGGGGTTATAAGGTCTGCGCCATAGCAAAGGCGGCTCATTCCAAGCATCAGATCACTTGTATATGTGGAATAAAGCTCTCCGTCATCGCCCATAACGGGGTCGATGGCAACAAAGGCGGGGGAGCCGTCATTTTTTCTTGAAAAATCACGAATAAATCCCGTGAGCATCTCGATCTGCTCCGCGCTTCCGAGAAATCCGCTGTAAATTGCGTCAAAATCGGTGCCGATAGACCTCCAATGGCTTGCGATCTCGCCCATTTGGGTCGTAAGATCCGAGAAAAACATATTTTCAAAGCCGCCCGTATGTGTGGAAAGAAGCGCAGTGGGAAGCGGTACGCACTGATGTCCCATTGCGGAAAGCACGGGAATAATAATTGTCAGCGCGCATCTGCCAAGGCATGAAATATCATGGATGGCGGCTATCCTGTTTATCGGTTTTTTCAAGCTTCTATCCTCTCCAAAGGACGGATGATCCTTATATCTATCCATTTTTACCTCACAAATTTATTTTTTGCCAATTTTCATAGCTCCGCCGATGGCAGAGCAGGCAAGGAAGGATACGGCACTAAATGCCACGATCGCCGCGCCTGTGGGAAGTGCAAGGAGACAGGAGGCGCAGATGCCGAGAGAGGCAGAGATCACCGCAAGAATGGCGGAGAAGATACACACCGCCTTGAAGCCGCTGAACACTCGCATTGCTCCAAGCGCCGGGAAGATGATGAGAGCCGAGATTAGCATTGCGCCGATAACTCTCATGCCGATTGCGATGGTGACGGCGGTTACGATTGCCGTTACAGTCTTATAAAGCTCTACCCTTAGTCCCGCAGACCTTGCAAAATCCTCGTCAAAGGTAAATGCAAAGATGCGATGGAAGAAGAAAATATAAAATACAAGAACAAATATCGAAAGGGCAATGGCAAGGATGATATCGCCGCTCTCCATTGCGGTGAGCGATCCGAACATATAGGAATTAACGTCCGAATTCATGCCCGTGGTCAGTGAAATTGCAATGACTCCCAGTGCCACCGATGCGCTTGATATCATGGCAATGGCGGCATCACCTCCTATTTTGCTGTTTTCGCTTATGCGCAAAAGCAAAATTGCGGCAATGACCACAACGGGAAGTGAAAATGCAAGAGGAGATGCCCCAAGCACGGTTGATATAGCCAATGCGCCAAAGGCAACGTGTGAAAGACCGTCTCCTATCATCGAGCAGCGGCGAAGCACAAGTGTTACGCCGAGAAGCGAGGCGCAAAGTGAAACGAGAACTCCCACAACAAAGGCGAAGAGAACGAATTTATAGGAAAAATACATTCCGAGAGAAGCAAAAATATCATTCATCCGATTCACCTCCCATAAGCGCACCAAATGCGGAGGAGGAAAGGTATTCATCCCTTGTACCGAAGAATTTGACCGATTTATCAAGGTGCAGTATCTTATTCGCGTGCTTCATGGAGTGACCGATATCGTGGGAGACCATGATCACGGTCATTCCGTCGTTTTTATTGAGAGAGGAAATGAGGGAATACAGCTCTTTTGCGGATGATGGGTCAAGTCCCGTTACGGGCTCGTCAAGAAGAAGCATTTTTTCCGCGGCGCAGAGCGCTCTTGCAAGGATTACTCTCTGCTTCTGTCCCCCCGAAAGAGAGGAAAATGAGCTTTCGGCAATGTGGGAAATACCCATTTTCTCCATTGCCTCGGCAGCTCTTTTTTTGTCCGAAGCCTTGTAAAAAGGGGAAAAACCGCCTCTGCCGAGACAGCCCGAAATGACAATTTCTCTTACCTTTGCGGGGAAATCCCTTTGAAATGCGGTCTGCTGTGGAAGATAACCGATGTTTCTGCCTGAAATTCCCTCGCCGAAAAGTATCTCTCCGCCCGAAGGCCTTTTAAGAGAGATAAGAGCCTTTATGAGAGTGCTTTTTCCCGAGCCGTTTTCGCCTACGATGCAGAGATAGTCCCCTGCAGACACCGAAAAATTCACATCGGAAAGCACTGTTTTTCCGTCATAAGAGAGGGAAAGCCCTCTGCATTCTATCTGATGCTGTGTTTTGTTTTTCAAAATTTTTATCCTATCTTTTTTATTTGTAAGAGGTTCGAAGGGCGGTGAGATTCTTTTCCATTATCTCTATATATCCGTTGCCTGCTTCTATGTCATCTCCCGATGCTGTATGGCAGGAATAAAGGCGCGATACCGATGCGCCGATCTCATCCGCTATGCTTTTTGCCATTTTTTCGTTTGAAAAATCCACCGAAAAGACAGTTTTTGCGCCGTTTTCTCTTGCTTCTTCAATGACGGATGCCATCTCCGCCATTGAAGCCTCGGTATGGGATGAGCAGCCCTTGAAGGGAGAGACAAATTCAAGCCTATAATCATTTGAAAGGTACATAAAAGGAAATCTGTCGCCTATTATGATCGGTCTTTTGCCGATCTCTTTGGCAAGTGCTTCAAATTCAGCATCGAGCTGTGAAAGAGATTCAAGATATTTTTCCGCATTTTTTCTGTATATATCTGCGTTTTCCGCGTCGATCTCGCAAAGTGTATCACAAAGCAAATTTACTATCTTGATTGCGTTTTTTGGAGATGTCCAAACGTGCTCGTCGTGGCTGTGGTCATGCTCCTCTGTCTCATCATGCTCATGGCCGCTGTTGCTTTCAAGAAGATTAACGGTGTCCATCAGCGCAATGACCCTTGTTTTTTCCGTAATTGTGCTTTTTATTATCTTTTCTGCCCAAGCCTCGCTCTCGCCGCCGACCCATATGAAAATGTCGCTGTTTGCTGCCGCTATCATGTCGGCGGGGGTGGGGTCATAGGAATGAGCCTCGCTTCCCGCAGGGATTAGCATCTTTACAGAAGCGGAAGCTCCCTCGGTGAGCTTTTTTGAAAAATCATATTGGGGAAAAACCGTTGTTACGATGCTGATTCCGTCATTTTTTTTATCTTCCTTAACCTCTGCGCAGGACAAAAGGGAAAAGGCAAGCAGCAGAAGCAAAAGGATGGGTATTAAATTTTTTCTCATGTTTGTTTTCATTCCTTTCTGCAGCCCTCACACTGACCGTAAAGCATCGAAATTCCGCTGTCGATCTTAAAGCCGTGATGCTCAAAAATATGCGAGAGCATTTCGTGGCTTCGGTCACATTCAAGATGGTAGATCATGCCGCAGGAGGTACATTTCATATGGAGATGATGCTCGCAGCCGCCCGTTCTGACAAGCTGATAAAGAGTAAAGGAATCGGTTCCGTCTCTGTATTTACGGAGAACTCCGTCGCAGGTAAGATTTGAAAGCAGGCGGTAAACAGTGCTTTTTCCGGGAGCCTTTGTGAGCAGAGCGGATATTTCGTCGAAAACTCCGTCCACGGTGAATTGTCTATCGGGATTCGAGGCAAAAAATGCAAGGATCGCTTCCCTTGCCGCGGTGTTATATCTTCCGTTTGCCATTTTTGCCTCCTTGTTTTTTGAAAATGAGAATGGTTCTCATATTGTATCACATATCCCCGATTTTGTCAACTGTTTTTTACATATCTATTGACAACATGGAATAAAACTGATAAAATATTAGGCGAAAACAAGTCGAAAGGCGGAAGGAATATGAGAAATTTACTTACAAAGGCACTTCTTATGTTACTCGTTCTTGCAATTCCCTTTGGTTTTGTTTCATGCGGAGGGGATGAGAGCAAGGACACAGACACGGATACTGTTGCTATCCCATACGAGACAGAGGACGAGGAAGGCTGGTCACCGATCTGGAGACCCTAATAAGGAGACAAGAAAACAGAGGGCGGAGTTTAAGCTTTTAGACTCCGACCTCTGTTTTTTTGTGAGGATTGGGATCTGCTGAGGGATAGTTCACGATAATTGATTATCCTCAAAAAAGTAACTTACTGTATCGCGCCTCATGCCGGCAGGCCAAAGGGACTGCCCCGCCGGCATGAGGAGGGATACAGTAAGTAACCTCTTCTCAGATA
>JAZROG010000086.1:0-5017 GCA_045648605.1 Eubacteriales bacterium | reverse complement strand
GTACTAATATCCGCAATTAAACAAAAGCCCTCGCAAGCGTACGGTGCGAGGGTTTTTGTTTTTTGAAAAAACGCTTTGTTTTTCTTTTGATGTTTTGGGGTATAATATATCAAAAAACAAATGGAAAGAAAAATGGAAAAGATAAACATTTTAATTAAAAGGCTTGTGAACTATTCTGAAAAAAACAGGATAATCGAAAAAAACGACAGAGCTTGGGCTACAAACCGTTTGCTTGAGATTTTGAGGCTTGATGACTATACAGAGCCTCAAAAGGATGAGATCACCTGTACAAAGGATCTTCCCGAGGATGAACTTGAGGATATTTTGTCAGGTATTTGTGAGTATGCCTTTGAAAAAGGACTTATAGATGGCGATGGGGTTGATTATTTCGACCTTTTCGATACAAAGCTCATGGGTGCTCTGATGCCAAGACCGAGTGATGTTGCAAATAGATTCTCGGAGCTTCATTCAGAGGATCCCAAAAAGGCGACGGATTATTTCTATTCTCTGAGCATTGCAAGTAACTATATAAGAAAAGGGAGAATCAAGAAGGATCAGCACTGGACTGTGCCATCGGAATACGGAGATATAGATATTTCTATAAATCTTTCAAAACCCGAAAAGGACCCTAAGGCGATTGCCGCCGCAAAGCTACTTCCGCAGGCGGGATATCCGAAATGTCTCCTTTGCCCCGAAAATGAAGGCTATGCAGGCAGACTTAACCATCCCGCAAGACAGAATATTCGCCTTATTCCCCTCAAAATTGACGGTTGTGATTGGTTTTTGCAGTATTCACCCTATGTATATTATAATGAGCATTGCATTGCCCTGAGTGCCGAGCACACCCCTATGGCGATAAATCGCTCCAGCTTTGCAAAGCTTCTTGATTTTGTAAGCTATCTGCCTCATTATTTCATCGGCTCAAATGCAGATCTGCCCATAGTGGGCGGCTCTATCCTCAGCCATGATCATATGCAGGGCGGCAGATATATCTTCGCCATGGAAAAAGCACCCATCGAGCGCGAGATAAGCTTTGCGGGATTTGAGTATATAAAGGCGGGAATCGTAAAATGGCCTATGTCGGTAATCAGACTCCGCGGATGCGACAAGCAGCGTCTTGTTGACCTCGCTGATAAAATCCTCTGCTCTTGGAGGGGATACAGCGACGAGAGTGTGTTTGTTTTCGCTGAAACCGGTGGTGAGCCGCATAATACCATAACACCTATTGCGCGCAGACGCGGCGATGATTTTGAGCTTGATCTTGTCCTCCGAAATAATATAACAACAGAAGAGCATCCTATGGGAGTTTTCCATCCCCATGCCGAGCTTCATAATATAAAGAAGGAAAATATCGGACTCATAGAGGTTATGGGACTTGCGGTGCTTCCTGCGCGACTAAAGAGCGAAATGGAGCTTGTTTCTTCCATGATCCTTGCGGGAGAGAAGCTTTCATCGGACGAAAGAACGCAAAAGCATGAGGCTTGGTATCTTGCTTTTGCCGATAAATACGAATTTACCGAAGAAAATGTTATGGATATCCTGCATTTTGAGATCGGAAAAACTTTTGTGCGTGTGCTTGAGGATGCGGGGGTCTATAAAAGAACCGAGAAGGGCATGGAGGCATTTGCAAAATTCTGTGAACAGATAAAATGATTGGTACAATGGAATAAAATTTATAAAAAACTGTTGACAATTATTGAAAAACATGCAACAATTGACGTAACTGGTAACACATTTTACTAAAATTAAAAAAGTTTGTTAGGAGAAAAAACAATCAAAAAATTATTGTCATTATTCTTGGCAGTTCTTATGGCATTCGGAATGGTTGTTGCAGTTCCCGTTGTCGCAGAAGAGACACTTGAAAATATTTCTGTTACTCTCAGCTCTGCAAAGGCAACAGCAGGCGAAAGCTTTGCCCTTACGCTCACTGCAGACAAGGTTCTTACAGCAGCTCGCGTTCGTCTGAGCTTCGATAGCACAAAGTTTGAGCTTAAAAATGTTGTAATGGCTAATGGCGAACCCAACTTCAAGGATCCTACTTATGACCAGTCTGTAGGCTTTGTGCAGATCTTTTCTATGGATCTTGAGGAGCTTACTACAGCTTTTGAGCTTGATGTTACTTTTGAATTTACAGTTAAGGAAGATGTTGCGGAAGGCGACTATACTTTCGAGCTTAGCGCTGTAGAAGAAGATCCTTTCTTCGGTGAGGACTTCGAAACCGAGCTTCTCCCTGTATTCACAAACGGTGTTGTTACTGTTGAAGAAGAGGAGGCTGCTGTTCCCGGCGATATGGATGGCAACGGAATAATTGAATATACTGACGTTTCCAAGCTCTATGCTATCTTCAGAGGAAAAGCAACATTTAACTGATCTTAAAGCACGCTTCTGAATGAAAAAAATATTTTTAACAATACTTGCATTGTTAATGACTTTGTCGGTATTTCCGATGGTGGCTTTTGCTGCCGAGGATGCTGTTCTTCTTGCGCAGTATCTTGCCCTGTGGGAGGTTACTTTCGGGTAAATTATCCCTAAAAGATTGAATTTTATTTATTTTTTGCAAAAAATAAAGCAAATGAAGGTTTGTGGAAGGGAAAATGCACAGCCGGATAATTTCTCAATAAAAAAGCGTCCGAGTCGATTTGAACTGCCCCAAATTGTGCGGACAGCACAAAAAAGAGTCCTAAGGTAGAAAATATTAAATTTTAGACAACGAACTGACATCGCTTTTCGAGAGGAGTCAGTTTTGTTTTGAGTTGAATACGTTCGTTGTTGTAGAACAGTATGTATGCACCTATGAGGAGACGCGCCTCTCTCCCATTTACTCACAGCCTTGTCGCTCACATTCAGCCTTAGGGCAAGCTCACTTTGAGTGAGACCCTGCTTTTTTTCTCAGCATGGTGATTTTTTTCCAAAATCCACGGGGTTCATTTTATTTCCTCCTCGCTTTTTGTTTTCCATTTTTATTATATATTTTTTCAGCATTTGTAAACCTACTTGAAGAATAAAAATAAACTTTTCGTTTTGCGCCCTCTCTACTATTAGTGGAAAAAAGTATTTTTCACTATAAGATGAATAAAAAATCGTGAGATTGGGGAAATTTAATAAAAAAACAAAGGAGATATGATTATGAACACACTTTCTACAAAAGAAAACGGACTTTTAAAGGATCTTGCAGGACAGGAGCAGCTTTGTATTGACAAATACAATCGCTACAGTGCCGAGGCAAAGAGTACGGTTTTAAAAACACTTTTTGAGACCATGGCAAAGACCGAGCAGGAGCATCTCAAGACAGTAAATGAAATGATGAACGGCGGTACTCCCCAAATGCCCGCCACCATCGGCAATTCAAATAATCAGAATACCGAGGCTTTTTCTTATGGAAGCGAGGATGAGAGAAAGCAGGATGCTTTTCTTTGCACGGATATGCTCACAACCGAAAAGCATGCTTCAAGTCTTTATGATACAAGCGTTTTTGAATTTACTGTGCCCGAGCACCGCAGAATTCTCAACCATATTCAGGCAGAGGAGCAGCAGCACGGTGAGCAGATATGTGCATATATGAAGAATAACAATATGTATAATTGATGACTGTGGGGCAAATTCATTTAGCGAAGCACTGATAAAAAGAAATTTTATAGGAAATCCGCCGAGGATTCGGCGGATTCAGACTGTCGAAAAAGCTGTAATACCGCAAGTAGATAATAGTAAAAATAAAAAAGTCAAAAAAAGAGAAAAAATTAAATTCAAAAAGAAGCACAAGGTAATCCAGAGGAAAGCCTTGTGCTTACTTGCTTTTTCCGTTCTTACACTCTGTCGTACCGAGTACGCCGACGAATGTAAGAATGAAAAATATTCCTACCTTTTTCGAAGTCTGCCAGCGTGTCGAGAAAGTCTGAATATTATTGCTATAATTTTCTTATATTCCTTTGCGGCTCAGAATATAAGAATAGACAAGCGGAACGAGAACCATTATCGGAAGAGCTGCCACAACGATCCAGAGCAGTCCGAAAAATCCCGCCAGCATAATAGCAAGACCGCAGATCACCCAGAGCCACCCTGCAAGTCGGTGTGTTTTATTCCAATTTATTTCACTATTCAGAGTCCACGGAATTTTGATGCCGATGGTATAATTCTGCTTGCATTTAGGCAGATAATTGCCAGTGACAACAAAAATCAAGCCGACGAGAATGGGGGAAATAACCTCTACCTTCACCTCTTTGCCCATAGCTGCCGTATATGTTACAGCGGAAAGCACGATATTGAGCACGGGAATAAGCCAAAAAACAAGATGCAAGACCTTGCCCTGATGATTTTGCCTTTTCGGGTCGGCATTTGTGGCAAATACCGCCGCCCATTGGATTGCAAGCATAATCAAAGGCTGAGCAAAGACTGCAAACGCCTTGCTGCTGTAGCTGTCAATTTCCCCTGCCATATTCCAATGGCTCGGGATCTGCTCGGGGAGCTGATCCCATAAAATCACTCCTGCCAAAACAGGCAAAAGAATGATAATGGATGTTACCGTCAAAATAACCCAATTTTTCTTAATCATTTTTCTCTCCTTTCAGGCCTGTGAGCCAAAGCATTACCTCTTCAAGAACAGAGGTATTCAGCTCGTAAAAAATAAATTTTCCCTCGCGTGCATCTCGTATCAGGTCAGCTTCGCGCAGAACCGAAAGATGCTTGGAAACTGCCGCGCCGCTGACCGAAAAACGGTTTGCTATCTCTCCCGCGGGAAGCCTGCCTGCCTTCAGCATTTCTAAAATCTCTCTGCGGATAGGATCGGACAGGGCTTTTATCGTGTTTTGAATTCCCACAATTTCTCCTCCTTACATCATTTAACTTTTTGGTTAAATATATTATAGCATATGTTTTGCGGTTTGTCAAGACATATTTAACTTTTTGGTTAAATATTTTTTGATAAATAGGAATTTATCGAACTGTCACAGACGTTTTTTGTAGGGGACGGCGACCTCGACGTCCCATTTGTCATTTAAAAATCTCTGGTAATTTCACATCT
>JAZROG010000085.1:0-6937 GCA_045648605.1 Eubacteriales bacterium | reverse complement strand
TAATTTTTTTGAAAGGATATACTATAATGGATTTTAAGAATCAGTATCTCGCAAAAGTTTATGCGGACACGCAGAAGCGTGACCCCGATCAGCCCGAATTCCTTCAGGCAGTAAAGGAGGTTCTTGAGTCACTTGAGGTTGTGCTTGAGAAGAACCCCGACATTGAAAAGACAGGCATCATCGAAAGAATGGTAGAGCCCGAGCGTATGATCGTGTTCAGAGTTTCTTGGGTTGACGATAATGGTAAGGTACAGGTAAACCGCGGATTCAGAGTTCAGTTCAACTCTGCTATCGGCCCTTATAAGGGAGGACTTCGCTTCCATCCCTCTGTAAATGCTTCTATTATGAAGTTCCTCGGATTTGAGCAGACATTTAAAAACAGCCTTACAGGCCTCCCAATGGGCGGCGGTAAGGGCGGCTCCGATTTCGACCCCAGAGGAAGAAGCGACGGAGAAATCATGCGCTTCTGCCAGAGCTTCATGACAGAGCTTGCTAAGCACATCGGTGCTGATACAGACGTTCCTGCAGGTGATATCGGTGTTGGCGCACGCGAGGTTGGTTATCTGTTTGGCCAGTACAAGAGACTTCGCAATGAGTTCACAGGCGTTCTTACAGGTAAGGCGATCCCCTCCGGCGGTTCTCTTATCCGTCCCGAGGCAACAGGCTTTGGCGCTGTTTACTATGTTTGCGAAATGCTGAAGTCCTTCGGTGATGATATCAAGGGCAAGACATTTGCTGTTTCCGGCTTCGGTAACGTTGCTTGGGGTACAGTTAAGAAGATCACAGAGCTTGGCGGTAAGGTAGTAACAATTTCCGGACCCGATGGTTACATATACGATGCAGACGGTGTAAATACCGATGAAAAGATCAACTTCATGCTTGAAATGAGATCTTCCGGCAGAGATAAGGTTCAGGATTATGCTGATAAGTTCGGCGTTCCTTTCTTTGCAGGCAAGAGACCTTGGGAGCAGAAGGTTGATATTGTAATGCCTTGCGCAACCCAGAACGAGGTTGGAATTGACGATGCAAAGAACATCGTTGCAAATGGTGTTAAGTATTATGTTGAGGTTGCAAATATGCCCACAACCGCAGAGGCAGTTGCATATCTTAAGGCTAATGGCGCGGTAATCGCTCCTTCTAAGGCTGTTAATGCGGGCGGTGTTGCAGTTTCGGGTCTCGAAATGAGCCAGAACTCAATGCGCTATAGCTGGACAGCAGAAGAGGTTGACGCAAAGCTTAAGCAGATCATGGCTAACATCTTCAAGAATTCCTTTGAGGCTGCAAAGAAGTACGGCCTTGACGGTGACCTTGTTGCCGGAGCAAATATCGCAGGCTTCGAAAAGGTCTATGAAGCAATGAAGTGGCAGGGCGTTTGCTACTAATATCTTAAAAAATCAAGAGGCTGTCGCATTTTTGCGACAGCCTCATTTCGATTTTTCAGGGATGCTTGTCAATGATATCTTTCGCTGCCATTGACTTCTCTCCAAAAATTATCATAAAATATTTCCCCTCCGTATTGAAAATATCTTTCAAGATCTGATATAGAGCTACCGTCTTCAAAGATGGGAAAATCGGGATTTTTTTCACTGATCAATTCGTTAGCTTCCAATATATCGTGTAAAAGATCATTATTTGCACCGGGATTTCTGACATATAGCTCATCAAACATATCGGATATATCCAAACGATCGTTTAAAATAGGATACATATACCCTTTTGTAACATCTCGATAACCGGCATAAATAATATGTTCTTCACCTTCCCATCTATCAAATACGGTAAGTTTAGCTGCAATTATATATCCGTCACCCGGAGTAACATTTTCGGCTTGAAAATCCGATAACATGATTATATCATAGTAGTTTTCCATTAACTCATTACCGTTTTTGATGTATTTGAAGCCCTCTTCATGGTACGGCAAACGGTGGAGATTGTTTTTTAAATCTGAAACATACTTGATTTCGGGGATTCTTTTTTCCTCTTCGTCATATTCCCAATCGAAGGACTCGAATGTAAAACCAAAAGCGTGTATGTAGTTTACTGAGTAGCAAGATTTGCCTTCGGGATATGGGAAACCTTCTATCCATTCGCATTTTTCTCCCAATTCAACAATAGTAATGGCATCATTATTGAAAAATAACGGAGTGATAACATCACATATGCTCCCAATATCTTCTGTGGATGTATCTGTTTGTTCTCCGGTAGAAGCACCACCTGTCGGCATGTTTTCTGTACAAGCAGTAAATATAATGCAGATTATGATACATAGTGGAAAGACTAATAGCTTTTTCATAAAATTTACTCCTTAATATTTTATTGAACTGCCCTATAGTTTAGCGGTAAATAGAAATACATACCGACCTTCATATTTAATTTTATGGAAAAAAGTACAAAAGTCCACAGAATTCTACCGATATTTACTTTTTGTTTACAATATATTAGTTGCCTCAAATAATTTAACTATAAATCTTGACTTTTTCTTGAAAAATGGTACAATATATATTAGAGTAATTTTTTTGGAGATATAGAAATGAAAGAAAAGATATATGAGAGAATAAAGGAGCTTCGTGAAAAGCTGCTTTATCATTCAAAATTATATTATGTTTATGATTCCCCCGAGATTTCCGACTATGAATATGACATGATGTTTGCGGAGCTTAAAACACTTGAGGAGGAAAACCCGGAGTTCTTTGATCCTGCTTCGCCCACACAGCGAGTCGGCGGCAAGGCTCTTGATAAATTCGAAAAGGTAAATCACACCGTTCAGATGAATTCGCTTGCCGATGTGTTTTCCTTTGAGGAGCTTCGCGATTTCCTTATGAGAATGGAGGAAATAACCCCCTCTCTTGTTTATTCCGTAGAGCCTAAAATTGACGGTCTTTCGGTTGCTCTCACATATGAAAACGGTGTTTTTGTAAGAGGAGCAACGCGTGGCGACGGACTTGTTGGCGAGGATGTTACGCAGAACATAAAAACTATTTTCAATGTTCCTATGAAGCTTTCGGAAAATATTCCTTATCTCTGCGTAAGAGGTGAGGTCTATATGCCGAGAGAGAATTTTGAAAGAGTAAACGCGAAAAGGGAAGCGCAGGGGCAGCCGCTTTTTGCAAATCCCAGAAATGCGGCGGCTGGCTCGCTCCGTCAGCTCGATCCTTCCATCGTTGCTTCTCGCGGACTTGATATTTTCGTTTTCAATCTCCAAGAAGGTGACCTTGCTTTTGATTCACACACCGAAACTCTCGATAAGCTTAATGAGCTTGGCTTTAAAACTATTATGAATCGCTTTAAAACCTCAAATCATGATGAGATCATCTCGCATATCGAAAGAATCGGAAAAATGCGTGAAGATCTTCCGTATGATATCGACGGAGTTGTTATAAAGGTGGATTCTGTTGCGGAAAGAAGAAAGATAGGAGAGGGAACAAGTACACCCAAATGGGCGGTTGCCTATAAATTCCCGCCCGAACAGAAAAAAACCAAGCTTCTTTCGGTGGATATTGCGGTTGGAAGAACGGGCGTGCTTACTCCAACGGCGGTGCTTGAGCCGGTTCGTCTTGCGGGAACCACTGTTTCAAGGGCGACTCTTCATAATCTTGAATTTATCCGCGAAAAGGGCATAATGATAGGCGATGTTGTTTCTGTTCAAAAGGCAGGAGATATAATTCCCGAAATCGTTTGCGCTTATCCTGCTGAAAGAGACGGAAGCGAGACGGAGTTTAATATGCCCAGCTATTGTCCGTCCTGCGGAGAGCCGGTCTTTTACGATCATGATGAGGGAGCCGCCACCCGCTGCACAAACGGTCTTTGCCCCGCGCAGCTTGCAAGGGGAATTGAGCATTTCGCCTCGAAGGACGCTATGAATATCGATGGTCTCGGTCCGCAGATCGTGGAGCTTTTTCTTGCAAATGATCTTATAAGTGATTCGGCAGATCTTTATTCGCTTACCGTAGAGCAGATAAGCGGTCTTGACAGAATGGGAAAGAAATCGGCAGAAAATCTTATAAAAGCCATCGAAAACTCAAAGAATGCAGGTCTTGAAAGACTGATTTTTGCTCTTGGTATAAGAAATATTGGCGAGGTTGCGGCGGCAGCGCTTGCAAAAAAATACGGAACTCTTGAAAATTGCTTTAACGCAACCGTTGAGGATATATGCGAGATAGAGGATTTTGGAAATATAACCGCCGAATGTGTTGTGAATTATTTTTCGCATCCCCAAAACAGAGCCTTGTGTCAAAGACTTATTGATGCGGGACTCAAAACCGAAGCCGTAAAAAAACAGCTTGCAGATAATTTCAGCGGTATGACATTTGTTCTTACAGGAACATTGCCGACAATGACCCGTGACGAGGCATCCGAGCTTATAAAGGAGCGCGGAGGAAAGGTCAGCGGCTCTGTTTCGAGGAAAACAACATTCGTTCTTGCAGGCGATGAAGCCGGCTCAAAGCTCACAAAGGCAAAGGAGCTTGACATCGCAATTATAAGCGAAGACGAATTTCTTAAAATGCTTGATAAATAAGGAATTTAAAGTATATGACTGAAATCAAAGAAAAAAACAAGGTTGAGGGCGGCAAGCTTTATCTTGTTGCAACTCCCATCGGAAATCTTTCGGATATTTCCGAAAGAGCCTTGAAGGTACTTTCCGAGGTGGATTTTATTGCCGCGGAGGACACGAGAAATTCTGTGCGTCTTCTTACTCATTTTGGCATAAAAAAGCCTCTTGTTGCTTATCATGAGCATAATAAAAGGGAAAAAGGTGAGGAAATTTGCGCTCGTTTGCTTTGCGGTGAATCTTGCGCACTGATAACAGACGCGGGAACGCCCGCCATCAGCGATCCGGGAGAGGATCTTGTCAGGCTTTGTGCCGAAAAAGACATTCCCGTAACCTCGCTTCCGGGATGCTGTGCCGCAATTACCGCGCTGACCCTTTCCGCTCTTCCAACAGGAAGATTTACCTTTGAGGGTTTCCTTTCAGCACAAAAAAAGGAGAGAAAGGAAAGGCTGACCGAGCTTTCGGGAGAGACGCGGACAATGATTTTCCACGAAGCGCCCCACAAGCTTAAGGCAACTCTTTCCGACATGGCGGAAATTTTCGGTGAAGATAGAAAAATTTCGCTTTGCCGCGAGCTTACTAAGCTGAACGAGGATATTATGCGTACCGATCTTGGCGGAGCTGTTGCTTATTATAACGAAAACGAGCCGAGAGGTGAATATGTTCTTGTTGTAGAGGGTGGTATTGCCAAGAAATCTGAATGCTTTTGGGAGGATATGTCAATTTGTGACCATGTTGAATGTTATATAAATATGGGAATTGACAGAATGGACGCCATAAAAAGGGCAGCAAAGGACAGAGGAATAGGCAAAAATGCTGTATATAAGGAATATGTAACAAAAGAAGGCTGATATTTCTTAAAAAAAACCACAAATTTCACTATTGATTTTTTATTCGATAAATGGTATAATAATTCATATTTATAAGAAGAGGTGTTTATCATGAGTAAACTTAGAGCCGGCGTTATCGGCGCAACAGGTATGGTAGGTCAGAGATTTCTGACACTGCTTGAAAATCATCCCTATTTTGAAGTAACGGCTCTTGCCGCATCTGCAAGAAGCTCCGGAAAGCCATATGCTGAGGCAGTAGAGGGCAGATGGAAGATGAAAACTCCCATTCCCGAAGCATATAAGAATATGCCCGTTATGGATGCTTCCAAGATCGACGAGGTTGCAAAGCTTGTTGACTTTGTTTTTTGTGCTGTCGATATGAAAAAGGACGAGGTTATGGCTCTTGAGGAGGCTTATGCAAAGGCTGAGATCCCGGTTGTTTCCAACAATTCAGCAAACCGCAAGATGCCCGATGTTCCTATGCTTATGCCCGAGGTAAATGATGCTCACCTGGCAGTTATTGAGGCGCAGAAGGCAAGACTTGGCACAAAGAAGGGCTTCATTGCAGTTAAGCCTAACTGCTCTATTCAAAGCTATGTTCCCATGCTTACCCCCCTTCGTAAATTCGGTATCAAGGAAGTTGTTGTAACTACATATCAGGCAATTTCGGGTGCAGGAAAGACCTTCAATGAATGGCCCGAAATGATCGATAATGTTATCCCCTTTATCGGCGGTGAGGAAGAGAAGAGCGAAAAAGAGCCTCTTAAGATCTGGGGTAAGGTTGTTGACGGCAAGGTCATTGATGATACAGATACAGTTATCACTTCTCAGTGCATCCGTGTTCCCGTAACAGACGGTCATACAGCGGCTGTATTCGTAAGATTTGAAAATAAACCCACAAAGGAAGAGATCCTTAATTGCTGGAAGGAATTTTCCGGAAAGCCTCAGGAGCTTAAGCTTCCTCATGCTCCCGAGCAGTTCATCACATATTTCGAGGAGGATAACCGCCCGCAGGCAGCTCTCGACCGTGATATTTACGGCGGTATGGGCGTTACAGCAGGCAGACTCCGCGAGGATACAGTTTATGACTATAAGTTCGTTGGACTTTCTCATAATACTCTCCGCGGCGCGGCAGGCGGAAGCGTTCTTAACGCAGAGCTTCTCTATAAGCTCGGTTATCTTGGATAATAAAATAAAAATGTGCAGAGATTTTTCTCTGCACATTTTTATTTTTCTCTGCACATTTTTATTTTATCTTGACAAAAACACTATGGAATGTTATAATAATATAATAACCTTTAGAGGAGGTGGAAGCATGGGTAAAGAAGGAAAAAGCTCCCTTGATGAATTTTGGGACATTGAAAAGCTTTTGCCGCAGAAAAAGAAAGCGGCTAATTTTCAGGCACATACCTATGATTCCACACCCGTTGAGGTTATTTTAAAGGCAAAGGAAAGAACCTCGGATGATAAGCTAAAGACCATTGAGATGCGCCCGACAGAGGATAGTGAAAGACACTTATCATTTGTCAGTCGGCCTGCCGAGCCACCCACACCATCC
>JAZROG010000084.1:0-9015 GCA_045648605.1 Eubacteriales bacterium | reverse complement strand
AACCGACAGTCAATGAGATATACGGGGCTTGCCAAAAGGCTTGAGCCATTTGAATAAAAAACAGAAAGGATGCTCACCATGAATGCAGAAAAAAGAATAACCGTAATAATTCCGTCTCTCAATCCCGATGAAAAGCTGATGAAGGTGGTAAAAGGTCTTGAGGAGCATGGCTTTGACGATATAATCGTTGTAAACGACGGCAGCCGAGCGGAAAATTTATGTAATTTTCCGGATGTAGGTGAGCATCCGTCTTGTACTGTGCTTACCCATCCTCAAAACCGAGGAAAGGGCGCTGCACTGAAAACAGCTTTTGAATATTTCCTTAAAAACAGAGAGGGGAGAGCGGGCGTTGTTGCGGTTGACGGTGACAATCAGCATTTGCCAAGTGATGTTCTTGCCTGCTGCGAAAAAATGCTTGAAACGGGAAATCTTGTCCTTGGTGTGCGAGATTTTTCCCTCCCCAACATTCCGCTTCGCTCCAGATTTGGCAATAAGACCACATCGCTTGTTTTCAGACTTGCCATGGGAATCAAGCTGTCCGATACACAAACGGGTCTGCGCGCTTTTCCGAGAGAAATTTTGCACCATATGTGCGAGATCGGCGGAGAGCGATTTGAATATGAGACAAATATGCTTCTTGAGCTGAAGGAGCGAGGAATAAATTTTGTGGAGCAGAAGATACAAACGGTTTATATTGAAGAGAACAAGACTTCTCATTTCAGACCTATAGTGGATTCCATAAAGATTTATTCTCTTATTTTGAAGTTCGTTTTAAGCTCTGCCATTGCTGCCGTTCTTGATAATCTTATCTTCTTTATTTGCCATCTTTTGCTTGGAGAGGGAATGCAGCTTCTTTGCTACATAATTGCAAGAGCTATCTCATCTGCAACAAATTTCATTGTAAATAAAAAGACGGTTTTCAAAAATACGGGTGATATAAAAACAACTCTGATAAGATATTATATATTGGCTGTTCCCATGCTTCTTATATCAAATTTTGGGGTTAAGCTTATTGTTGATAGTATTGGCGGGTCACTTTCGGGTGTGTCTGCTTCAGCTGTGACCACCGCAATTAAAGTGGCAGTTGAATTTATTCTTTTTATGCTTTCCTTCAGAATTCAAAGAGAATGGGTATTTTCATCAAAAAAGAAATAAGATAAGGGTAATTATATAACATGGAAGAAAAGGATATTGTTAATGAGGAAGACTTGGCTGTAAAGCGAAAATCATCGCCCCTCATAATGCCGCCTCCGCCAAAGGCGAGCGCACCTGTGCGACCGATCGATTTTTCCGCAATGCAGAATAATAGCGAGCCTCCTGAAGAAAAAAAGGAGAGCAAGGCGAAGAAGGATCTGCGAAGTGAGGTAAATGATAAATCAAAGCAAAAACTGAATATAGATTTTCCCATAATGCACGCGGAAGCGCCAAAAAAACCTCAGCCGATTACAGTAGACGAGCCTGAAAAGGTTGAAATTAAGGAAAAGGCCGCGCCAAAAGCCAAAACAAAGAGCGCAGAAAAAAAGCGCGATAGGGTTATAGGCTTCAGCGAAAGCGATTATTATGATTACGAGGGGTACAAGCGCAGAAAGCCGAAGAGCGAGAGGCTCAGCGGTGGTAAAATTGCGGGCAGAATTGCCATTGTGCTTGCATCCATGCTGCTTTTTGCCATTATCGCTCTTTATAGCTTTTGCTTCGTTATCGCAAAGGGGCCAAGCGAGACAGTAAGAAATTTGCTGGTGCTTTCTGCAAAGCAGGCAAGCGCAACCAAATGGGTCCCTGCGCTGTTCCTTGATGGGGATACCATCGACGAGATAATGGCGGGAAGCGAAAGGGTTGAAAAGGATGTTATTTCGCTTGAGGATTATCACACATCACGCGAACAAACGGGCGATGAGACGGAAGAAGACGAATGGGCAAATTCAAAGGATGGAATGATCTTCAAAACCTTAAAGGGATCAACATATACTGCATATATGCTTCTTGTAAATGACCCTGCAAGAGTTTTTGTCGGAACATCAAGTGATAATTTTTCCGAGAGCCAAAAGGGAAAAAATATTTTTGAAGCATCCTCATCATATGGTGTCCTTGCTGCAATAAACGGCGGTGAATTTCCCGATAGCGGCGGAATCGGAACGGGTTCACATCCCATCGGACTTACATTTTCCGGCGGCAAGTGTGTTTGGAATGACGGTACAAAGCGAACATTTATCGGTTTTGACGAGAATAACAAGCTTATCGTCAGAGAGGGCATGACAAAGGCAGAGGCGGAGGCTCTTGGTATCCGCGATGCAGTGTCCTTCCAGACGGGAAATGTACTTATTTCATCGGATGGTGAAAGCGTCACCTTCTATTATGCCGAAGGTAATAACGGAACTGCACAGAGAACCGCAATCGGTCAGAGAGCGGACGGTACTGTCATCATGCTCGTTACCGATGGCAGAAGTGCAAGCTCCCTTGGGGCAACTCATAATGATGTTATTGACATTATGGTGGAGCATGGAGCGGTCTCAGCGGCGATGCTTGACGGTGGCTCTTCCGCAATGATGTATTATGAGAATTATTATGAAAAATACGATTATGACTATGATTCTCTTGACCAATATCAGAAAAAGGGACTTGTAAATAAGTACAAAGCCTTTACAACTCCGAGATATATGCCGACCTTCTTCATGGTCGCGCCCGAGGATGGAGGTGCGGAATATGCAGAATGAGAAAAGACTGCCTAAATTCTATCTTGTGCTTATAATTTGTTGGGTGATTGCTCTTGCAGCTCTTGCTGCTGCTCTTTTCATAGTAAGGGGATATCTTGCGGATTATGAAAGCGTTCAGCCAAAATATGTTGCCGATGAGGTTTTTGAAAAATATTTTGAGGCGGGTGACTATCTTTCTATAATAGGGCATTCTTCTCTGAATAAGAGCAAATATGAGACGGATGAGATGCTGGCAGATTATATTTCCTCGCTCACCGAGGGAAGGGAGCTTTCATATTACAGCATTTCATCGGGAATGGATACAGACAGCGTAAAATATGCCGTAAAATATACCGAGGATGAGAAGGATATAAAGGTTGCTTCCTTTACCCTTTCTGTAAGTGGCGAAAAAAGCGAAAAGGGCTTTTCAAAATATGCTCTTGATAGCTTTGAGCTGTTTTACAGCGCGGATGCTTCGGTAAAGATCAAGGCAATAAAAGGCTCGGTGCCTTATGTGAACGGTGTTCCGCTTGACGAATCCCACATTACACAGGATAATATTTCACATGAGAGCAATGCCCATATGCCCGAGGGGGTAGAGGGCATCAGATTTACTATGTACAGCGTTGACGGACTTACCTCGGAGCCTGAGGTGAAGGTTTGCGATGCGGACGGAAATGAGATAGAGCTTGGATTTGTGGAATCCGATAAGCTTTATTATACAAGGCTGATATATGATGAAGCGCTGAAGGCGGAACAAGGTGAATTCGTTATCGAGGCGGCAAAGATGTTTGCTTCATATATGCAAAATGATACTACTCTCGCAAAGCTGAATCCGTATTTTGAAAAGGGTACAGAGCTTTATAATTCTATCCGTTCGACTCTCCAGTGGGCGGTTATCGACCACGACAGCTATGATTTTGAGAATGTTGAGGCAAGTGATTTTTACCGTTATGATGAAAACACCTTCTCTTGCCGTGTGAAGCTTACACACATTCTGAAAAGAAAGCGTCTTGAGGACTACAGAGATACAATGGATGCCACCTTCTATCTCCGAATGGTGGACGGAAAATACCTTATCTATGACAGAACAAATAACTGATTGGGGAGGGCGTAAAAATGTTTGATGCTTTAAATCAATTTGAGCTTGGATGGCTTGATGCCATTCAAAATCTGAAATGCGGCTTTCTCGATGCCGTTTTGCCTGTTATAACAGCCTTTGCCGACCACGGACTCGGTTGGATAGCGGTAGCGGTTGTGCTTCTTATCTTTAAGAGAACAAGAAAAACAGGACTTATGGCGGGAATGTCACTCATCATAGGGCTTGTGCTTGTAAATATGTTAATGAAGCCTCTTTTCGGCAGAATTCGCCCATATGATGTGAATGAGGCAATGCGTGCGCTTCTCCTTGTTGCGCCTCTTCATGACGGCTCTTTCCCATCGGGACATACTCTTGCCTCCTTTGAGGTTGCAACCGTTCTTATGATAAGAGATAAGAGATTCGGAATCCCCGCTCTTGTGCTTGCGGTGCTTATCGCTTTTTCAAGACTATATCTCTATGTTCATTATCCCACCGATGTGCTTTGCGCCATCGTTTTGGGTATAATATTTGGTATTTTGGGCGTTGTTATCGTCGATAAGGCATGGAACGCCATTGAAAGAAAGATAAAAGAAAAATAATATGAAAAAATTTTTTGTGATTTTGCTTCTTCTCATGGTTTTTCTCTGCGCTTGCGGCGATGTGGGAGATGTAAACAGAATTCCCGATATTCTTGATAAGGAAAAGGAGCATGAAAGGCTTGATATTTCATTTCCCGAGCCTTATCCGCCCGATGTTACCCTTACATTTGCGGGATGCGGAGACAATATTATGTATTACGGCTCCAATCGCGACGCGAAAAAGAGCGCTGTTGAGGGCGGAAGGGAATATAATTATGCCCCGTTTTATGAGAATATAAAGCATATTATAGAGGATGCTGATATTGCTTTTATAAATCAGGAAACCCCCATGGCGGGTGAGGACTTCGGCTATGACGATTATCCTCATTTCAATACTCCGAGGGATCTTGCATACGATCTTATTGAGACAGGCTTTGATATCGTCAATCTCGCCACAAATCATATGCTGGATGCGGGTACAAGCGGTCTTGAGGAGACGATAAAGTTTTGGAATACTTTGCCCGTTACCACCATCGGCGGATATCTTAATGAGGATGATTTCAATAATATCCGCATTTATGAAGCAGAGGAGATAAGGATCGCACTTTTGTCCTTCACATACAGTACAAACGGACTTAAGCTTAAAAGTGGCTCGGATATCGTAATTCCTTATGAGAATGAAGAGGTCATTGCAGAGCAGGTGAAGAAGGCAAATGAGCTTGCAGATCTTGTTTTCGTTTCTATGCATTGGGGAGCGGAATATAATTTCAAGCCCAATGAAAATCAGAAAAGACTTGCAAATATGATGGCGGGTCTCGGAGTTGACGTTATTATAGGGCATCATCCCCATGTTCTTCAGCCTGTTGAGTGGATAGAGAAAGACGGAAACAAAATGCTTTGTGTTTATTCGCTTGGAAATTTCGCCGCGGAGCAGCCTAACGACTACAATATGGTGGGCGGAATAATTACCTTTGACATCGTGCGTAAGGATGGTGAGCTTTCCATCGAAAATCCCATTCTTGTGCCAACTGTCTATTATTATAATCGCTCGTTCTATAAAAATTCCGTGCATCTGATGGAGAATTTTACAGAGGAAATGGCAAAGAGCCACGGACTTATATATTACGGTAAAACAACTACCACCCAAAAGTTACGTTCTTATGTAACAAAAACTGTTTCGTCTGAATTTTTACCCGATTATCTTAAATAAAATTATGGGACTGCTTTTGGGCAGTCCCATCGTTTTGTTTTTTGCAATATATTTATATCGCTTGCAAATAATTTATATTGACATGGGGGCGTTTTTGCAATATAATTATAATAACAAAGATTTTTCGACCGAAAAGGAGATAAAAATGAATTTTAATTTTGAATATCACAAATCTCTTGCCGCTCTCCATGTGGGATGCGAAGCACCGAGAGCATATTATATCCCTTATCAGAGTGCGGGAAAGGCAAAGACATCAGACCGTACCGCAAGTGCAAATTTTATTTCACTTTGCGGCGATTGGGATTTTAAATATTATAATTCCATTACGGAAATAGATGATTTTTGTGCCGAGGATTTTACCACGGACGGCTTTGATAAGCTGACCGTTCCCATGAGCTGGCAGGTTATGTACGAGAGAGGGTATGATACTCCAAATTATATGAATATCAATTATCCCTTCCCCATAAATCCGCCCCATGTGCCAAATGAGAATCCCTGCGGACTTTATGTTCGTTCATTTAATGTTACAGAGAAGATGATGAAGGAAAAGTCCCTCTATCTTAATTTTGAGGGCGTTGATTCCTGCTTCTATCTCTTTGTAAATGATAAATTTGCCGCATACAGTCAGGTCAGCCATATGACAAGCGAGATCGATATCACACCTTTTGTTTCAAAGGGTAAAAATACTCTCAAGGTGCTCGTTCTCAAATGGTGTGACGGCTCATATCTCGAGGACCAGGATAAACTCCGCTACAGCGGAATTTTCCGCGAGGTTTTCCTCCTTATGAGAGATCCTGTTCATATCGTGGATATCTACGCAAGACAGGAGGTCGCAAGGGAGCTTGACAGAGCTGATATTGAGCTTACCTTCACCTCAAACGGAAAATGCGATGCCTCATATAAGCTTATTTCTCCCACAGGAGAGGAGCTTTGCACAGGAAAAATGGCAGTAAATAAAGAGGGCAAGGCACTCATTTCCATCAAGGACCCCGTTCTTTGGAATGATGAGGATCCAAGGCTCAATGCTCTCATCATCTCCTCGGGCACAGAGCATATCTGCATCTATCTTGCTCTCAAGAGAATGGAAACTATAAAAAGAGTTGTATATATCAATGGTAAAAAGGTAAAGGTTAAGGGTGTGAACCGTCACGACAGCGATCCTTATCTTGGCTCTGCAACGCCTATGGATCATATGCTCCGCGATCTTTACATAATGAAGCGCCACAATATAAACACCATAAGAACCAGCCACTATCCAAATGATCCCCGATTCCTTGAGCTTTGCGACAGACTCGGCTTTTATGTTGTTGACGAAACAGACCTTGAATGCCACGGCATGAATTATAGCTCATGTGGCAAAAATCATTGGGATGACCTTACAAATTCCGATGAATGGACAGAAGCATATCTTGACAGAGCAGTTCGTATGTTCGAGAGGGACAAAAATCACGGATGCGTTATTATGTGGTCTCTCGGAAATGAAAGCGGAATCGGCAAAAATCAGAGAGTTATGGCGGATTATATCCACGGTAAAATGCCCGGCAGCTATATCCATTGCGAGGATATGAGCCGCAGAATCGTCTGCCCGAATGAGTCATTCCTTTGCTCCGAGGATGTGGGTATTGATTATATTGATATCGACAGCCGTATGTACCCCACCTATGAGGAAGTGAAGAATAACCATATTGAGCGCAAGGGCAATAATCTTCCGTTCTACCTCTGTGAATATTCTCATGCAATGGGCAACGGCCCCGGCGACTTCAAGATGTATTGGGATTATATCTACAAGCACGACGAATTTTTCGGCGGCTGTGTTTGGGAATTTACCGACCATTCGGTTGCAACGGGCGAGAATAAGTATGCCGATCCTCATTATGTTTATGGCGGCGACTTCGGTGATTTCTCAACCGATGAAAATTTCTGCGTTGACGGTCTTGTTTATCCCGACAGAAGAGTGCATAGCGGTCTTATGGAGCTGAAGCAGGTGATAAAGCCCTTCGCTGTTACAAATTATGAGAACGGTAAGCTTCAGATAAAGAATCTCCGCTTCTTCAAGTCGCTTGAAGACCTTGATCTTTTCTGGAAGGTTACAAGAAACGGAAGGGTGATAAAGGAAGGCAGGATCACAGCGCTTAACATTGCTCCGCAGACACGCAGAACATATGTTCTCCCTATCTCGGATATAACTCTTGACGGATATACCTATCTTGACATTTCAGTAAGACAGAACAGTACAAAGGAATGGGCTGATGCAGGCTATGAGATCGGATTCCATCAGATCGCACTTTGCGAGGAGCATAAGGGCTGTGCCGAGGCGCGTATTTCCGACTGTATTTTCACCCAAATGGATGAAAAGGAAATTAAGGTAAGTGCAGGTGATGCGGTTTATACCGTTAGCCGTTCAAGCGGACTTATCACCTCGATAAATGCATCGGGCAGAGAGCTTCTTTTATCTCCGATGCGTCCCACGGTTTGGCGCGCCCCCACAGATAATGACAGAAATATCAAGAGAGATTGGATGGCAAGGGGATATGACAGAGCTGTTACATTCTGCCATTATGTCAAGCTTTCGGGAAGCGACGAAAACCCGCAGATCGAGGCGCTTCTCTCACTTGGCGCACCTTCAAGAGAGATCATTCTCGATGCAAAGGTCATATACAGCTTCAGTGCAGGAGCGGGAGTTAAGATAGATATGGATGTTAAGGTGGGTGAGAATGCAATTCATCTGCCCAGATTCGGATTTGAATTTATTATGCCCGAGGACACCGAAAAACTGAAATATTTCGGAAGAGGAGATGCTGAAAGCTATATGGATAAGCGTCATGCATCGAAGATGGGCGTTTATTTCTCCGAGATCCATAAGCATTTTGAGCATTATGTACGTCCTCAGGAGAATATGGCTCATGCAGATACAAAATGGACAATGGTATATTCCTATGCGGGACACGGACTTCTTGCGGCGAAGACAGCGGGCGGCAAGGATATCAGCTTCAATGCTTCGCATTATACTCCAAAGCAGCTTGCCGAAACCGCACACGATTTTGAGCTTGTTCCTATGAAGGAGACCTGTGTGAATATCGATTACCGCCATGACGGAATTGGCTCGAATTCATGCGGAGGTCCGCTTGTGGGAGAATTTCGCTTTGACGAGAAGAATTTCAAATTCACCTTCCGTCTTGTTCCGGTTTTTGCGGAAAATATTGACCCCTTCAATTATACGGATATTTAAAAATTTAGGGAGCGACTCTGTGTCGCTCCCTGTATTTTTTTCGTGAATAGGAATTTATCTTTGGCTTCCCCTTGAGGGGGAGCTCCCGCAGAGCGGGTGATGAGGTGTTTTTCGAAAGGTTAAAACTCTTTATTTTTCAAC
This sequence comes from Eubacteriales bacterium, assembly GCA_045648605.1. Classification (GTDB taxonomy): domain Bacteria; phylum Bacillota; class Clostridia; order Oscillospirales; family CAG-272; genus SIG710. The sequence goes on along the minus strand of JAZROG010000084.1, from coordinate 86 downwards.
ATTTTTGCTTTGACACCTCATCCGTCAACTGCGTTGACACCTTCCCCTCAAGGGGAAGGCTAAGAGCCCGACAAATTCCTGTTTAT
>JAZROG010000083.1:0-8920 GCA_045648605.1 Eubacteriales bacterium | reverse complement strand
AGATGTGAAATTACCAGAGATTTTTAAATGACAAATGGGACGTCGAGGTCGCCGTCCCCTACAAAAAACGTCTGTGACAGTTCGATAAATTCCTATTTAGACACAAAAAGGAGAGGAAAAGACCTTATGGGAAGGCTTTGTCAATTCAGTTCCGTTGTAAAGCAGAGCTTTTCAGCGATTTTTCGCATTCTTTCGGTGGTGAGCTTTACCTTTTTTCTGTCATATGTGATAAGACCGTTTGTTTCATCCTCAACATCCGAGAGCTGGGTGAGGATCGCGCCGCAAAGACCGTCACAAAGGGCTGGAATGATCTCGTTTTCATAGAGGGAGACTATGGCATCCTCAAGCTCCTCGGCGCTGCCGAAAAGCTTATATCCGTAAACCTTTTCGGTGTTAAAAGCATGGTGTGGCACGGAATATGAATATCCACCGAACTCGGAAAGAAGTATCGGCTTCTTTCCTTTTTTTATCTTCACTTTTTTGAAATAAACATGGGGGCTTATAACATCGCTTTCACCTCCTCTAAACCAACCCGAAGCTGTGTCGATCATGTGATGGGGCGCATGGTGTTTTATGATTTTATAAAGCCTATCGCTATCGAACTGTCCCCATCCCTCGTTGAAGACGGTAAAATACAAAACCGAGGGGTGATTTTTCAGCTTGTCAACAAGCTCTGTTCCTTCCCTTATAAAGGCGTTTCTCGCGGCCTTTTTGGGGTGCAAAAATCTGTCGGGAAGCCATTTGAGGCCAACGGTGGGCAGGGCTGTATCGCGGATGAAGGAATATGAACCGTTATTTATCAGATCCTGCATAACTATCATGCCAAGCTTGTCGCAATAATAGTAAAAAAGCTCCGGCTCTGCCTTTATGTGCTTGCGCAGAGTGTTGAATCCCATGCGCTTTGCAAGCATAATATCGTCACTAAAGCAGGCAGGTGAGGCGGGGGTAAAAATTCCGTCGCTGAAATAGCCTTGATCAAGAAGTCCGTGGAGAAAATAAGGCTTACCATTCAGACAAATGCGCTCTGTTCCGTCTATATTTTTTGTTTCGATGCTGCGCAGAGCAAAATATGAGCTTACCTTGTCCCCACCGTAAACAACCTCAAAATCATAGAGCCTCGGATTTTCGGGTGACCAAAGCTCGGGCGCATCGGGCTTAAGAGATGCCCTGCCATCTTTTGTAACGATCTCTTTACCCTCGAAAATAAAGGTCACATCGCCCCCAAAATCGGAGGTTTTCACCTCAATTTCGGTTCGGTCGATGAAATATTCCGCAGAAACATCAATAATATAACGCTCGGGAACAGCTTCAAGCCAAACCGTCTGCCATATGCCGGAAACAGGCGTGTACCACATTCCGCCTCTCTTCTCGCATTGCTTTCCGTATGGCAAAATTTTGCTGTCAAGCTTGTCCTTTACCCAAAATTTAAGCTCGTTTTCATCCGAAATATGCTCCGTTATGTCAAAGGAAAAGGAGGAATAACCGCCGATATGCTCACCGAGCCTTTTCCCATTTAAAAACACCTCTGCCCTCTGGTCTGCCGCGCCTATATGAAGAAGGACTTTTTTCCCTTCACAAAAATCTCTGTCAAGGTGGAATTTTTTTGAATAAAAAAGTGTATCGGACTGTGGAATATGCTTTTTTATGCCCGAGAGGAGAGATTGAGGCGGAAAAGGCACGAGAATTTTTCGATCATATATCTCGCTTTTACCATATCCGAAATCCCATTCTCCGTTAAGGCATAGATAGGAATCTCTCACCATTCTCGGACGGGGATATTCGCTATGCGGCATACCGCCGTTTTCCTTTAATTTCTCCCCCTCGGTGGTATAAAGAGCTGCGAATTTTTGCTTTTTTCTCATTATTTTCTCCGTTTTTGCTTTAAATTTTTGTTTACCGCTTCGCATATAACAAAAAATCAAGGCAAAACACCTTGATTTTTTGCTTTTTAAAAGTTTCAAAATCAGATAAGCTTCTTAAGATAATCTGCGCTTACCTTTGCGCTTGCAAATGAATCGCCGCCGAGCCAATTACCATCCTGCTCAACAACATAGTACTGAACTCCGCACTTGCGGGCTGTGTCGATAACGCCCTCCATCCAGATATTGCCGTTTCCGACCTCTGTCATGGTGAGTCCTTGTCTGCCGTCCTCATAAGCAACTCTCATGCAATCCTTAAGGTGAAGGATATCGAGTCTGCCCTGAAGCTTCTCGATCCAATGACGAACATCGCCGCCGCCTGCCTGTACCCAGCAGGTATCGAGAACGAATGTGATATTTTCGGGATCAAGCTCCTCATAGAGATAGTCCATAAGAGTCTTTGTGCCGTCGATTCTGTGGAATTCGAAGGCATGGTTATGGTATGTAAGCTTGAAGCCCTCTGCCGCATAGATCTTTGCCATTTCGTTGTACTTGTTTATGAACTTTTTGAGTCCGTCAAGCTCATCGCGTGCGAAATTCGGCATACCTCCGATACCGATGTTTGTTGTTTCCCAAAGCTTGTGAAGCTTGATAGTGCCCTCAACATCATCGCAAATCTTATCGTAATTATAGTGAGTTCCGCAGATGCTCATGCCGTTTTCCTTGATAAGCTCGATATAGCGTGCCTCGTCGATGGCGCAGCCTGCTGTGTGCAGATCCTTATATCCCATCGCTGCGAGCTTTTTCATTGTCTCGGCAAAATCCGCCTCGTTCTGCATATGGTCGCGAACGGTATAAAGCTGAATTCCAAACTGTTTCATTTTTCTTTATCCTTTAAAGATAAGAATACTATCAAGGATATTTTAATACACAAATAAGCTTTTGTCAATCGTTTTTTGAAATTTTGCTACTTTTTTTCCATAAATTTATATTTTCTATTGAAATGACGAAAAATATATGTTATAATCTAAAAAGAGCATTTTTTGTCTCAAAATGGCATTGATTTTGAGATTTCGGCTATAAAATTCAGCAATATTTTTCTTTTCGGAGGTGTTTTATATATGGGGTTCGGCTTCTGCTCTGCGTACAGTGTAATGAACGGTAGAAAAAAATACACATTTTGGGCTTTCCTTGCCCTTATTTTGACCTTTACCCTTGTTCTTTCATCCTGCTCGGGCGGCGGTGAGAGGATAAGCGAGATAAAGAGCATAAAATATGACAGGGAGGATGGCACAATAACTGTTTCGGCAACTCTCGATTCGTCTGATGTCCGTGAATTTCGCGGCGAGACCGTATATCTTATCGAAATACCTGCAAACAGCGATGCTTCCGAGATAACGACCCTCATCCCCGTTTCACAGTCAAGGTCGGGCGCGGAGATGGAGTTTTCTCTGCCGCTGAAGGATGGGGCAAGAACCATGCTCTATTCGAGCTTTGTGCTTGCAGTCTTTGACAGGGAGAGAGGATATATTCCCCTTAGCGATGCGAAATGTATTGAAAATCCCGAAGCGCTGGCGGCAAATGCCACCGCTTATCCCACATATTCCTCAATAAAGGGTCTTTCTGTTGTTTCAAGCTCCGAGGCTGTTGCAATGGGAACAAAGCACACGGTTATCCGCATTGAAATTGAGGACTATTTGCTTGCACAGTCAACAGATGGCGCCACTTCGTATATCTTTGACGGCACGCCCTATTATTATGATGCAGAGCGGATGGCAGAGCTTGATTACAAGGTCAAGACACTGAGCGGTGCGGGAATCGAGGTCCTCCTTGAGTTCTCTCTCGGAGCCTCCTTTGAGTCTCTTCCTGCTGTGCTTTCGCCCCTTGCCGCAAAGCAAACTCCTATGAATTCGGGCGAGGAGGAGAGCAATAATTTTGCCATTTCCGTCAGCAGCGGTGCGAGCTACAGATATATGGCGGCTTTTTTTGAGATGCTTGCCGAAAGATACACAAGGGCTGATGGAAAATACGGCTTTGCGGGTGCATACATTATCGGTAACGGGGCAAATTCGTCGCTTGATGATGACCGTACCTTGTCGGAGCGCGCTTCGTCATACGGAAAGCTTCTTCGAATAGCCTCCTTTGCTCTTCGCTCAAAATATGCAAATGGCAAGGTCTTTGTCTCGATTGACAACAAATGGAATTTGCAAAATGAGGAGGGTGTCACAGAGGAAAGCATCGAAAATCCCGCCCTTCCCATAGCACAAAGGGCAGCCTTTGGCGGTGCGGAATTTTTGACAGCTCTGAAAAAGAACCTTGAGAGCATTGGATTTTATGATTACGGTGTTGCCTTGATTCCAAGCTCACATGAGGATGACAGCGACATCACAAACGATGCCCTTGCAAGAGAGGCAAGGGACACGGAATTTGTCACATTCAAAAATCTTTCGGTGGTGAGAGAGCACATTGGAGAGGATACAGAGCTTATCCTCTACCGCTTTGAAATTTCATCCGAGGACGAGGCGGCAATGGCGCGCTCCTATGCCTATGCCTACGGAATGGCACTGAAAAACGGTGCAACTGCCTTTATCTACAACGGTCAATGGGACAGAGCCACGGGAAACGGTGACAGCGGTCTTTGGAAAACAGACAGTGCGGGTATAGCCTATGAAAAGAGGCAGATATGCCATATTTATGCCGATATCGACAGAGTGGGCGCGTCGCTTACATATTACCCCGAGATGCTCACGGACGCGTCAAGCTTCCATCTTACCTCGGGCGGCGGCTCCACATTCATTGACGAAAAAAACAAAGCGTTGAAAAAGGCGGAGAAGGTCACTCTTTTTGATTTTTCGGACGGAAAGAGTCATGATTTCTTCCCTTCGGACAGCGCGAGAAATATTGAAATTTCCACCTTTGTGGGTGCAAACGCGCTGAAAAGCTCGCTACAGCCAAAATATGACGGTGAAAATGTGGGTGTCAGAAGCGCGCCCATCCCCTATGAGGCACTGAAAAAGGCACTTGCTGTTTCTGCTATAATTTCGGCAGACCCGGGCGAGGGAAATACCGCGCTTGTGACACTTGCACTTGCGCAAAACGGCAAGGAAAAGAGCATTTTCCATACCTCATCGGTCTCGATTCAGGCATCCAACCGCCAAACGGTATATTTTGATATTTCGGATGCGAGGCTCGATGGCGATCTTGGAGATATCACCCTTTATCTCTGGGTCAGAAACGAGGGAGCGAGATCACTTATTTATGATAACGGGGAAGCCGATTCGGAAATGGAGCAGCTTCTTTATATCGAGAGCATTACGGCTCATATAGAGAAAGGAAACGGCGCGCTTACCGCGGTGATAATTATAATCTCCGTGCTTGTCCTTCTTGCCATTGCTTATTTTGTGTTCTTCTCTCCAAGAGGCAATACAAGACCGCCCCAAAGGCAGCCTATGCCACACGGAGGGGGGCCTCATATCAAGGGAGGCGCGCAAAACGGAGGAAGACCTATGCCCCCCGGCGCTGACAGACCGCCGCAGAGGGGACCGAGAGGGCAAATGCCGCCCCGTGGATATACGCAAAGACCCATGCAGACAAAAATGAACCCACCCATGTCAGGAGAAAACAGATGGAATCAAAATATGAGATAAACAATCAGGAATTTCATTTCCGAACCGAAAGCAACGGAGAGAAAAGAACCTCTCTTGAATGTAGCGCACATATGCACTATGAAATAGAATATTTTTTGCTTCTTGAGGGCGAAACGGTTGTATATATCGACTCTATGGAGTATAAAATGACAGCGGGAGATCTTTGCATCGTTTTCCCGAATCAGATACATCAGTTTAAAACCGTTTCGGATGAAAAATATATGCTCATCATCTTCAGCCCCGATATGATCCCCGAGCTTACCGAAACATTTACATCGAGAATACCGCGCTCTGCCGTGATCAGAGCAAGCAAGCTTTCACCCGATTGCGAGAAGATAATCAGAAAAATGGGCGAGATAAATTCCTCGATGGGCGAATACAGGCGAGTTCAGATGCGCGGACTTCTCCTTACCCTTTTCGGCTTTGTGCTTGACAAAATGAGCCTTACCGATGTTAAAAGCGTCAGCTCACATGCTCTGAAAACGGTGGTGAACTATTGCGCGAGGAATTTTTCACGCGATCTTTCCCTTTCGATTCTCGAGGAGGATCTTCATATCAGCAAATATTATATCTCACATCTTTTCAGCATGAAGCTGAAGGTGCGCTTCAATGACTATATCAATTCGCTCAGGATCAACGATGCCTGCCGTCAGCTTCGCCAGACCGACAAAACGGTTACCGAGATTTCCGAGTGCGTTGGCTTTAATACCCTGCGTACCTTTAACCGTGCCTTTGTGCGGCAGATAGGGATGTCCCCGAGCGAATACAGAAGACAGGGCGAGATAGAAATGCGCTCTGTATCAATGATTGGATAGGAGAATTTATGAAGAATTTTATCGGAATAAGAGCTGCCACAGGGGCAGACCTTGACAGAATAATGGAGATCGTAAACGAGGCAAGAGCTTATTTTAAGGCAAACGGAATACCCCAATGGCAGGGAGAATACCCATCCCGTGCCGATTTTGAGAGCGATATCGAGGGTGGACGTCTTTATGCTGCGGAAAACGAGGAAAGGGTTCTCGGAGTTTACTGCTTTGATCTGCGCGGCGACAAGAATTACAACGAGATTTTCGAAGGCTCATTCAGACTCTGCGAAAAATACGGTGCGATACACAGAGTTGCCGTTTCCTCAGATGCAAAGGGGCAGGGAATCGGCGGCATTATGGTGGCGCACGCCTGTGATCTGGCAAGAGAGGCAGGGCTTCGTTATCTGCGCGGAGATACCCACAGAAAAAATCTCTCCATGCACAAAATGCTGACAAAAAACGGATTTTCCAAATGCGGAGTAATCTATCTTGATGGCAAAAAGGACTATGAAAACGAGCGCATTGCCTTTGATATGATCCTTTCGGGAGAAGATGAGAGATGAAAAATGCTTATGTTGAAATAACCAATATCTGCAATTTGAGCTGTGATTTTTGTCCCGGTCACAATCGCGCAAGACGCCATATGTCGGCAGGGGACTTTGAAATCATTTCAAGAAAGCTTAATGGAAGGATAGAAAATCTTTTTTTGCATCTTATGGGCGAGCCGCTTTTGCATCCCGAGCTTGGTAAGATAATCGAGGCTGCAGACAAAATGGATGTAAAGCTGAAAATCACCACAAACGGTACTCTTCTTCCTCTCGCTTTGCCAATCTTAAAGGCCTCACAGAGGCTTCATACCGTCAGCATCTCTCTCCATTCCTTTGGAGGTAACCTTGTTGGAAGCATGATAGAGCAAAAGATGGAAAAATACCTAAAGGACTGCCTTGAGGGTGCAAGGCAGCTTGCAAAAAGCGGAAAATTTGCCGTTTTGCGCCTTTGGAATCTGGAGGAGGACGGAAGCTCCGCCATGAAGGACTTTAATGATAAGGTTATTTTCCTTGCAAAAAAATTTTTCCCGCCCGAAAAGGAGGAATGGGTCAAAACTCGCAGAGGGATGCGCATTTCTGACCGTATTTTCATCGAGTGGGGCGAGCGATTCACTTGGCCCGAGATAGGAGAGGGGGGCGAGATAAGGGAATATGAGGACGAGATAGGCGATGAAAGCTGCCATGCTTTGCTGAAGCAATTCGGGATCCTTTCAGACGGTACCGTTGTTCCCTGCTGTCTTGACCGAAACGGAGATATACCACTTGCAAATATTTTTGAAGGCGAAATTGATGAGATACTGTCATCTCCCCGTGCAAAGGCAATGAGGGCGGCAATGGAGCATCACCGCTTTGTGGAGCCTCTTTGTGCCACCTGTGGCTTTAAGCGCAAATAAATTTATTGACTTTTTCACAAACCGATATTATAATATAATTACAAAAATGATAAAGGAGTTTTCCCATGCCCGAGCTTTTATCCCCAGCGGGAAATTTTGAAAAAATGAAAGCTGCGCTTCTTTATGGCGCTGATGCGGTTTATCTTGCAGGCAATCTTTTCGGTATGCGCTCCGCCGCAGATAATTTTACGGACGAGGAGCTGAAGGATGCCGTTTCATATGTCCATGAAAGAGGCAAAAAGATATATCTCACGGTAAATACCATGCCGAGAGAGTACGAATATTCTACCCTTGAAAAATTTCTTCACACCATAAAGGATTATGGCATTGATGCCATGATAATTGCAGACCTTGGTGTGCTGAACACGGTAAAAAAAATAATCCCCGATATGGAAATACACATCTCAACTCAGGCAAGCGCGGTAAGCTCTGCGGTCTGCCGTGCATACCATGATCTCGGTGCAAAGAGGATCGTTCTTGCAAGAGAGCTGACGATGAATGAGATAATGGAGATCAAAGCAAATCTCCCGAAGGGTCTTGAGCTTGAAGCATTTATCCATGGCTCTATGTGCGTTTCATATAGCGGACGCTGTACCCTTTCAAATTATCTCACCGAAAGAGATGCAAACAGAGGAGCCTGCACCCAGCCCTGCCGCTGGAATTATGCCCTGGTGGAAGAAAAGCGTCCGGATGTCCCTCTGCCCATTATGGAGACAGAAAACGGAACCTTTATTCTAGGCTCAAAGGATATGTGCATGATAGAGCACATTCCCGCCCTTATGCAGAGCGGAATAGATTCCTTTAAGATAGAGGGCAGAATGAAGAGCGCTTATTATACTGCGGTGGTTACAAATGCATATAGAATGGCAATGGATTCCTATATGGCTGATCCTGCAAATTACAGATTTGATCCACTTCTCACAAAAGAGCTTGGCTGTGTTAGCCACCGTGAATATTGCACCGGCTATTATTTTGATCATCCTCTGGATAAAGCAAATCTGGGCACGCAAAATGGCTATATCAGAGACAAGGCGTATTTTGCAACTGCTCTCGGTGAAATTGCATTGCCCGGAAATGTTGAAGAAAAAAATGAAAAAGGAGTTCTTTATCCCTTTATTCAGCGAAACAAGGTTTCAGTAGGCGATAGCGCCGAGCTTATATCCCCCG
>JAZROG010000082.1:0-18894 GCA_045648605.1 Eubacteriales bacterium | reverse complement strand
GGGGGGACAACTCTTTTTGCGAGTCATCCCCCAAAATTATATTCATTTAAAAACCACGTTTTCTTCCCCAAGTATCTTTTTTAGCTGTGAAAGAAGAAAATCATCGGCAAATGCGCCTGTTGGATATGTCTGATATTTTGCATTTGAGCTGTCATAGAACACGGTCTGAACATCCCCTTCAAAAATATCTATCAGATTTGCCGCTTTTTTATATTCCTCGCCTAAAAGATTCGGAACTCGCAGGAAAAGCTTTTTGGAAGATGCTTGCCTGCTCTCGTTTTTAGGCATTTCTGCGCAGGAATCAGATTTTGGAGATTCCGCCCTTTTGACATACCGCGAATTTTCAACAAGTCTTTCAAGAGACGAAACGATCACCTTCGGCTTTTCTTCCTCTCTTATGGAAAGATTACCCGAAACGGAAAGAGCCTCATCCTCCGTCACATATGGAGCAAGCAAAGTAAATTGCTTCGCAAAAACAATACATTCAAGCTCGCTGTATTTATTGGAAAGAGTGAAAAATGCCATAGTGTCACCGTTTTTGGTGGTTTTTCTCGTAACCGAGGTAACTATTCCGCAAAGGCAAACAGGCTGTCTGTCCCTATAATCGGCATTTTCCGACCGGTCTTCTTCATCATTTCCAAGAGCCGCTATCTCCTCCATGCTGTTGGGCGAAATGTCATCAATATGCTTTGAAAATCCGTCAAGAAGATGCCCGGAAAAATACATTCCCGAGCTTTCTCGCTCAAGAAGTAGAAGCTCACGCATCGAATATTCCTGAATATCGGGATAGACATATGAAACAGACCCAACATCACTCACCGCAGAAAACATATCAAGCTGCCCTGATATATTCATTCTGTTCTTATTCTGAATTTTGTCAAGTATCTCCTCAAAGCTTATCATAAGGCATCTTCTGTTTACACCGAAATTATCAAATGTCCCCGCCTTTATAAGCATTTCAACCCCACGGCGGTTAAGATTTTGACCGCTCATTCTCTCGGCAAAATCCTCAAAGCCCTTGAAATCCCCTGCAAGTCTTTCCCTCACTATCGCGTCAACAAAGGGCACACCGAGATTTTTGAGCGCAAGAAGTCCAAATCGGATATTCTTACCGCTGACATGGAAATTCATTTGGCTCTCGTTTATATCGGGCGGAAGAACATTTATTCCGAGCTTTCCGCAATCAACGATATATTCCGCAACCTTTTCGGGGCTTCCGAGAACACTCGTGAGAAGCGCCGCAAGATACTCGCGCGGATAATGCGCCTTAAGATATGCAGTTCTATAAGAAATCACACCGTATGCCGCTGCATGGCTCTTATTGAAGGCATAATTTGCAAAGCTGGTAAGCTCTTCAAAAAGCTCCGAGGCATCATTTTTATCTATTCCTTTCGAGACCGCGCCTGAAATAAAGCTCTCCTTTTCTGCCGCGATAACCGATGCCTTCTTTTTTGACATAGCTCGGCGCACGATATCCGCATGACCATAGCTATATCCTGCAATTTCGCGGCAAATGCTCATTACCTGCTCCTGATAAACCACGCATCCGTATGTTGAGCGCAGTATTCCCTCAAGCTGCGGCAGCTTATATTTGACCTTTTCGGGATTATGGCGACATTCTATATATCTTGGAATAGACTCCATAGGTCCCGGACGGTAAAGAGCAATGGCAGCAATAACATCATCAAGAGAGTCCGGGCGAAGATTCTGAAGGGTTACCCTCATTCCGCCGCTTTCAAGCTGGAAAACGCCCTTTGTCTGCCCCTTTGAAATAAGCTCAAAGGTCTCCTTATCGTCAAAAGGAATTTTTTCAATATCAAATTCAGGCTCACTTTCCCTTATCTGACGGCAAGCATCCTCGATTATCGTAAGATAACGGAGCGCAAGGAAGTCAAATTTAAGAAGTCCGAGCGAGGCAACGGTATCCATATCATATTGAGTGACCACCGCTCCGTTGCTTTGCGCGAGGGGAACATAGCTCCATATGGGCTTATCTGTTATAACTATTCCCGCCGCATGGATAGAAACATTTCTCGGCATACCCTCAATGGCAAGAGCAGTGTCTATAAGCCTTCTCACATTCGGCGACTCGTCATAAAGCTTTTTAAGCTCGGGAAGCTTCATTGCCACAGGAAGAGTTATTCCAAGAGCATGAGGAATCAGCTTTGCAATAGAATCCACCTCGGAATAAGGCATTCCGAGTGCACGTCCAACGTCTCTCACAGCCGCTCTTGCCGCAAGAGTACCGAAGGTTATTATCTGCGAAACATGATCTCTGCCGTATTTTTCGGCAACATATTCAATGACCTCATCTCGTCTGTTATAGCAGAAATCCACATCAATATCGGGCATGCTGACTCTCTCGGGATTGAGAAAACGCTCAAAAAGGAGGTCAAATTTTATCGAATCAACATCGGTAATTCCAATAAGATATGCAACAAGGCTTCCCGCGCCCGAGCCACGTCCCGGTCCTACGGGAATCTTTTTATTTTTAGCAAAATTTATATAGTCTGCAACGATGAGAAAATACTCGGAATAGCCCATACTGTCAATAACCAAAAGCTCATATTCCATTCTTTCCCTATATTCATTCTCATCATGCTCTTCATCGAAAACGATAAGTCCTTTTTCGGATTTTTTGCGAAGTCCTTCCTCGGCAAGAGCGGAAAGATAAGCGGAAGGCTCACTTCCGTCGGGAGTTTTGAAGGCGGGCAGATACAGGTGGTCAAAATCGAAATCAAAATTACACTTTTCCGCAATTTTAACCGTATTTTCAATAGCGCCCTCGTATTCTCCGAAAAGTGTCTCCATTTCTTCGGTACTCTTCAGATAAAATTCGTCTGTTTCAAAGCCCGTATTAACATCGTCATCAACCGTTGCATTCATCTGAACGCACATAAGCACCTTTTGGGCATATGCGTCCCTTTTTCTGAGATAATGAACATCGTTTGTGGCAACAAGACCGATGCCACATTCCTCGGCAAGAGAAACAAGACTCGGAAGTATCTCCTTCTGCTCGCTTATTCCGTGATCCTGAATTTCGATATAATAATCCTCACCGAAAATCTCCTTCATTTCAAGTGCGTGCTTTTTTGCCTCGTCATAGAAGCCTGAAAGAAGCAAGCGCGGTATTCTTCCCGCAAGGCAGGCAGAAAGGGCAACAAGTCCCTCGGAATGCTCTCGAAGAAGCTCCATATCTATTCTCGGCTTTGAGAAAAATCCCTCCGTAAAGCCCTTTGAAACAAGATATATCAGATTCTGATAACCAACATCATTTTTGCAGAGGAGCACAAGATGGTTATATGCTCCCTCCGTGGCAGAATTTGCCTTTTCAAATCGGGACCTCGGCGCAACATAGACCTCCGAGCCTATTATCGGCTTTATCCCCGCAGCCTTGCAGGCGCGATAAAACGCCACGGCACCGTACATATTGCCATGGTCTGTTATCGCGACAGCACTCTGTGAGCATTCCTTTACCCTTTCGGGTATATCCTTTATGCGAGAGGCGCCGTCAAGCAGGCTGTATTCACTATGAAGATGAAGGTGAACAAAATCCTTTGCCATATATCTCCTTATTTATCTCCGATATCCTCGGAGAATTTCTTTATTTTTGCAAATCGGTGACTAAGCCCCGATTTTGAAAGAGGTGGCAGAAACATTGAGCATATTTCCGAGAGCGAAGCCTCGGGATTTTCCATGCGCAGTCTTGCAGTTTCACGAAGATCGTCGGGAAGCGACGGCAAAAGTCCCGCCCTCTCAATCTTTTTAATTGCCGCAAGCATATCCTGCGCCGCATTTACCGATTTTGCAATATTTCCCGCCTCGCAATTCGCCCGTCTGTTGCTCTCATTTCTGATATCTCTGAAAATTTTATCATTCATACATTCAAAGAGCATTCTTGATGCTCCAAGGTATGTAAGGATGTCCTCTATGCTCTCACTGCCCTTGAAATAAAGCCCAACACCACTGCGTCTGTTAGCAATTTTCGCCTCAAAGCCGAGGGCGCGAAGCTCGGTAAAAAAGAGCCTTGCGAGCATTGCATTCTTTATTGAAAATTCAAGATGGTAGTTCTTCATCGGGTCACTTACGCTTGCCGAGGACAGAAAGACCCCGCGCATAAAATAAAGCTTACATTCATCGCATCTGAAGCTTATCTCCCCCGAGAGAGAATCCGCATCGGGAAGACGCAAAAGAAGCTCGGATGCGGATCGTGAAGAAAAAGTAATTCCAATTCTTCTATGTCCCATTCTGCTTTTTTCGCTTATTTTCGGCTCCTTTGAAAATTGTTCGCGAAAAACTGCAGCAGCCGCCTCCCAAACACATTCCTGCTCGCTCTCAAATGTGATGCTTCCGTCTTCATTCGGCACTGAATTTATAAGCAATCCAAAAGCAAACGCCTTTCTGCAGCAGGTCTTTTTTGGTTTTTCACCCAGAAGCTCCTCTTTTACATTTTCGGAAAATGACATTTTTACAACCTTACACCTTTTCCTTTATTTCTCTCCAATAAATCATTTATCTCCGATAAATCGTATCTCACATTCTATGTCTATTCCGTGCTTTTCCTTTATCACGCCTTTGATATGTTCAATGAGTGAAAGCACATCGGAGGCAGTTGCGCCGCCGCGGTTTATAACAAATCCCGCGTGCTTTTCGGACACCTGCGCACCGCCAACCGAGAATCCCTTAAGACCGCATTCGTCAATGAGCTGTGCGGTGAAAAATCCGGGATATCTTTTGAATGTACTCCCCGCGCTTGGAAATTCAAGGGGCTGCTTCTCTGCTCTCTTTTTAAGAAGACAGTCACATTCTTCCTTTATTTCATCCGCATTTCCATGCTTCAGAGCAAAGTCTGCCGAAAGTATTATCCTCTCAGGATGCTCCATATATGAGGAATGTCTGTAAGAAAAATCATGCTCGGACGATGAAAGCGAGCATATTTCGCCCTTTTCCGAATCAAAATAACGAGAAGAGATAAGAATATCTGAAATCTCACCGCCATAAGCACTGGCGTTCATAAAAATTCCGCCGCCGACAGTTCCGGGAATACCGCACATAAATCTCATTCCGTCAAGTGCTTCCCTTTGCGCCCTTGCGGAAACCACAGGAAGCATCGCACCGCTCCCGACTGTCATCCCTTCACCGTTGATCTCTATGCCCCGAAGTCCAGTCGTAGTTATAACAACACCTCTGAAGCCCTTATCCGAAAAAAGGATATTACTGCCTGCGCCAATAACGCAATATGGAGTTTTCTCATCCTTTAAAGCGCAAAGCAGCGCAGTGAAGCTTTTTTCATCCTCGGGTCTTGCAAAATAGTCTGCATTTCCGCCTATTTTAAATGTACTGTGAAATGAAAGCGGCTCATCCTTTTGCCATGCAGAGGATGGAAGCACACCTTTTAAAATATCTGTCATATGTATAAACCTCAATCAAAAATTATCTTTTGAAGCTCCGAAAGCCTTGAAATTACGTATTTTATCTTTGAACCCTCGGGAATTCCTCTGCCATCTTCATTAAAGTAACAGCAGTCGAGTCCCGCGCCGATTCCCCCCTTCATATCCGAGGTCATGGAATCGCCTACAACCAAGGTCTTTTTCGGATCATAGCTCGGTATTCTCTCGGCAACATATTCAAAGAAATGAATGCTTGGCTTTTCGTATCCAACCTCTTCGGAAATAAACAGCTCAAGGAAGTATTTTCCAATGACAGATTTGGCAAAACGATTACGCTGAACATATCCTATACCGTTTGTAATAATGTAAATACGGCATTTTTCCGAAAGCGCTTCAAGAATCTCCTCCGCACCGTCGATGAGAAAACGCTGCTCCGCGAGAAAATCGGTATAATCAAGGGAAAGCCCCCTATAATCACAGTCAAAGCCCTTCAGAGAGCAGAATATTTCAAATCTTTTTATCCTCAGAGTTTCTTTATCGACCTCACCGCGCTCAAGTGCCTTCCAGAGAGAATCATTGATAGCACTGTATTCCTTTATATCACCTTCTGTAAGCTCGATCCCGTGCTTTTTGCAAGCAAGCACAAGAGCCTCGCGCTCACCGCGGAGAAAATCAAAAAGTGTTCCGTCCGCATCAAATAGTATCGTTTCATATCTTTGCATATATCCACCTCAAACACAGCTTTTTATATATTATACCACCCATCGCCGCGAAGTTCAAGTAAATTTTTCAAATAACCCTTGTAAAATATAAAAAAATATAGTATAATATAATATATTACGATGGAAAGTTATGCCATAAGGAGGCAAAAAATGCAAAAAAAGTTACTGAAAATCGGTATGCTTGGATTTGGTTCAATGGGCAAGGCGCATACCTATGCTCTGAAAAATCTGCCGTTTTTCTATCCCTCCCTTCCCTTTGAGGCGGAGCTTTGCGGGGTCTGCACAAGAACACCCGAAAAGGCAGAATATGCAAAAAGCACCTTTGGTTATCAGATCGCCACAACAAATGAGGACAATCTTATCTACAGCGACGATATTGATATTATAGATGTTTCAACTCCGAATATATATCATTTTGAAACGCTCATAAAGGCAATAGAGGCGGGAAAGCATATATATTGCGAAAAACCGCTTTGCATTTCCCTTGATGAAGCGAAGAAGATCGAAAAGGCGGCAAAGGAAAAAGGAACTGTCTTTGGAATGGTATTCAATAACCGCTTTATTCCCGCCATTATGCGTGCAAGGCAGCTTATAGAAGAGGGCAGGATCGGCAGAATACTTTCCTTTTCCGCCGCATATTACCACAGCAGTGCAACCGATATAAATAAAAACGCAGGCTGGAAGCAGAATAAGGATATCTGTGGTGGCGGTGTTCTCTTTGACCTCGGCTCTCATGTTATCGACCTTGTGCAGTATCTCTGCGGAGATATACACAGCGTTTCCGCAAAGAGCCAGATCGCATATCCCACAAGATGCGGAATGAACGGCGAAAAATGGCAGACAAATGCAGACGAAGCATTTTATATGCTTTGCGAGCTTAAATGCGGCGGCATCGGAACAATAACAGCAAGCAAGGTGCACACAGGTGCAAATGACGATGTTGTACTTGAAATATACGGAGAAAAGGGCGCGATCAAATATTCCCTTATGGATTGCGAATGGCTTCATTTTTATGATAACGAGGCAAAGTCATCTCCTCTTGGCGGTGAAAAGGGTTATACAAAGATAGAATGTGTGGGAAGATATGATGCTCCCGGTGGTGTTTTCCCCTCACCAAAGGCTCCCGTCGGCTGGCTGATGGGTCATGTTACAAATTACATGGAATTTCTCACCTCCGTAAGCGAAGGCAAACAGCCCTGTCCCTCTCTCTCCGATGGTGTTTATGTTCAGAGAGTTATGGAAGCAGGCTATAGATCCGATGCACTTCGCAAGTGGATAAGGGTCGATGATCTTTCGGAGATATGATATGAAAATAATAGGACTTTCAGGTCAAAGCGGCGCAGGAAAAGGCACTGTAGCAAAAATCCTTGCCGAAAACGGAATCCCCCATATTGATTGCGACAGGATCTACCATTCCATGCTGACTCCGAGCGGAGAATGTACAAATGAGCTTTCGAAAGCATTCGGCACGGAAATTCTCGCCCCCGACGGCTCTGTTGACAGAAAAAAGCTTGGCAGCATGGTTTTCAGCGGCGAGGGACATGAAAAAAGGCTTGAGGTGCTAAACAGCATAACTCATTCTCTTGTTCTGAAAAAATGCAGAGCGCTCATTGAAGAATATAAAAATCAAGATAAAATTGCCGTGACGGTAGATGCCCCAACTCTTTTTGAGAGCGGATTTGACAGAGAATGTGATATCATCCTTTCGGTTCTCGCACCGCATGAAATTCGTCTTGAAAGAATAATGAAGCGTGACAGAATAAGCCGCGAAAAGGCTATCGAACGCTTTTCGGCACAAAAAAGTGAGGATTTTTTCAGAGAAAATTCCGATTATGTTATCGAAAACTCTGCTGCCGAGGGCGAGCTTGAGGCTGCCATCCAAAAATTTATTCGGGAGAAATTGAATTGAAAAACGCAGTTACACGAAGCATTGCAATAATAGTGATACTTGTCATTTCCATCGGAGCGGGATTTATTATAGACAGTATATGCGAGGGAATCGACAGAAAAACGCATCCGCTTAAATATACCGAATATGTTGAAAAATATTCGGAGCAGTATTCCGTACCGAAGGAGATAATATACGCAGCCATAAAGACAGAAAGCTGCTTTAAATCGAATGCGGTTTCAAGCGCGGGAGCGGTTGGACTTATGCAGATGATGCCCGAAACATTCCTTTGGCTTTGCGAGAAAAACGGAGAAGATCTTGAAGCGGGAATGCTCTATGACCCCGAGACCAATATCAGATACGGCACATATTATCTTTCCTATCTCTATTCCAGGTTCGGTCTTTGGGAAACAGTCTATGCAGCATACAACTGCGGTCCGGGCAGAGTTGAGGAATGGCAGAAAAATGAAAAATATGCAGATGAAAACGGAATACTTACAGATATTCCCATAAAGGAAACCGCAAACTATGTAAAAAAGATGACGGATGCTGTAGAAACATACAGAAATTTATATTTTAAGGAGATAAAGCAATGAAAACAGCAAAGGAACTCAAAAACGAACTCTTTTACACAAAGAAAAATGTCTATCAGCTCACAGACGAGGCAAATGTTAAGGCGGCATTCGACTATGCGGTAGGCTACAAGAACTATCTTGATAATGCCAAGACCGAGCGTGAATCCGTATCAAAGGCTATTGAGATCGCAGAGAAGGCAGGCTTCAAGCCCTATACACTCGGCCAGGCACTTAAGGCAGGCGACAAGCTCTATTATAACAACCGCGGAAAGAGCCTTTTCGTATTCACCATAGGCTCTGAAAGCATCGAAAACGGAATCCGTATTTCTGCGGCTCATGTTGACTCTCCCCGTCTTGATTTCAAGCCCTGCCCCGTTTATGAGGACAGCGGAATGGCATTCTTCAAGACACATTACTACGGCGGAATCAAGAAATATCAGTGGGTTACCATTCCCCTTGCCATCCACGGTGTTGTTACACTGAAGGACGGAACAAATGTTGAGATCAACATCGGTGAGGATGAAAATGATCCGCTCTTCTATATCAACGATATCCTTCCCCACCTCGGTCAGAACCAGGCAAAGAAAACTCTCGGCGAGGCTATTGAGGGTGAGCAGCTCAACCTCCTTGCTGCGACCAGTCCTTATAGCAACGAGGACGAGGGAGAGGCTGTAAAGCTTAATGTTCTTGCAATTCTCAATGAAAAATACGGCATAACAGAGGCTGATTTCCTTTCTGCCGAGCTTAGCGCAGTTCCTGCAGACAAGGCAAGAGATATCGGTCTTGACAGAGCCGCTATCGGTTCATACGGACATGATGACAGAGTTTGCGCTTATCCCGCGCTTACCTCCGTTATCGACAATGCGGACAGCGTTCATACTCTTATGTGCGTTCTTGCAGATAAGGAGGAGATCGGAAGCGAGGGCGCAAGCGGAATGCAGTGCTGCATCTTCCCCGATCTTATCGACGAGATCTCAAAGGCTCTCGGTGCTGACAGTGCCGTTGTAAGAGCAAATTCCAAGTGCCTGTCTGCAGACGTTTCCGCTGCATACGACCCTAATTTCAAGGACGCATTTGAAAAGAGAAACACACCCGAGCTTTCCTGCGGTGTCGTTCTCATCAAATATACAGGCTCAAGAGGCAAGGGCGGCACAAACGATGCAAGCGCAGAATATATCGGCTGGCTCCGCAGCGTTATGGAAAAGGACAACGTCATCTGGCAGACAGGCGAGCTTGGCAGAATCGACCTTGGTGGCGGCGGAACAGTTGCAAAATTCATTGCAAACCTCAATATCGACACAGTTGACCTCGGCGTTCCGGTAATTTCCATGCACGCTCCCTATGAGCTCATCTCAAAGGTTGACCTTTATGAGACATACAAGGCATTCTCTGCCTTCTGCAAATACTGATGCTTCTTAAATTAAGAGAAACAGAGCAAAAATTCATCGGAATTGAGGACAGCCTCGGTGATCCGACCGTTATGAGCGATCCCACAAGATATGCGGCACTTATGAAGGAATATAAGGCTCTCACTCCACTCATCGAAAAATACAGAGAGTATAAATCCTGCACAGAAAACATTTCGGGCATTGAAGAAATGCTTTCGGATGGGCTTGATGCGGAGATGCGTGAGCTTTGCGAGGCAGAGCTGAAGGATGAAAAAGTAAGGATCGAGGCACTTGCCGAAGAATTAAAGATTCTTCTGCTTCCAAAAGACCCGAATGACGATAAAAATGTCATTGTTGAAATAAGAGCCTGTGCAGGCGGTGAGGAGGCGGCACTTTTTGCCGCCGACCTTTACCGAATGTACGGTATGTATGCGGATAAAAACGGCATAAAGATTTCGCCCATGTCATCAAACCAGACCGAGATCGGCGGCTATCGCGAGATAAGCTTTATGATGGAGGGCGAGGGAGTTTATGCCAAAATGAAATTTGAGAGCGGTGTCCACAGAGTTCAGAGAGTCCCAGACACCGAAACGCAAGGAAGAATACACACATCTACCGTTTCTGTTGCTGTACTTCCCGAGGCAGAGGAGATTGAAATTGAGATCAACCCCGCCGAGCTGAAATTCGAGACCTGCAAATCAAGCGGCGCAGGCGGTCAGCACATCAACAAGACCGAATCCGCCGTCAGAATAACTCACCTTCCCACGGGCATCATCGTTGAATGTCAGGAGGAGCGAAGCCAGTTCAAGAACCGCGACAAGGCAATGAAGATGCTCCGCGCAAAGCTCTTTGACATCAAGCAGAGAGAGCAGACAGACAGGATCGCCTCCGAGCGTCGCGAGCAGGTGGGCACGGGCGACAGAAGCGAAAAGATAAGAACCTATAATTTCCCTCAAAGCAGAGTTACAGACCACAGAATAAAGGTGACCACCCATGCACTCGAAAACTTTCTCAACGGTGATATCGGAGAGATGATCGACGCACTCCGCGCGGCAGATGCAGCCGAGCGACTGAAAAACACCTGATTTTATGATTTTAAAGCCTAATAATTTTTTGAAAGGAAGTCATTTCTTTGACTACTGAGCTTATAAAAATAACCGATCCGAGCTTGCCCGAGGCGAACATCGCCATAAAGCGGGCGGCGGAGATACTGAAAAGCGGCGGACTTGTGGTTATGCCCACCGAAACCGTTTACGGTCTTGGCGGAAACGGTCTTTGCGAAAATGCGGCAAAGAAAATATATGAAGCAAAGGGCAGACCCGCTGACAATCCTCTCATTCTCCATATTGAGAAGCCCGAGGATGCGGAAAAATACTGCCACACTTCCCCGCTTTATTTTGAGCTTGCCAAAGCCTTTATGCCCGGGCCTCTTACGGTGATAATGCCTAAAAAAGACATTGTTCCCCTCTCTGTAACGGCAGGACTTGATACGGTTGCTGTCCGTTGTCCCGAGCATCCTGTTGCAAATGCGCTGATACGAGAAGCAGGCATACCAATCGCCGCGCCCTCCGCAAATCTTTCGGGCAAACCATCTCCCACAAACGCAAAATACGTTATGGAGGATATGGACGGCAGAGTTGATATGATAATAGACGGTGGCGAGTGCGAAATAGGTCTTGAATCCACCATCGTTATGATAAAGAACGATGCGCTTACACTCCTGAGACCGGGCGCAATTACATATGATGCCCTCTCTATTGTTTGCGAAAATATAAAAATTGCTGATGCAGTGCTTGAAATGCTGAAAGAAAATGAAAAGCCACTTTCTCCCGGCATGAAATATAAGCACTATGCGCCAAACACTCCCCTTATCCTGCTTGATGGGGATGATAAAGCGCAGACGGAATTTTTAAAAAACGAAATATTGACAAAAAAATGTGCCATCCTCTGCTATGACGAGGAAAAAGATACATTAAATGATAAAAAATCTTCTCTTATTCCCATCGGAACAAAAGAGGATCTTGCTTCTCACGCCCGAAGACTTTTCACTGCTCTTCGTGATGCGGACAAGCTTGGCTGTGACGTGATTTACGCCCATCTTCCACCGAAAACAGGTCTTGGGCTTGCTCTTTACAACAGAATGATAAGAGCCGCGGCACACACGATTTTAAAGGTTTAAGAAAGGTATGGTAAAGAAATGGCAAAGAAAAAGACAGTCCCCACCACGGAAGAAATTATCTACTCCGAGCCAACGCTCCAACCCATAACGGAAACCATCGAAAAGAACTATATGCCCTATGTTATGAGCGTCATAATCTCCCGTGCAATTCCCGAGATCGACGGTCTGAAGCCTTCTCACAGAAAGCTTCTCTACACAATGTACACAATGGGGCTTTTAAACAAGGAAAGGACAAAGAGTGCAAATATCGTCGGTCAGACCATGAAGCTCAATCCTCACGGCGACGCGGCAATTTACGAAACTCTTGTCCGTCTCACACGCGATAACGAGACCCTGCTCCACCCTTTTGTTGATTCAAAGGGAAACTTCGGTAAGCAATATAGCTCGGAAACTCAGTATGCGGCATCCCGTTATACCGAATGTAAGCTTGAAAAATTCTGCGAGGAGCTTTTCAAGGGCATCGATAAGAATGCAGTTGACATGGTGGATAACTACGATGGCACACTCACCGAGCCTACCCTTCTGCCAACCACATTTCCGAATGTTCTCGTAACACCGAATATGGGAATCGCCGTTGGTATGGCATCAAATATCTGCTCATTCAACCTGAATGAGGTCTGCGACGGCACCATTGCACTGCTCAAAAATCCAAAAACCGGCACCGAAAAAATGATGCAGATAATAAAAGCACCCGATTTTTCGGGCGGCGGTGAAATCCTCTATGACGAAGCGCAGATGAGACAGATCTACGAAACGGGAAGCGGCTCTGTGCGTATTCGCTCGGTTTATGAATATGATAAAAAGGAAAACTGCATAGATATCCGTCAGATTCCCTATTCAACCTCAACAGAGCTGATAATGAAGAAAATAGTTGAGATGATAAAGGAAGGCAAGCTCCGAGATTGCACAGATGTCAGAGACGAAACCGACCTTCACGGTCTTAAGCTCACCATCGACCTGCGACGCGGTGTTGACCCCGACAAGCTCATGAAAAAGCTCTTCAAATCAACTCCCCTTGAGGACAGCTTCAAATGTAATTTCAATATTCTCATAAATTCTGTTCCGAGACAGATGGGAATTGTTGAAATACTTACCGAATGGATCAAATTCCGCATGGAGTGCGTAAGACGAGAGCTTACATTTGACCTTGAAAAGAAGGAAGCAAAGCTCCATCTGCTGCTCGGTCTTGGAAAGATACTTCTTGATATCGACAAGGCCATTCGCATCATACGCCAGACCGAAAAGGAAGAGGATGTTGTTCCCAACCTTGAAGAGGGCTTTTCAATCGACAAAATACAGGCGGAATACATCGCAGATATCAAGCTGCGTAATCTGAACCGTGAATATATCCTCAACCGCATAAAGGAAATTGAGGGGCTTCAGGCAGAGATCGCAGAGCTGAAGGATATTCTTGGAGACGAGATAAAGATAAAGAATTATATCGTAAAGCAGCTTCAGGAAATAAAGAAAAAATACGGCAAGCCGCGCCTTTCGAGCATACTTTATGCCGATGGCGAGCCTGAAATCGAAGAAGATGAGCCCGTTGAAAATTATAATGTTCGTCTCGTTCTTTCAAACGACGGTTATTTCAAGAAAATAACCTTCCAGTCCCTTAAGGGCAATGACGAGCAGAAATTCAAGGAAGGCGACTTTGAGACAAGATCCTTTGATGCGGAAAACGCAGATAAAGTTATTTTCTTTACCAACAAATGCCAGGTTTATCGCTCAAAGATCAATGATTTTGACTGCACAAAGGCATCTGCGCTTGGTGATTTTCTTCCTGCCAAACTGGAAATGGAGGAGGGCGAGAAGCCTATCTTTATGAAGATACAGAACGAATATCCCGAAAATGAGAATTTCATCTTTATTTTTGAAAATGGTAAGGGCGTTCGTGTTCCTGTTTCCTCATATCAAACAAAGGGCAACAGACGTAAGCTCATCGGCGCTTATTCCGATGCTTCCCCCATCGTTTCGGTATTTTACGAAACAGAGCCGGTCGATATTTTGATGAAATCCACCGATAATAAGGCGATCGTTGTTAAATCCTCGCTCATTCCCATAAAGACAACCAGA
Source organism: Eubacteriales bacterium (assembly GCA_045648605.1). GTDB lineage: Bacteria > Bacillota > Clostridia > Oscillospirales > CAG-272 > SIG710. The sequence goes on along the minus strand of JAZROG010000082.1, from coordinate 4,679 downwards.
AGCGCAGCAGGCGTAAATATCTTTACCCTGAAAAAGGGCAATAAAATTGCAAGCGCCGCTGTTGGATTTGAGGAAAGCTTCGATTCCAAGGGCTTCAAGAAGCTGAAGATCCCCGCAAGCGGAGTCGTCATCCCCGATGGCGAACAGCTTTCATTCTAAATAATAAAGAGGAGCTGATTCACTCATGAGTCAGCTCCGTTTTTATGTGTTTTAATACAAAATAGGAGTTTAGCATGCAGGCTAAAACGTATTTGGGTAGGGGCGATCGATGATCGCCCCTACGGGTACGCGGTTAATCCGAACGATAAATTCCTGTTTGAAAAACGCCACTGATTTTCTAAATTTAATTTGTTTGGCAAAATAATTCCAACCAGAATGTATATAAAAGCTCTTATGTGGAAAACTAACCAAAAAAAGAGTTTTTGGAGGCGGAATGAAAAAAGGGATAATAAAGTTGAATTCGGCTATAATTTCTGCGGCATCGGTGGTTGGCAAAAAGGAACACGAAGGCCCTCTTGGGTCATATTTTGATATGCACGATGAGGAGGACAGGTTTGGGCAAAAAACATGGGAGCGAGCGGAGGCAGAAATGCAGAGGCTTGCGGCAAATCTCGCACTCTCAAAGGGGGGATTTGATGAAAAAAGCATCGATGCCATCTTTGCGGGTGACCTTATAAATCAATGCACAAGCTCTGCATACGGACTTCTTGAATATGATGTTCCCTTCCTCGGTCTTTACGGTGCTTGCTCCACCGCCGTTGAGGGTCTTATCCTCTCTTCGGTAATGACAAGCACAGGAATTTACAAAAGATGTCTCTCCGTTACCTCATCTCACAACTGCAGCGCCGAGCGGCAATTCAGAACTCCCCTTGAATACGGGTCACAAAGAGCGCCAACAGCACAATGGACGGCAACTGCGGCAGGGGCGTTTATTACCGAGGCGGCTGAGGGTGAAAATGCCGAAAAAAAGGCGAAAATAATTGAGGCAATGCCCGGAATTTCTGTTGAAAAAGGTATTCGTGATGCCGGAAACATGGGCGCGGCAATGGCACCTGCGGCGCTTTACACTCTGATGCGTTATTTTGACGAAAGCGGCAAAAAGCCGAGTGATTTTGACCTTATTGCAACAGGTGATCTTGGCTATGAGGGCAATTCCATTCTTCGTGACCTGCTCCACACCGAGGGAATTGAATGCGGCGAAGAGCTTAACGATTGCGGAATGATGCTATTCAGCCGCGAAACACAGGACACCCACGCAGGCGGCTCGGGATGCGGCTGCAGTGCCTCGGTTCTCGCCTCATATATACTTCCCAAGCTTGAAAATGGCGAGCTTGGTGACATTCTTATCCTCGGCACAGGTGCGCTGATGAGCCCCGACAGTATAAAGCAAGGTCTTGGAATACCGGGAATCGCACATCTTATCAGAATTAAAGGAGTTTTAAACTAATGGGAAATATTATGGACTATGTTCTCGCATTTGTGATAGGCGGGGCATTCTGCGTCATTGCGCAGATACTCATTGACAAGACCGCGCTGACACCCGCAAGAATTCTTGTTTCTTATGTGGTTGCGGGAGTCATTCTCGGCGCACTGGGATTATACAAGCCTCTTGTTGACCTTGCGGGGGCAGGCGCAACAACGCCGCTCACAGGCTTTGGATATCTTATATCCAAGGGAATAAAGGAGGCAGTGAAGGAAAAAGGACTGCTCGGCGCTCTTACAGGTGCACTGACCGCCGCCGCAGGCGGTATTTCAGCAGCACTTGTTTTCGGATATCTCGCCGCCCTGTGCTTCAGGGGAAAGCCTAAGAAATAAGAATTGATTTTTAAGATATAAATAGGTGCTGAGTCGGATAACTCAGCACCTATTTTTTATCTGCTTTTATATTTAATGTCAAAGAGATTCTTAAGCTGCTTTTTGATATCGACACCGTCACCGAGATTGAAGGTATCTAGCCTTGTTCCCTCAAATTGCTTGTTACCGCTCATTGTGACAATAGATCTAAGATCCGCATATCCATTTATATGCTGATTTCCTCTTATGGTGATACTCTCAAGATTTTCACAGCCTTTAAAGCACTCACCGTCATATTGCTGTGTGTTATCAGACACAGTAAAGGTTTTAAGTGCCTTGTAATCGGTAAAAGAACCACCCGTAACCTTATTAAAATTACCCACAAGAACGACATGCTCAATAACTGATACATAATCGCTCCATGCACCGTCGGAAGCATAAGACGTTCTGCCCGTTTCGTTGTAACCGTCGGTAAGAGAACGGATGTAAAGTGTCTTTTCCGCATCTACATATTCCCATGTGTTGTTTACGATAACAGAAGATGAACCGGTGGTGGGATTCTTGTAAACATAGTACATTTCGCCCGAGTCATCCGCCGAAACAAAAATAAAAGTCAAAGCTGTCAAAAAAAAGCTGTAAGGCTAAAACCAAGGAACTTATTCATAAACACACCTCGCATATATAATAATACTATGATTGTACCATTTTTCCACTTTCTGTCAAGAGAATCACAAATAAAATCAAGAAGACAAACCAAAAGTACAACTTATTCTCCGAAATATTCATATATTTCCTCAAAAATAAAATAAGTTTTCAAAAAATAAAATAAGTTTTAAAAAAAAGACTTGACAAATCTTCTCCAAATTGTTATAATATTTAAGTGAAATTTTTCGGGATGTAGCGCAGATGGTAGCGCGCCTGCTTTGGGAGCAGGATGTCGCAGGTTCAAATCCTGTCATTCCGACCAATTTTGCGGATTCGTCCGCATACGAAAGCCGCAAAGTAGGGATACTTTGCGGCTTCTTAACACAAAAGCAAGGGAGGTTTTGACATGGCAAATTCACCAAGAACGAAAAACGAAAACGGCATTGTTAACTTTACTAAAAGGCACAAAAAAGAACTAATTATTATTGCCGGTACAGTTGGAACCATCCTTACGGGTATAGGATTATCCAAAATCGCAGGTAGTCTTGAACCTCGTAAATATAGTGGTAAATGGTTTGATTCAGTATCTGACGATGTATTAAAAGCAGAGCGAGAAATTGTCAGAAAACAGTACTGCTCTTCTGGAAACAACTTCTCAATGGCCGTTCAATTGCAAAATCTGCTAAACACATTTGATTCTGTTTTAAGTAAAAGAGCTTGGGCAGGAAAGATTCCTCAGTCACCTTCGTATCCGCGTGAACATGGCCATAATTTATATAAACCTGATTGATTTCGATTAGATAAATTTTTGTCCTTTATCTGTGCTTTGCTCTATTTGCTCTCTGCTTTATCTATTACGGTCACCAAAAAATTCAAAAACGGATTCGAAGCGAAAGTGGAAATGAAGGGAATGATTTTGATGGGTTTGATTTGTGATTGTGTAATCGGCGCTCTGGTCGGGTCGGCCACTACCGTGTTTGCTGGGGGTTGTAGTCAGGTAGCTTAAATGAGACAATAGTACAAAGTGCGCTAAATATAAAGGGAGCCACGTGAGGTTCGACTCCTCAGACGCCCCACCACAAGAGCAGACATCGTCACGTACAATGTCTGCTCTTTTCTTTGTTTACTGCAAACCTATTTTTGAGGGCGGCTCTCACGAGTCGCCCTCTTTTAGTTTTGCTTTTTCTTCCGCAATCTCCGCTTTTACTCTTTCGATCATCTCAGCGAGTTTGATTTCGCACTGCTCTTTTGTTTCTGCGTAGACGTTGAATTTCTTTCGCTTACCGTTCGGCAGTCGTGGGAAGAAGCTGCCTTCCCAGAGGTTGTCATTGATCTGATACAGGCACCCCGTGCCGCTCTTGCGTATCTTTCTCGGTATCGGCTCGGGATGCGGCTCTGTGGGCTCACACGGCGCGTTTACGGGCGATTTCGCCGTCTCCTCGTGTGTCTGCTCTACCGCAGGCATCTGCGCGTTTGTACCGCCGATTTTGCGGTCAATGCTCACCGCCGCCTGCATCTGCATGGTGTCGGTCATATGGCTGTAGATATCAAGCGTCGTTGCCGCTGACACATGGCCTATCGTTGCCGACAGCGTTTTCACATCCATGCCGTTCTCTAACGCCATCGTGGCGAAGGTATGACGCAGATCATGGAACCGTACGTGCTTGCATCCTGCCCGTTTGAGGAGGATCGACAGGATATCGCCGACGGACGTGGGATATCGCGGCACGTCGGAATTTTGCGGCGACGGAAACATCCACCGCGAATTGACCGTTTCCTTATACTTTCTCAGCACCTCCACCAGCGACGGCGGCAGTACCACCGTGCGGATGGAGCTTTTTGTTTTCGGAACGGAGATCTCGATTTTTCCGTTCACCGCACACGCCTGGCGGACGATTTGGAGCTCGCCCGTATCGAAGTTGAGGTCATCCCATTGCAGTCCCATCAGTTCCCCTCGGCGCATTCCCGTGCCGAGCTCTAAGAGGAACAGTTCGTAGTATCCGTCCTCTTTGGCCTGGACGAGGAATCGCTGTAGTTCATCTTTGGTGAGCACCTGCATCTCACGCGCTTTCTTGGGCGGGAGTTTACAGCCGATGGCGGGATTGATTCGTATCAGTCCTTCGGCTACCGCTTTTTCAAGCGCCATACGACAGCTTGCGTGGCAGGCGCGTACCATTCGGTCGGACAGCTCGGGACCGTGCTGCTCCACGCGGATTCGCCGTCCGTTCTTTTTCAGTCGA
>JAZROG010000081.1:0-28675 GCA_045648605.1 Eubacteriales bacterium | reverse complement strand
GGGCGGTGCTTTTTGCCCCAAGTGGGTATATGACAGGATACACAGCAGAACAAAAAATCTTCGCCTGTCGAAGTTTTTTGGCTGCGTTGGTTAGCACAAAGGGGGTACCCAGGGGGAACTCCCGGGAGAGTTTTCGTCCCTTTTGGGCGGGCAAAAGGGACTGCCCCGCCATCCGGGTTCCCATCATCGAGCAAAGCGAGGTGATGGGGTTTCGGGACGGCATGAGGCGCGATACAGTAAGTTACTTCTTCGAGGATAAACAATTACCGTGAACAAGCCCTCAGCAAATTCCCCTCCCCTGACACCTCATCCGTCGGCTTCGCCGCCACCTTCCCCTCAAGGGGAAGGCTAAGGTTGCGTTCGTCTTTGGGATAGAGGTGAGTCTTCGGCAAATCCCCCATCTTCACACAGCTTTCCAAATTATCATACTGCTTTTTCAACAGTTTCAATACTTAAAAAATAAACATATATAAAAGTATGTGGAAAAGCAGAGAAAAACCTTCTCAAATGGTAAATTTAAAAGCATTTACGCTTGTTTAAAATTTTAGACCCCCATCACCTTGATAAGAGTTTTACACAAGAGTTTTTTTAAGAAAAAAGAGTTTTCAACAGTTTAAACAGAATTTTACATATGGTCATTTTTCCACACAAATCATAAATAAAAAAATTTTTTCCCGAAAAAATGACATTCCGAAAAAATGAAAAAATTCTGTTTGGTTTTCATCTCTTTTTAAAAAGAGTTTTTAGCATCAAAAAAACACCGAAAAACTAATATGGGTAAGGGAAAATGAACCTTTTCCACATTTTCCACAGCCCTTAATACTATAACTATAAATATTCTATTCTATCTATTCATTCTGTTCTTTCTGTCGCGTGCGCAAGGAAATGGAGTGAAAGCCGAAAGGAGAAATTTACAAATGAAGATAATTTTTAACAGAACCAAGGTTGCCTCAGCTATAGCTCCTCTCATGGCAACCGCTGTAAACCGCTCTACAATGAGCGCAAGCGAGGGTATTCTCATCGAGGCAAAGAAGCCCGGCACGGTTATCCTCACAACATATGACCTTGAAAGAGGAATGAGAACAACCATCGATGCAGAGGTCATCGAGGAGGGCTACTATGTTGTAAACGCCCAGAAATTCAATCAGGCACTCCATGTTATGGATAGCGAAACAGTTACTCTCACAATAAGCGATAAATTCAGAGCCAGCATCACAAGCGGCAGAGCAAATATCACGATGATAGCTCTTGATGGCGAGGATTTTCCCGCTGTGCCATCACTTAAGAGTGAAATGGGGTTTTATATCTCCCAGAAGATAATGCGCACCATGCTGCAAAAAACGACCTATGCGATGGGTGTTGCAGACCAGAGAGAGGTCCTCAACGGATGCTTTGTCCATGTTGAGGATGACCACATAGTGATAGTTGCCTGCGACGGCTTCAAGCTTGCTACCTGCAAGAGAATGGTAGAGATAAAGAGAGGAAACGAGGCAGACAGCTATATCAGCTATTCCTTTATTCTCCCCGTTAAGACGGTAAATGAGGTAAATAAGCTTCTCTCTGACGATGAGGAGGCTATTACGAGAGTTTACCTTATGAGAAAGCATATCGTCTTTGAGATAGGAAATATAGTTTTCTTCTCAAGACTTATAGAGGGACAGTATGTTGATTATGAAAGACTTATCCTTACAAACCACAAGATAAAGGTTGAGGCTGATAAGGATGAGCTTATGAGCGCACTCGAAAGAGCTTCTCTTATCACAGAGGAAAAGATCGCCGCAAGCGTTCGTTCTCATGTTAAGCTGAATGTAAACGGTGAATATATTGAGGTCAGCGCGATTTCCGTCAACGGAAGCTCATATGACGAGGTGAAGATCGACCACGATGGCGAGGATGTTGTTATTGCCTTCAATAACAGATATCTCATGGATACCATAAGGTCCTGCGACACCGATAGGATAAGATTTTCGATTTCGTCTCCCCTTACGGGAATGAATGTTGAGCCTGTTGATCCCGATGAGGGAGTTGAGGAGCTTTATATGCTCCAGCCCATCAGAATGAAGGACTGAGCAATTAAGCACATAAGTGCTTAATTGCAGCGATATATTTTGCCGACAAGCGGCAAAATGCGATATTTTTACTTTGCAAAAGCGATATTCGCGCTTCGCGCGAGCGATATATTCCGCTGACGCGGAATGTTAGGAAAACGGGGTTCTTTTCTATGATCTGCAGATACATTGAGCTTAAAAATTACAGAAATATAGAAGAAGCCCAAGTGAGCTTTGACGAGGGCGTAAATGTCCTCATTGGGGACAATGCCCAAGGAAAGACAAATCTTCTTGAGGGTATATATACCTTCGCTATGGGAAAGAGCTTCAGAGGCGTTAAGGAAGCGGATGTTATAAAATTCGGCGAAAATGAAGCACTTCTTCAGCTTGGATTTGAAAATGCCGCAAGAAGTGCTCCTCAAGCTCTTAAAATGCACCTTAAAAAGGGCACTCGAAGAAGAATTGAGCTGAATGGACTTAAAATAGACAAGATAGGTGAGATGATAGGGCATTTCCGTGCAGTCCTTTTCTGCCCGGAGCATCTTTCGCTCATTAAAGAGGGTCCCTCCATGCGGCGAAATTATCTCGATGTTGCAATTTCACAGTTCAGACCCGTCTATCTGCGCTCGCTTCAAAGATATAATGCGATCCTGGAGCAGAGAAATAAGCTGCTTAAGGGCGCAGAGGAGGACAGAAGCACTCTCGATGGAACCATTGAGCTTTGGTCTGAGCAGCTTGCAAGGGAAGCGGCGCTTATAGCTTCATTCAGAGCAAAATACGTCGGACTTGTGGGCGAGGCTGTTGAAAAATATTTTTCCGAAATGACGGGAATGCGTGAAAAGGTGGAAATGGAATATATCGGATCTTCAAAGCAAATGAGAGAGGAATATTCCGACACTGCAAGTACAGAAAAAAAATATTTTGAATTGCTTACGAGCAATATCGACCGCGAGATCGGAGCGGGAGCCACCCTTTGGGGCACTCACAAGGATGATATCGAGATACTTATAAACGGAAAAAGCGCAAGAGTTTTCGGCTCACAGGGTCAGCAAAGGTCACTTGCCCTTGCCATGAAGCTCGCAGAGGGAGACATCTGCTATGCGGAAACAGGAGACAGACCTGTGCTGCTTCTTGATGATGTTTTAAGTGAGCTTGACAGCATGAGAAGAAGCTTTCTGCTCTCAAAGGTAAAGGACAGACAGGTCATAATAACAAGCTGTGAGCGTATTGATTACGGATGCGCAAAAATTATAAATGTAGAAAACGGAAAATACACAGAATAGAGGAAAAAATATGTATCTTCACGTTGGAAATAACAAAAATATAAGAACAAAAAATATAATCGGAATTTTTGATACCGATAATGCAACTCTTTCAAAGGAAACAAGAAAATATCTTGTTGAAGCTGAAAAAGAAGGATTTCTTGAGGCGGCAAGTGATGAAATTCCAAAGTCATTTATAATCTATTCGGACTATGAAAGCGGATTTGCGGAAAGAGGAAAATTTAAAATATGCTTTTCCCAGCTCTCCTCCGTGGCGCTGATAGGAAGAATGAAGAATTATTATGAATGATAATTTTTTATAAATTTTATTGCGATAGATGAAGTCATCAAAAATTATTTATAGATCCCTCGACTACGCTCGGGATGACCGGTGGTGGTTGTTTGTCGATCTTTCTACGTTAAATAAAAGAGAATTTCATGTAAGAAAATAAAAAATCCCACTCCCGAGTGTCATCCCGAGCCTGCCGAGGGATCTACTAAGGCTAAAGGACGATAAAATCACAGAATGAAATCTTCCGTTAATGCTAATAGATTCTTCACTGCGTTCAGAATGACGATTTTGATCAAGGTCATCCACTAAAAGGATGAAGCCTATAAAGTGAAGCAAAATCAATGTTAAAAATAAAAAATGTAAATATACACAAAGATAAACTGAAAGGACAAACAAATGGAAAACAAAGAAAATCACGTTTATGACGAAAGCCAAATACAAGTGCTTGAAGGTCTTGAAGCTGTAAGAAAAAGACCGGGTATGTATATCGGCTCAACCTCGGAGAGAGGACTTCACCATCTTGTTTACGAGATAGTGGACAACTCCATCGACGAGGCTCTTGCGGGTCATTGCTCTCGCATAGAGGTGACTATTCACAAGGATAATTCGGTTTCTGTCCGTGATAACGGAAGAGGAATCCCTTCAAATATCCACCCGAAAATGGGCATACCAACCCTTGAGGTTGTATATACAGTGCTTCACGCAGGAGGAAAATTCGGCGGCGACGGTTATAAATTCTCCGGAGGTCTCCATGGCGTTGGTGCTTCGGTAGTAAACGCTCTTTCCGAGTGGGTCGAGGTCGATAATTGCTATGACGGAAAGAGATATACCGAGCGTTTCGAGCGCGGAAAGGTAACAAGACCCTTTAAATGCGAGGGTGAAACAGAGGAGCACGGTCTTTATGTCCGCTTTAAGCCTGATGCTGAAATATTTACCGAAACAACCGTTTTCAGCTATGATATTCTGCTGAACAGACTCCGCGAGCAGGCGTTCCTTAACGGCGGAACTAACATTTTCCTTCGTGATGAGAGAGTCGAGCCTGCAAAGGAAGATGATCTTATGTATGAGGGCGGTATAATCTCCTTTGTTGAATACCTCAATGCGCAGAAAACAGACGATCCTATCCATCCGCAGGTGATTTATATGAAGTCGGAGAAGGATAACTATGTTGCAGAGGTCGCTCTTCAATATACAACATCTTACTACGAAACTGTAATTTCCTTTGCAAATAATATCCACACTATCGAGGGCGGAACTCATAATATCGGCTTCAATACCGCGCTTACAAAGGTCATAAATGACTATGGAAGAGCTAAAAAGATACTCAAGGATAATGATAAAAACCTTTCGGGTGAAGACGTCCGCGAGGGACTTACAGCAATCATTTCCGTAAAGCTGACAGAGGCGCAGTTTGAGGGTCAGACAAAGGGTAAGCTTGGAAACAGCGAAATAAGACCCTTTGTTTACAGCATGGTAACGGCAAAGCTTGCTGAATTTTTTGAGGAAAATCCCGCTGTGGGCAAGACCATCATCGAGAAGGCAGTTGAGGCAACAAGAGCAAGAGAGGCGGCAAGAAAGGCGCGCGAGGAGACAAGAAGAAAAGGCTTCCTTGAAAGCGGCTCAATGCCCGGAAAGCTCTCCGACTGTCAGGAAAGAAAGGCAGAGCTTACAGAGCTTTATCTTGTGGAGGGAGATTCCGCGGGAGGAAGTGCAAAGCAGGGAAGGGACAGCCGTTTCCAGGCAATTTTGCCTCTGCGCGGTAAGGTTCTTAATGTAGAAAAGAGCCGCGAGGCAAGCGTTTACGGAAATCAGTCACTGACGCCTATCATTCAGGCTCTCGGATGCGGTATCGGCAGAGAAAACTTTGATATTTCAAAGCTCCGCTACGGAAAGATCATCATCATGGCCGATGCGGACGTTGACGGATCGCATATCAGAATACTTCTTCTTACATTCTTCTATCGCTATATGAGACAGCTTATCGAGGACGGACATATTTATTTCGCACAGCCTCCGCTTTATAAGGTTTGGAAGGGCAAGCAGGTAAGATATGCCTTCAGCGACGAGGAAAGAGACAGATACGTTGAGGAGCTTGGAGGAAACGTTGATACACAGCGCTATAAAGGTTTGGGTGAGATGAACCCCGACCAGCTTTGGGAAACAACCATGGACCCCAATACCAGAACGATACTCCGCGCAACCCTTGAGGACGCTATCGCTTGCGATAATATGTTCTCAATCCTCATGGGCGATAAGGTCGAGCCAAGACGCGAATTTATCCAGGAAAACGCTAAATACGCGGAGAATTTGGATATTTAACGATTTTAAACGTAGGGGCGATCACTGATCGCCCGCCATAAGAACGATTTAAATAAATTTGATTTTACCCATCATTTTTATGGGCGATCACTGATCGCCCCTACAGATTGAAAAATGGATAAGAAAGGCAAAGAAGAAAGTGGCAAAGAAAAACGATTACACAGAACAAGACATACTTTTCGAGGATCAAAAAATAGTTGATATCGACATCGAAAAGGAAGTAAAAAAATCCTTCATTGAATATTCAATGAGCGTTATCACCAGCCGTGCGCTGCCCGACGCCAGAGACGGAATGAAGCCGGGTCAGAGACGAATCATGTACGCGATGTACGAGGACAATCTGACTCATGACAAGCCATACTGCAAATCGGCTACCACAGTCGGTAACGTGCTTGGACGCTACCATCCTCACGGTGACGCTGCCGTTTACGGTACAATGGTGCGTTTCGCACAGGATTTCTCAATGAGATATAAGCTGGTTGACGGTCAGAGTATCTTTGGCTCGGTGGACGGCGACGGCGCGGCTGCTTACCGTTATACGGAGGCGAGAATGAGCAAAATTGCCGATTACCTTATGCGCGATATCGAAAAGGACGTTGTTGATTTCGCGCCTAACTTCGATAACAAAAGAAAAGAGCCTACCGTTCTTCCCAGCAAGTTCCCGAACCTGCTCGTGAACGGCTCTATCGGTATCGCTGTCGGTATGGCGACCAACATTCCTCCTCATAATCTTGGTGAGGTAATTGAGGCAACCGAATACAGAATGGATCACCCCGAGTGCACAGTCGAAGAGCTGATGCAATATATAAAAGGTCCCGATTTTCCCACCGCAGCGACCATTTACGGCACACGCGGCATAATCGAGGCTTATAAGACAGGTAAGGGACGCGTTATGGTCCGCGCAAAGGGCGAGATCGAGGCGGAAAAGAACCGCATCATCTATACCGAGATCCCCTATCAGGTAAACAAGAGCGAGCTTTGCAAGAGCATCGGTCAGCTTGTCAAGGACAAGAGGATCGAGGGCATTACCGATGTCCGCGACGAGTCGGGCAAGGACGGTATGAGAATCGTTATCGAGTACCGCCGCGACGCAAACGGTCAGGTCATCATGAATCAGCTCTATAAATATACACAGCTTCAGGATACCTGCGCTATAAATATGCTTGCGCTTGTTGACGGTGAGCCGAAGATACTTCCCCTCACCGACATTCTCGATATCTACATCAAGCATCAGAAGCAGGTAATCACAAGAAGAACCGCTTTTGAGCTTCGCAAGGCTGAAAAGAGAGCACATATCCTTGAGGGCTACATCGTTGCTACAGACAATATCGACGAGGTCGTTGAAATAATGAAGACCTCCGATTCTATCCCCCATTCAAAGGAAAGACTTTGCACACGCTTCGGTCTCTCCGACGAGCAGGCACAGGCTATCGTTGAAATGACCCTCGGCCGTCTCACAGGAATGGAGAGACAGAAGATAGAGGACGAGCTTCAGAAGCTCCATGAGCTTATTGCAGATCTGAAGGATATTCTCGCAAGCGAATACAGAGTTATGGATATCATCAAGACCGAAATGAACGATATAAAGGACAAATTCGGTGACGAAAGACTTACCGATATCGTTGAGGCAGAGGAAGAGATCGACCTTGAGGACCTTATCGAGCGTCATACCTGCGTAATTACCATGACAAACAGCGGCTATATCAAGCGTCAGCACGTTTCCGAATATACCGTACAGAACCGCGGCGGCGTCGGTAAGATAGGTATGACCACAAAGGAGGATGACTTCATCGACAAGGTGACCGTTATGAACTCCCATTCCTATCTGATGCTCTTTACAAATACGGGCAGAGTTTATACCGTTAAGGGATATAGAATTCCCGAGGCTTCAAGAACCGCAAAGGGAACAAATGTTGTCAATATTCTTGAGCTTCGCGAGGACGAAAAGATCACAGCCGTTATCGGAATCAAGGATTTTGTGGATGGCGAATTCCTTACCATGGTAACAAAGAACGGTGTTATCAAGAAGACACTTCTCACCGACTTTGAGTACCAGAGAAAGGGCGGAAAGATAGCTATCGGTCTTGACGAGGGCGACGAGCTTGTTTCCGTGCTCCATACAAACGGTCAGAATGATGTTATCATCGCTTCACACGAGGGACATACCGTAAGATTCAGCGAGCAGAATGTCCGTGCAATGGGCAGACCCGCAAGAGGTGTTAGAGGTATGAGCCTAAGAGAGGGCGACTTTATCAAGGGAGTTGCCATCGTTGAGGATGGTAAGACCCTGCTTACAATTACCGAAAAGGGTAAGGGTAAGAGAACAGAATTTGGCGACTTCAGAAACATGAAGAACCGCGGCGGTACAGGCTATATGTGCCATAATATCACCGAGGATACAGGTCTCATTGCGGGAATTGCGGCAGTTGGCGAGGAAGACGATATCATGGTAATCACCGATCAGGGTACTATCATCAGAACAGGCGTTTCCTCCATCAATACCTATTCAAGAACCGCATCGGGCGTTAAGGTTATGAATGTTGATGACGATGCAATTATATCCAATATCGTTCGCATCGCTCCCGAAAGTGAGATCGCAGAGGAGGAAGCGCAGATCGAGCAGGAGGTTCAGGCAGAAAATGAGCTTCTTCGTGAGAAAAATATAGAAATCGAAGAAATTGTCGAAGATGATGAATAATAATTTTGAGCTTCAAAAGGAGGAAAAAATGAAGATTTTCAATATTTTACTTGCGTTTTTGATGATTTTTACATCGGCTTTCGCTTTTTCCTCCTGTGGAAGCGAGCCTCCACCGGCGCTGGATGATGTAAAGGGTGATTTTTATCTTCTCATCGAAGCATCCGCAGAGATAAATGAGTTTCTTTTCGGCGCGGGACTGCCCGTTTATGACCGAGAGGACGAAGCAAATGCGGAGCTTTATGCCAATCTTGCATCGCAGTATTCAAAATATGAATATGTGAGCACCGATAGCAAGTATATCACTATCGAAGATATGAAAAGGGCGGCTGAAAAGGTTTATACAGAAGAATATCTATCTTCCGTTTACATGATGGCTTTTGATGGATACGCAGACGAGATATCGGGCGTTACGGTTGCAAGATATCTTGAAAGCGAGGGCTGGCTTTTCAGCAGCACAGCATATGAGCCGATTATCGATAGCAAGAGAGAATTTAATTATAACACCATGAAGATAGTAAAGCCTTCAAGGGGAGATTATGTAAATGTGGAGATCGTCAGCAGGCTGAATGGTGAGGATCTTCCCATTACTCTTGCTTTCAGAAAGACAGAAAATGGCTGGAGACTTGATACACCAACATATTGATTAAGAAAAGAGGCTGATTTTCAGCCTCTTTTTTTGCTTAATTAATATAAATAGTGGTATAATAAACAGGAATTTATCGGTAAGTTTATTATATTACAAAAGTTAGTATGACAAATGATGCATCGCCTGCGGCGATATGAAGTATTTGCTTCGCAAATATGATGCTCGCGACACTTCGTGCCGCAATGATGCGATGTTTGCCGAAGGCAAACATTATTCAAAAAAGCCTAACGCTTGCGCGTTAGGCTTTTTTGTGGCTGGGATAGTTGGACTCGAACCAACGAAATGCAAGAGTCAAAGTCTTGTGCCTTAACCGACTTGGCTATATCCCAATATTTGGAGTGTATTCATTTGACAGAGACTATTATATCATATTATTGCCAATATGTCAAGAAATAATTTTCGTTTGCATAAAATGTTTTGGGGGTGATGGCGATAAAAATGTGTAAGCGCAGGATTATTATATATTTTCTCGCGATTCTGCTCACTTTCGGTTTTTCGTCATGTGCGAGCGGTGAGCCAAAGTCAGCGGAAAGGGTTCTCATGGAGATGATAAGAGCTGAAAAAAATCTGCCTGCAGGGAAAATATATACACATAAAAGCTCAATGGGCGCGCCCGACTATATTTCCGAGTCGCTTTTGGCGGCGCTTTACGGTGACGGAGCGCTTCCCGAGGTTCTCGGCAGAGTGGAGGACATGGCATTGCGCCTTTCCTCCGGGCTTTGCTGCTTTGAGCTTGCGGTCTTTCTTTGCCCCACGGTGCGTGATGCCCGTGAGATAGCAGATCTTTGTCTCGGCCGCATCGATTCCATGGAGCATTTTGTAAATGCCAATTACGAAAAGCTGGGTATATCCCCGAGCTGCGCAGAAAATATAAAAAACGCAAAGGTGACTGTGGTGGGGCGGTATGCGATAATGGCGGTCTCTCTCAATGCCGAGGAATGTATAAAAGGAGCGAAAAACGTGATTTCCTGAAAAAAACAGTTGCAAAATGCCGCGAAATATTATATAATTAAATCGATACTTTTAGGGAGGCTCGTAAAAGATGAAAAAATACCTTTCTTTGCTGCTCTGCGCCGTTATGCTCCTCGCCCTTTGGGGGTGCGGGGATAAACCGGAAGAAAAAATAAGCTTGCCTTCCCGTTCGCCTGTGGGAGAGGACGGAATCGTCACTGTACTGCTTGATCCGGGGCATGGATTTGGCGATGTGGGATGTGTTTCCGAGTATCTGGGAGACAAATATGAGCATCATCTGACCATGGATTTTTCAAAGCGACTTGAAAAAAAGCTTCGTGAACTTGGATATAATGTTCTTCTCACACACGATGGCGAGAATATTCCGAGCATGGCGGAAGCCGTACTTGAAGCCGAGCGCCTTGGTGTTGATTTTGATATGGAAAGGGTCACAGCGGAAAATAACATTTTCGATGCTTACGAGCGCACCGTTTATGCAAACGTGCTTGCAAAAGAGACCGAAATCGACCTGTTTTTCTCCATTCATGTAAACGCCAATGCGGATACCGATACCGCAGAGGGCTTTGAGATAGATTATTGCGCGGAAAATGCTTCGTCCGAAATGTCCTCATTTGCTTTCGATGCTGTTTGCGCAAGACTTGAGGCGGCTTATCCCGAAAGAAGGCTGAAAAAATTTGCCGACACGTGGGAAATGTCCTTTGTTGTGAACAAATACACCGCCGTTCCCTCTATTCTTTTTGAAACCGCCTACGCATCTACCCCCTCGGAGGCATCTCTTCTGCTTGACGAGGGATGGAGAGAGGCACTTATGCAGGTCATTGCAGGCGGAATTGCCGATTATTTTGCCCTCGATTACAAAAAATAAATGCTAAAGGGATGATTCTTTGAGTGAATCATCCCTTTTTATGTCTGCTTTTGCTGTATTGCATATAAACAGGAATTTATAGGTGAGGTGAAAAACGCAAATCTGTAGGGGACGGCGACCTCGACGTCCCTAAAAAACGTGAAATCACCTATGATTTTAAATGACATGTGGGACGTCGTGGTCGCCGTCCCCTACAAACAAATGTCTCCGACTGTTCGACAAAATCCTATTTAAGGTCCTTTTTTAGCGTTCATAGATCCCTCGGCAGGCTCGGGATGACTCGTGGTGGGTGTTGCTTTGTCTTTCTACATGAAACTTCCGATTATTTTACGTAGAACCACAGTTGAACAACAATAAAATCCCCCTATTTTAAGTTTTGATCGACCTTTTTTAAAAGGTCGCGGGAGCCGGCACCGTTGCCGGTCGCCGCCGCAGCGGCGAAACTCTCCCCCGATAAATTCCTATTTACCGAATTCGGAGAAAGCGTATTTTATTTCGCTCATGGAATATCCGTATCTTGAAAGAGAAGCTATCAGCTTTTGTTTTTCCTTTGGATCGCTTGGTATTTCATCGCATTTGTCGCATAGGATCTCAAGGCAAAGATTTCCGAAATTCACCTCTGAAAAGGCATCATCCGCTTCCGAAAGGACCTCGTCCTCGTATCCCTTTGCACGAAGATGAGCCATTATTCGACCTCTTCCCCATTTTTTTCTTATGCAACGCTCAATCTCGCGGGACAGATCCTCTTGCTCGTTGAGATAGCCTTTTTCGCACAGTATACCGACAGCCATCCTTGCCGATTCCTCGTCGATCCCGCGGCGGCGAAGCTTTATCATAAGACCCCTTGAGGTATTTGCGCCAAAGGATATGATATTAAGCGCGCGCAAATATGCCTTGCACTTTTTTTCGGCACCTTCAAGCTCGTCGAAAGTATCGGAGCTTATCTCACCCTTTGAGAGGCGCATTGAAGTGAAATCAGATGAAAGCAGCTTGAAAAATCTTTTCTCGCTATGCTCTCCCTCTTTCATTTCCACAGCAACCTCGATAACGTTTCCGGAGGAAATGGCTGTAAAGGCTTTAATTTGTATCGTCATTATTCCTCATCGTCCAGTTTGAGATCGCTGAAATCAAGATCGTCATCTCCATCCTCATCAAGATCGAAATCCTCTTCGATGAGGTTGCTCGTTTTATCCTTCATTGCGCGGATCTTTGCCTCGATCTCATCGCAGATGGGCGGATTTTCGTCAAGGAACTTTCTCACATTGTCCTTGCCCTGACCGATCCTCTCGCCCTCATATGAGAACCAAGAGCCGCTCTTTTTAACGA
Source organism: Eubacteriales bacterium (assembly GCA_045648605.1). Lineage (GTDB taxonomy): Bacteria > Bacillota > Clostridia > Oscillospirales > CAG-272 > SIG710. The sequence continues at coordinate 16,247 of JAZROG010000081.1, read as the reverse complement.
TATCAAGAGCCACAGCAAAGTCGATTATCTCGCCGATCTTGGAGATTCCCTTACCGTAAAGGATATCAAATTCCGCAACACGGAAGGGGGGCGCGACCTTATTTTTAACTATCTTACATTTAACATGGTTACCGTATATCTCGTTACCGTTTTTAAGCTGATCCGCCTTTCTTACGTCGATTCTGACCGACGCATAGAACTTAAGCGCGCGACCGCCCGTGGTGGTTTCGGGATTTCCGTAAAGAACTCCAACCTTTTCGCGGAGCTGATTGATAAAGATAACAACGCAGTTGCTCTTTGCGATAACGGAGGAAAGCTTTCTCATTGCCTGTGACATAAGTCTTGCCTGAACGCCCACATTTGATGAGCCCATATCGCCTTCGATCTCCTGTCTCGGAACGAGCGCCGCAACAGAGTCGATAACAACAACGTCGATAGCACCGCTACGAACGAGAGTTTCTGTTATATCAAGTGCGTCCTCGCCGCAATCGGGCTGGGAAACGAGAAGATTGTCAATATCAACACCAAGAGCCTTTGCATAAATGGGGTCAAGGGCGTGCTCCGCATCGATAAAGGCAGCCTCGCCGCCTGCCTTCTGAACCTCTGCGACTATATGAAGCGCAACAGTGGTTTTACCCGAGGATTCGGGGCCGAAAATTTCGATAATTCTTCCTCTCGGAACGCCTCCTATGCCAAGAGCCATGTCAAGAGAGAGCGAGCCTGTTGAAACAGCCTGAACCTCCATATTAGCATTTTCGCCGAGCTTCATTATAGTTCCCTCGCCGTATTCCTTTTTAAGCTGAGCAAGGGCGGTATTCAGCGCCTTCTTGCGCGCGTCCTTATCATTTGCGTCGATCTTTTCAAATGCCACCTTTTTTGAATTCTTGCTTGGTTTCATTTAAAATACCTCCAAAAAAACGAAGGGCAAAAGCCCGATTTTCTCATTATGATGTTATTTTACCACACAAAGTCTCTTTTGTCAATAGTTTTTTGAAAATTTTATTCCAAAAACGGAAAAATATTTGTTATGCGGTAATTGACAGTAATTTTAAAATGTCGATTTCGGAAAAAAAGACTCTGCATTTCCCGTGATAACAGACAGAAAGTATAGGTCAATAAAAAACGGGACCGCCATAAGCGATCCCGTAATTTTAAATTTTATCAAGTAATTAAGCAAGTTCTGCGAAGTACTTGATAGTACGAACCATCTGGCTTGTGTAGGAGTTCTCGTTATCGTACCAAGAAACAACCTGTACCTGGTATGTGTCGTCGTCGATCTTAGCAACCATTGTCTGAGTTGCATCGAAGAGAGAACCGTAAGAAATTCCGATAACGTCGGAGGAAACAATCTGATCCTCGTTGTAACCGAAGGAAGCGGAAGAAGCAGCCTTCATAGCAGCATTGATGCCCTCAGCTGTGATGTCCTTACCCTTAACAACAGCTACGAGAATTGTTGTAGAACCTGTGCAGGTAGGAACTCTCTGAGCGCTTCCGATGAGCTTACCGTTAAGCTCGGGGATAACAAGGCCGATAGCCTTTGCAGCGCCTGTGGAGTTAGGAACGATGTTCTGTGCGCCTGCTCTTGCACGGCGGAGGTCACCCTTTCTGTGAGGACCGTCAAGGATCATCTGGTCACCTGTGTAAGCATGAACAGTTGTCATGATACCGCTCTGGATAGGAGCATAGTCATTGTGAGCCTTAGCCATAGGAGCAAGGCAGTTTGTTGTGCAGGATGCAGCGGAGATGATCTTGTCATCAGCTGTAAGAGTATTCTCGTTTACGCTGTAAACGATAGTCTTAAGGTCCTTACCTGCGGGAGCAGAGATAACAACCTTCTTTGCGCCTGCATTGATGTGAGCCATGGACTTCTCTGTGGAGCAGTAGAAGCCTGTGCACTCGAGAACAACGTCAACGCCGAGCTCGCCCCAAGGGCAGTTAGCAGCGTCCTTTTCAGCATAGATCTTAAGAACCTTGCCGTCAACTGTGATTGTGCCTGCCTCGTCATCAGCCACAACAGTGTGACCGTCGTAACGACCCTGAGCAGTGTCGTACTTGAGAAGGTGAGCAAGCATAGAGGGGTTTGTAAGGTCGTTGATAGCTACGATCTCATAACCCTCTGCACCGAACATCTGTCTGAAAGCGAGACGTCCGATACGACCGAAACCATTAATAGCAACTTTAACTGACATTTTTGGAATCCTCCGTTTTATATAAAAAATTTTTTGACAAATTTTGTGAAACCCAAATTTTCACATATATATTGTAACTCAAAAATCGAAAATATACAAGGGCTTTGGCAAAATTTTATCATTTTTGTATAATATATCAAAAATCCCTCTTGAATGTGGCTCGTTTTTGTAGATAAAATATCCTTAAAAGGGCTTCTTTTGCTGCTTACACCATATTTTCATTACGAGTCTGTGGGGCAAAAGCTTTGTAAAGAACACCTGTGATCTCACGGGGAAGCCGCAAATTGAAAGGTCCTTTCCCTTTTTCATATCGCGAAGGGCGCGGACAACCACCTCGTCTGCCTCATAATATCTATTGTAATAAACAATGGTATCGTCTGTTACCGCGTGATCGAAAAATTCGGTCTTTACCCATCCTGGCGAAACCGCCATAACCTTTATACCTTTGGTCACAAGCTCTACATTAAGTGATCTGGAAAAGCTGAGAACAAAAGCCTTTGTTGCGCCGTAAACATTTATATAAGGAACAGGCTGGAAGGAGGAAAGAGAATCTATCTCATATATCTGCGAGCCCTTTGTCATAAAGGGGATAGTCTCATATGTAATTGCAACGAGAGCCTTGACATTGAGGTCAACCATCTGAAGCTGCGGCTCAAGGGGCATTTCGGTAAAGGTGCCGAATCTGCCGAAGCCCGCTCCGCAAACGAGAACATCGACCTGCGGCTTTTCCTCCTCAAGCAGTCTCTTGTATTCTGCATATGATGCGGGGTCAAGAAGGTCAAGGGAGATACATTTCGCCTCGGCTTTAAGCTCACCCGCAAGCTCCTCGAGCTTATCGATACGGCGTGCGATGAGCCAAATCTCATCAAAATCTCTTGAAGCATCAAGCTTTTTGGCAAAGCTGCGTCCCATTCCTGAGGATGCGCCTGTTATTATCGCGATTTTTTTCATGATTTAAAAAATCCTTTCTCAAATTATAGTATAATTTTACCTGTAAAAAGCCATTATGTCAATAAAAATCGAAATTTTTTACGTTCGAAACAAAAAATTCACAAATAAATCATTAAATATACTTTTATTTTTAATCAAAACACGATATAATATGGTATTCAAAACTATATTAAGGAGTTTTTTCGACATGAACAACAAAAAAACCATTGAAATCCCAAAATATACAAGGGGAGAAGAGATCTTCAATATGTCAAGCCACATCGTCGGAGGCGGTGTTGGTGTTGTGGTAACAGCGCTTTGCGTCATTTTTGCGGCACTGCATAAGAATGTATGGGGCGTTGTTGGCAGCAGCATTTACGGTGCTATGATGATAGTCCTTTATACAATGTCAAGCATATACCACGGTCTGCGCCCAACCCTTACCGCCAAAAAGGTATTTCGCGTTATCGACCATTGCTCCATCTATCTTCTCATTGCGGGGACATATACTCCCATCGTTCTCTGCTCTATAAGAGAAGCCGCCCCCGTTACCGCTTGGATAATATTCGGCGTTGTATGGGGTATGGCGGCGCTGGGAATAACCCTTACCGCCATCGATCTTGAAAAGCACAAGATCTTTGCAATGATTTGCTATCTGGTCATGGGATGGTGCGTCATTTTCTCGTGGAAGACGGCAAGCGCCGCCATCGGCAGAGCGGGAACGATCTTCCTCCTTCTCGGCGGAATAGCATATACCATCGGTGCGGTGATCTACGGTCTTGGCAGCAAGATGAGATATATGCATTCGGTATTCCATATCTTCTGCGTTATCGGCTCGCTTCTGCAGTTTTTCTGTATATTTTTCTATGTTATATAAAGATTCCTATTGAAAAATTTTCCGTAGTATGATAGAATATTATCATATAAATATTTACGGAGATATGAAATGAAAATAGAAAAGCCTAAAAATGAGGAATTTTATCCCGATCCCGCTTTTGATGAGGAGATAAACCCCGAAAATCTTTTTGACGACAGTATAACAACCGTTTGCTTTACGGGGCACAGAAAAATACCCGAAAATGCTTTGGGAGTGCTTCGTGAGCTTCTGAATGAAATACTTGACTCCCTTTATGACAGAGGCGCAAGAGTTTTTAAGGCGGGCGGCGCTGTTGGATTTGACACCATGGCGGCGCAGGCAGTAATAGATTTGAAAATTCGAAGAGCGGACCAATCCGTAAAACTTCATTTATGTCTTGCGGCACCCGATCAGGCAAAGAGCTTCAGTAGATATGATGCCATTATTTTCAGAATGGTATGTGAAAATGCAGACAGCATCTCTTATGAGGGCGAAACAGCAAAATCCTCAAGCTATTTTGCAAGAAATCGGAGACTTGTGGAGGGCAGTGACGTTTGCGTTGCATATTGCACTGCGCAAAGCGGCGGAACGTATTATACCTGCACAAGAGCGCTAACAAGCGGTGTTGAATTTATAAATCTTGCGGATTTTATCGAATATGAATAAGCAAAAATACTGAAAAGGGAGAAACGCTATGAAAAAGCTGATTTTGGCATCCTTTATCCTTGTTTTTATATTTGCATTTGCTCCTCTTATCCTTGCCGAGGGCAAGGGGGTCATTCTGGCAGAGGGAGCGATGAATGAAGCGGTTTCCTACAAAATAGTGAATTACGGAAGCGAGGAAAAGCCCGCGTGTACTCTCTTTATCGAGGGAAGCGGAGCCTTCACGGGTCTTGACAGTGAGGGTAACGAGCTTAAATATCAGACTCGCGAGAGCAGTATTTTCGCACCCTATTATAATAGCATAAATAAGGTTGAGATAGGCGAGGGAATCGAGGAGATAGGCTCATACGGAATTGCCTTTCTCAAAAATGCAACAAGCCTTGTGATCCCCAAGGGCCTTGTTATCATCGGCGGCGCGGCTCTTCAGGATATGAAATCACTGAAAAAAATCACCGTAAGAGGCGAAAAGGCACCGACGGGGTATGATTTTGATCTCAGCTATGTCACATCCATAAAAAATTATGCCTTCAGCGGATGCAATTCCGTCAGAACAATAAAGCTTTCCGATTCCCTTGAGGGAATTCTCGGCAAGCAGACCTTTATAAATTGCCATCTTCTTGAAAGGCTCACTGTCCCTGAAGGCATATCGGTCGTGGGCGAGGAATGCTTTAAAAACTGCGCCTCACTCTATTATGTTCACTTCCTCGGAGCGCCCTCCATCGACAGCCGCGCATTTTCGGGAAGCGAGCATACATATATCGTCTGTTCTGACGAAGGGATTTACGGCGAGTTGAAGGAAAAGGAGCTTAATTTTGCAGGCGCAAGTCTGAGCGATGTTCCCTTTTATCCCGAAGAAGACGTAATAGACTTCGGCTCATGCGGTGTTGGACTCTATTGGCAGATAAAGAAGAATGAATTTTGGAGCGCGGATTCTCCGAAATATGACCTTTTCATAAAGGGTGACGGAAAGCTTCTCATGTTCCGTACAAAAAATAACGGTTCGACAAATTATAATACATATAAGAATACCGCCGTCGCTCCTTATTTTAAGGAAATTACAAGAGCCTATATAGAAAGCACAACCGTAGAAGAGATAAGCGGCTGCTTCTTTACCGGAATGGAAAATCTGGAGCAGATAATGTTGCCCTATTCCCTTACAAGCCTTAGCGGTGCGATCTTTGAGCATTGCAGAGCGCTTAAAAGCCTTTATTATTCGGGAAATGAGCCGCAAGACGGAGTTTTTGATGTATCCACCGTTAAAAAAATCAGCGCTTACTGCTTTGACGGCTGTCAAGGAATGAAGAGCATCATCTTTTCGGACGATCTTGAAAATGAATCGATAGGTGCAGAGACCTTCAAGGGCTGCACGGGACTTACGGAATTTACCGTTCCTGCCTGCATCACCTCCATTGAAAAAAATGCTTTCCTTGGCTGTGAAAATCTGACCGAGGTGATCTTTGAGCTTGACGCCGCAATCGACAGAAGAGCCTTTACGGATTGCGACTCGCTTGAGCGATTCCGCGGTTTTGCGGATTCGCGTGCAGAGGAATTTGCCATCAATAATAAGCTTGATTTTCTCTATCCGTGTCAGGTTGCCATAAGACTTGTGGGAAGCAAAAGGCTTCTTACAAATATTGGTGTAATTGCGGGACAGGGACTTGACGATTTTTCTGTTATGGGAAGCGTTTGCCTTTTCTATAAGGACCCCGAGGGCAATGAGCCTTATGATATGAAGGCTCCCATAACCGAAACCACCACCCTTTATGCCCTTCCCATTCTGCGCAATATCTCCCTTTTCCCAATAGAAGGCGAAAAAGCGGGACTTGCGGCGCTCTATTCCCTTGCATCCACACCCGAAAATGATATTTTCAGAGTCGTTTCGGCAGGTGCTGTGGCATCAAAGGACAGGGGAACATCGTATGCTCTTATAACAAAGGATACTTCCTTTACATATGATATCCCATTCTTTGGCGAGGGCGCAAAAAAAGAAAGCTTTGCAGCTCTCCCGGGTGCGGATATGCTTTATAGTGCCACTGCCGTTGGCTTTGAGGACGAGGCAGGAGAGCTTATTTCAGAGAGAGTGGGCGAGAAGCTTTTCTTCCGTGGCTATGCGGTAATTGAGAATAAGAAAACAGGCGAAAGGGCTGTCAGCTATACGGATATGATAAGCGGAAGCCTTTATGAATGCGGAAGCGCCATAGGCTCGGATAGGATAAGCGCGCTTACCGAATGTGAAAGAGCACCCTTTACAAGGGATGAAATGCTTGGCACTACCGAAAGAATAGCTCTTGGCGAAATGTCTCCGCTTTTCAGAGGAGAAATCGAGATGAAGGACGAGAATTTCTTCCGTGACCATCTTGAAAGCTATTATTCAAGTGAGGGAGATGTTCCTGCGATTATAAAATTCGACCCCGATGACTTTTTTGAGCTTGGAGTAAGCGAGGAGAAGATAAGAAGGCTCGCCCTTGAGATAAAGGAATATTCCGAGGCGGGCGGAAGTGTTATGCTTAATCTCAGACCCTATAATCCTGCGAATTTCAACGGAAGCACCACCGACGGCAGGCTCGGTGCGAGAGATTGGTCGGATCTTTTCGACCGCACAACCCCCACAAGCATGGCATATTTCAGAAATCTCGGAAAATGCGGTATGCTTCTTCAGTTTTTAAAGGAAGAGGGAGTCAGCGTTTATCTTTGCCTTATGCCCGAGGTTGCAAGTGACAGCAGATGGTGGAGCGCGCCTGCGGAAAAGGGCGGAGACATGGCTGCCGTTGCCCAATATTACAGAGCTGTTTGGGAGATGACGGTGCCTTATTATACCGAGGACTGCTCTCTTGATAACATCATCTGGGTCTTTGAGGGCGGAGAGGATGCAGACGAATATCTGCCCGGAATGAATTTTGTTGATATCTGCGGAAGCGAATTTGAAAGCGCCACGGGTAAAACATATCTTTCCGATATTAAATAGAAATATGACAGGTCAATTTTTGACCTGTCATATTTTTAATTTTAAAGAATCTTTTTTGCTTTTTTTGGAATTGAAACAATAATGCCGCAGAGTGCAAGGCCCAGCCACACGAGAATGAGATTTCCCCATCCGATGTCCGAAACGGCATTTGCAAAGACAGAGCTTGAAATTGCCGCGGCGATATAGCTGAGAAAATCGAGGAATCCCGTGGCGCTCGAAACCATTACCGTATCTCGCAGGCTCGGGCAATAGCGGCTCCAGAGCATGGATGCGGCTCCGTTTGAGCCCATGACCGCAAGGGGCGAGCCGAAGAATGAAGCAAAGGTATAGCCAACGCTGCATCGAGGCGCAAGGATCGGGTCGGTGTTTTCCGCAACGGTTTTTGTCATAGGGCCGTATATCATGGCAAGGCAGAAGCCCGAAAGTCCGTAGGCAAGAAGCGAAGCCCCTGCAATATTGGCAACCCTTGAGAAAACAAGATTCATTATTCCTGCAAAGAAAAGACCGCAGCTGAGCATATATTTCGCCTTGATCTTATCGCCTATCATGCCGTTTATAAGCTGACCCACCGCATAAAATATAAAATAAGGCAAATTTTTTTGAAAAATTTATTATGCTTCCGTGGGAAACATCCGCAAGGGAGGCAAGCTCCTTAAGTAATTTCTTTGGCATTTTCTCACCTTTATTGACAAAAACTCATTTTTTCTTTTGATCCGAATGAGTTTATCACAATGACCCATTTTTGTCAATAGATTTTTTTATTTTTAGGCAATTTTTTTCTTCACCTTACAATATCGAGAGATGTACCGTTTAAAAGACCCTCAAAGCAGATATCACCATCGTATTCCACCCTTACCCCCATAACCTTAAGGAAGCGGAGCGAGGCATAATTATAGCTTGAGAGAGGTCTGTCAAGAGCGTCATCCGACTGTGCGGAAACAAGTATCTCATCTCCGTCAAAGCCGCTTATAAACAGAGTGTGGTAAAAATCCCCTGTTTCGCTTGCAAGCTGTATAACGTCCCCGACCTCGACCTCTCGGCGGCTGACCTCGCGCATAAAAGGTCCGACCCCCTCGTTATTCACCATAAAATCATAGAAAAATTCCACCCCTGTCCATGATGGCGAGCGGTCGCTTGAGGAGATAAAATACCAGCCGAAGGTGGGTGTGAAATTCATGGCACAGCTTCCCGCAAGCACAGCCTGCGAGACGAAATTTGTGCAGTTTCCGCCCTGTCCCGTAAAATCGGTAAAGAGAGGATTACGAGAAAGAGCCCATTTTTTGGCATATTCCACCGCCCGTTCTCTTTCATATGGTTTAAATAGAAGCATTTTTCATTCCTCCTTTCATTTATTATATATTCCGCAGGGATATAAGATGTCAAAGGAATAGGAAGGGTTTTTTGAGGCGAGAATAAAAATAAAAGGGGTGAGCTTGCTTGAAGGAGATAGAAGGAATGGGGCAAAATAAGCTTTGCGCCATAGGAAAAATACATTTTTACGGACATTCGGAGATGATAACAAAGGAAAAAAAAGGAGCCGCCCTTGGGGAGGATATCTCAACCGAGCTTCAAAGGCTTGAAATTGCCTTTGAGTGCACCAATGAGGAGCTTTACGAGGGGGAGCGGAGTGCGCTCCATGAAGCATTTCACGAGGGGGCAAGGCTTGCGGTTTTTCAGGGATACGAGGCAGATGATGCTGTAGCTGTCGCATCGGAGCGTATTTTTTCCGAGCTTCGTGACAAGAGAGATCCCTATATCTCCGAAATGGGCACACAGATAAGCCGAATGACAGCGAGACTTTTAGGACTTTTATCAAGGGAAAAAATAAATTCTTCGGAAATTTTGCCAAGGCCCGTTATTCTCGTTTGCGGAAATATATCCGAGGAGGAGCTGATGGCGGCAGATAAAAATATGCTGCTCGGCATCTTCCTTTTGAGCGTTTCTCCCCTATCGAAGCTTGCCGTCTATGCTCATTCTCTGGGGATACCGCTGATAATAGGCGGTGATGAGGAGCTGAATGATGTGGCAGAGGGCGAGACTGCGATAATAGACAGCGAAAAGGGAGTGCTTATAATTTCACCCGATGCCCACACGGTTGAGCATTATGGAATATACCTTGGTGGAATTGCCTTGGGGCGTGAAAAAAGCGGCAAAAGGGGCAGGCTCATCTGCCATATAAATGATTCTTCCGGACCTTTGGGAGAAGAAAGGATCTTCCATCGCTCAGTCCTTTTGCAGATACGAGAGGAAAGAAGCGATGAGGAGCTTTATTTCCTTTTTTCATCATTGCTTGATAAGATGGAGGAGGGAGAGCTTAAAATCCTTCTTCCCTACGGAGAAATACGTCAAAAGGAAATAATTTCCGCCTCTGTAAGGGCATCGGAAAAAGGAAAAATAACCTTGCTCTTGCCATCTGCCGCAGATGCTTCATCTGTACGCGCACTTAAATACAGGCTTTATTCGGAGCTTGAGCCGGAGCTTCAGAATATTTCGGTGGGGGCGGTGATAGAGAGCGGTGCATCTGCCCTGCTGATGGAGGAAATAGGAGCGGAATGTGATTGCCTTGCGGTGGATTCGGACAAGCTCACCGCATCCCTTATTTATCCCGAGAGAGCGCGCGCAAATGATATGTCACTGCTTGACATCGGGCATAGGGCATTTTTAAAGGCAGCGGAGGCTCTTCTTGAGAGGGCAAAGGCAAATGGCATAAGGCTCTGCTTTTTCGGTATGACAGCATCAAGGGATGATATTTGCGAGGGGTTGATTTTGGGCGGCGCTCATGAGATCGCTGTTCCGTTTCCGTATTTTTATTAACTGTATTGACATAATTTAATGGAGTAAAAGGGTGTAAAAAGCGAGATTTCAGCTTTTAAATGCGCCGAATTTAAAATAAAAGTTCCCATCATATGTAAAAAATGCACATAAAACCACAGGAAGCATTGCGTTTTTTGTCCAAAACGATAAAATGATAAAAAAATGAAAAAAATGCTTGACAAATCGGTTTTTATTCATTAAAATATATGTAACGATTATGATGGGAAAAAGGTTCACAAGGCATTAAAGAGAGCCGTCGGACGGTGCGAGACGGTATGCGGAGTGTTTTCCGGCTCCTCCCTGAATCCCCGACCGAAAGGTAGGCTTTTCGCCCTATTCAGTAGACTCGGGCGGGATCTCCCGTTAGCGAGAAGTCTTGTTGATGGACGAGACATAGAGTGGGCGGCACAGCCGTCAATGCAGAGTGGTACCGCGGAGAATATATTTTTATAAAATCTTCGTCTCTTTTATGCAATGGTTTATGGCTGTTTGCGTAAAGGAGCTTTTTGTTTTTTTACGGTTAAAATCCATCGCAGCCGAAAGACTGAAAGGAGTTTTAAACACATGAGTACAGTTAATTCAATGAAAAATGTCAGCAAGTACGCACCGCAGTTCTTCGCCCCCGAGGGCGTCACAATGGACTGGATGAATAAAACGATGATAGAAAAGCCGCCTTATTGGTGCAGCGTTGACCTGCGCGACGGCAATCAGGCGCTTATAGTTCCCATGAGCCTTGAGGAAAAGCTGGAATTCTTCAAGCTTCTCTGTAAGGTAGGCTTTAAGGAGATCGAGGTTGGCTTCCCCGCAGCGTCCGAGACAGAATATGAATTCTGCCGCACAATCATCGAGCAGAATCTTATTCCCGATGATGTTACGATACAGGTTCTCACACAGTCGAGAGAGCATATCATTGCAAAGACCTTTGAGGCAATAAAGGGCGCAAAGCACGCAGTTGTCCATCTCTATAATTCCACCTCGGTGGCGCAGAGAGAGCAGGTTTTCCGTCGTGATAAGGCGGAGATAACCGAAATTGCTAAATTTGGCGCAGAGCTTTGCAAGAAATATAAGGAAGAAGCAAAGAAAAACGGCGAGGGTAAGATCACATTTGAATATTCCCCCGAAAGCTTCACGGGAACAGAGCCGGAATACGCCGCAGAGATCTGTAACGAGGTAATTAAAATATGGGAGCCTACCGAGGACGATAAGGTCATCATCAATCTTCCCGTAACGGTCTCTCATTCGATGCCTCACGTTTATGCAAATCAGGTTGAATATATGTGCAAAAATCTTTTGCACAGAGAAAATCTTATAATTTCACTTCATCCCCATAACGACAGAGGATGCGCTGTTGCAGACAGCGAAATGGGTCTGCTTGCGGGCGGTGACAGAATTGAGGGTACTCTCTTCGGAAACGGTGAGAGAACGGGTAATGTTGATATCGTAACTCTTGCGCTCAATATGTATTCACAGGGTATCGACCCCGGACTTGATTTCACAAATCTGCCCGAGATAACAAAGGTGTATGAAAAGGTCACCCGTATGCACGTCTATGAAAGACAGCCTTATAGCGGTCAGCTTGTGTTTGCCGCATTCAGCGGCTCTCATCAGGATGCTATCGCAAAGGGCATGAAGCACCGAGTGGAAAAGGACGCAAGGACCTGGAATGTTCCTTATCTTCCCATCGACCCCTCCGATATCGGCAGAGTTTATGAGGCAGACGTTATCCGCATAAATTCCCAGTCGGGTAAGGGCGGCATAGGTTATATCCTCGAAACACAGTATAGCCATATGCTTCCGCCTAAAATGCGCGAGGCATTCGGATATCATGTCAAGAGCATCTCCGACCATGAGCACAGAGAGCTTCAGGCAAGCGAGGTTTATGATATCTTTATGCGTGATTTTGTCAATCTCACAACAAATGTTGAGGTGAAGAAGGCAATTTACGAGGATATCGGAGACGACATCAGAGCAACCTGCTCGGTGGTCTTTGACGGAGTGGAAAGAGAGATAGTTACAGACGGTAACGGTCGTCTCGATGCGGTCTCAAATGCCATCCATTCTCTCACAGGGCTTGATTATGTGCTTGAAAGCTATACTCAGCACGCCCTTGAAGGCACTGCAAGCTCAAAGGCGGCTTCCTATGTGAGCATTAAATATAATGATAGCATTTATTGGGGCACAGGTATAAGCCACGATATCATCAAGGCATCCGTAAGAGCCTTGGTCAGCGCTGTCAACAGACTGATAGACGCAGAAAAAAGCAAATAAGGAGTTTTTAATAGATTATGAAAATGACAGGAGCAGAGATCATCGTAAATACCCTCATTGAGCAGGGCGTTACAGATGTTTTCGGTTATCCGGGCGGTCAGGTGCTTAATATCTATGACGCCCTTTATAAAAACAGCGATAGAATAAACCACATCCTTACGGCGCACGAGCAGGGAGCGGCACACGCGGCGGATGGCTATTCGAGAGCCACGGGCAAGGTCGGTGTTTGCATCGCCACCTCGGGCCCCGGTGCCACAAATCTTGTAACGGGAATTGCAACCGCAATGCTCGATTCCGTGCCTATGGTTGCCATCACGGGAAATGTGCCTTGTTCCCTTCTTGGTAGAGACAGCTTCCAGGAGATAGACATCGTTGGAGTTACACTGCCCATAACAAAGCATAATTACATAGTTAAAAATATTGCAGACCTTGCGGACACAATTCGTGAGGCATTCAGCATCGCAAAGAGCGGCAGACCCGGTCCTGTGCTTATCGATGTTCCAAAGGATGTTCAGATTGAGCAGTATGATTTTGAGGCAGAGGAGATATCTCCCAAAATTCCTCTTCCCAAGGCAAAGCAGAGCGAAATTGACGAGGCTGTTGCCCTTATAAAGGAAGCAAAGCGTCCCTATATCTATATTGGCGGCGGCGCGGCAGGCCTTGGAATGGGAAAAGAGATAATGGAGCTTGCAGAGAAGATAGATGCTTATATCGGATGCTCCTTTATGGGACTTTCCGCTATCCCAAGCACCTGCGAAAGATTCCTCGGAATGCAGGGAATGCACGGTCATTTTGCTTCCTCTCTTGCACAGAAGGAATCAGACCTTATCCTCGCTGTTGGAGTTCGCTTCAGCGACAGAGCAACGGGAAATACCGCAAAATTTGCTAAAAACAGCAAGATAATTCAGCTTGATCCCGATTTTGCCGAGATAAATAAGAATGTTAGTGTTGAGCTTGGCATCGTTGCCGATGTTTATGACTCATTTACAAGAATTTCAGCGGCACTTGACTCTGTCAAACACCCCGAATGGAATGATACGGTAAATGCTCTGAGGGCTCGCGAGGCTGAGCTTGAAGCAAAGGCGGCCCAGAGAGCAAAGGGCGCGCTTACACCCAAAAAGGTGCTTGATATAATCAACGAAAAGAAGCCTGCAAAAACCGTTATCGCAACAGACGTCGGTCAGCATCAGATGTGGGCGGCGCAGTATGCGGCATTCGACGGCCCCAGAAGATTCGTTTCATCGGGCGGTCTTGGCACAATGGGCTTCGGTCTCGGTGCGGCACTCGGCGCACAGGTGGGCAGCGGCGATACAACAGTCCTTATCACAGGCGACGGAAGCTTCGGTATGAATCTCAATGAGGTCGCAACCGCTGTTTCCTATAATATCCCTGTCATTATAGTTCTTATGAACAACGGAGTTCTCGGAATGGTTCGTCAGTGGCAGACCCTGTTCTTCGGAAAGAGATATTCGAGCACGGTTCTTGGCAGACAGACCGATTTTGTTAAGCTTGCCGAGGCCTTCGGTGCTCTCGGAATAAGGGCCTCAACCGCTGATGAATTTGCAAAAGCATTTGAAGATGCCCTCAAAGCGGGAAGACCTGTTATTATCGATACTCTTATCGATAAGGATGAGTTCGTTCTCCCCATGCTTCCCCCCGGTGGCTCGATTGATGATATTATCACCGATAAGGAGGAGGCAACAAAATGAGTAAATTTGTAATTGCAGTTTACGTTGAAAATAAAGCCGGTGTTCTTACGAGAGTAACGAGTATGTTTACCCGTCGAGGCTTCAATATTGATGCTCTTACGGTTGGAGAAACGGAAAACCCCGATTATTCGAGAATTACCATCACCCTTGACGGTGACGATTATATGCGTCAGATGATGATAAATCAGATGAAGAAGCTTTATAACGTCAAAAAGGTCGAGGTGCTTGACGATGCGCCCATCACCCGCGAGCTTATGCTCATAAAGGTGAAAAACAATAGGGAAACACGCTCGGATGTGCTTGATGCAACCAATGTATATAGAGCAAAGGTCATCGACTATACCGCAAGCGAGCTTTGCATCGAAATTACGGGCGACCCCACAAAGATAGATGCCTTCGTAAAGCTTATGGAGCCTTACGGAATCCTCGAAATGTGCCGCACGGGTATTGTCGCTCTTGAGCGCGGCGCAGGCACGCTTCTGAGTAAATAATCAAAAGAAAAATTTTATATGTACATAAAAGGAGAAAATTATCATGGCAAACATTTATTATCAGCAGGATTGCGATCTTAACAAGCTGAACGGCAAAACGGTCGCTATTATCGGTTACGGCTCACAGGGTCACGCACACGCTCTTAACCTCAAGGAATCCGGTGTAAACGTTAGCGTCGGTCTTTACGAGGGCTCAAAGAGCTGGGCGAGAGCAGAGAGCCAGGGACTTAAGGTTATGACTTCTGCCGACGCTGCAAAGGCTGCTGACCTTATCATGATCCTTATCAACGACGAAAAGCAGGCAAAGCTCTATAAGGAGAGCATCGAGCCTAACCTCACAGAGGGCAA
The DNA here is from genome assembly GCA_045648605.1 of Eubacteriales bacterium. Taxonomy (GTDB): domain Bacteria; phylum Bacillota; class Clostridia; order Oscillospirales; family CAG-272; genus SIG710. Next base: position 1,014 of record JAZROG010000081.1, on the reverse strand, counting down.
GACTCTTGCATTTGCACACGGCTTTAACATCCATTTCGGCTGCATCAAGCCTCCCAAGAACGTAAACGTTATCATGATCGCACCCAAGGGCCCCGGTCACACAGTTCGCAGTGAGTATCAGGCAGGTAAGGGCGTTCCTTGCCTTATCGCGGTTGAGCAGGATGCAACAGGTGACGCTCTTGAGATCGGTCTTGCATACGCTCTCGGTATCGGCGGCGCAAGAGCGGGCGTTCTTGAAACAACATTCCGTACAGAAACAGAAACAGACCTCTTCGGTGAGCAGGCAGTTCTCTGCGGCGGTGTTTGCGCACTTATGCAGGCAGGCTACGAGACTCTCGTTGAGGCTGGCTATGACCCCAGAAATGCTTACTTTGAGTGCATCCACGAGATGAAGCTCATCGTTGACCTTATCTACCAGAGCGGCTTTGAGGGCATGAGATATTCCATCTCCAACACAGCTGAGTACGGCGACTATATCACAGGTCCCAAGATCATCACAGACGACACAAAGAAGGCGATGAAGAAGATCCTTTCCGATATTCAGGACGGTACATTTGCAAAGGACTTCCTGCTTGATATGTCGGATGCCGGCGCACAGGTTCACTTCAATGCTATGAGAAAGATCGCTGCAGAGCATCCCTCCGAGGTTGTTGGTAAGGATATCAGAAAGCTTTATAGCTGGGCAGACGAAGAGAAGTTTATCAATAACTGATTTTTATGAAAACGACATCGGGGGCTTTTTAACAAAAGCCCCCTGTGCCGAAATTATTAAATTTTAAATAAAACCTTGACAAAAACAGATAAGTCGGTTATAATAGAAGCGGAGAGCACCGATGACGGTTGCTTCCAACTGCGATTTAAGAAATAACCGCCTTATGTGGAAGTGAGGCGGTTATTTCTTTTTGTTATGATTATCAATGTAAGTAAGTAGGGCAAGTATGAATCCTGAAATCAAGAATAATTGCTCAAGCGTTAAATACACAGTATCACCTCCCTCATGTGAGGAAGGCAAAA
>JAZROG010000080.1:0-1946 GCA_045648605.1 Eubacteriales bacterium | reverse complement strand
AGCCGTGATCATTGAGGATGCCGCTTTCCAGATCCTTATAATAGGAGTCCTCCATTCCTACCTCAATGCTGTGACCGCAAACTGCGAAGGTTATGGTATTGTCGCTATAGGAGGGTGAGCGAGAATTAACTCCGTAGCCTTGGAATGTTGCCTTTATAGAAAGGGATTTTTTCGCGGCATTTTCGGGGTATGTGAGATATCCCGCAACGTATGTTTCGCCTGTCCATTTTTCATTTCCCGCACAGGCAAGCTTCATTTTGTATGCTTTGTAGCCCGACTTGCCGTCGATCTCCTCCATTTCGATGATATCGGGATTTACAGCCATCATTTCATCGATTGCCTCTGCCCAATACTCATCAAAATCCGCAGGCTCTTCCTTGGTTATGGTAAGAAGCTCGGGATGGACTCCCGCCGCGCCCGAAAAACGGATGTTTTTGTCAATTTCGGTGCCGTCCGCACCGATCGCGCGCACTTCAACCATAACAAAGCCGTTATTATCAAGAGTTGTGCTGAGAGTAAGCTGTCCCGTGCTTCCGGGAGTGCTTCCCGAGGACTCCTTACCGTCATCACCCTTCATTGTCCAATCAAATCTTGCGCATGAGGAAAGCTCGCCCCCCGCAAAAAGTGAAATATTGAAGACGATCTCCTCACCTATTTCATATGAAAGCGCATCCTTGCTTGTTTCGCAGATGAAATATCTCTCATCGCTTTCACCGAAAAGCTCAAATGCGGGAGGATACGAGCCGGATTTGGAAATTGAAAGCTCATAGACCTCGCCCGGAGTATTCATATCCTTTATTGCGGTTGTAAATGCCTCAACCGAGAAATAAAGTCCTGTTGCGGTGTCTGCCTGAAGATGGATATTTCCGTCATTTAGCACCTTTGCTGTATAATATCCCACCTCAAGGGAATCATCGGCCTTAAGCTCGATATATTTTCCGTCCTTGCTGTCAGTAAGCTGGGGAGCCTTGCCGATGGCGGCAAGGATGGCGTCCTTTACTGCATTAACAAGTGCTTCGGAGCATCCTCGGAATAGATCTTGAATTCTTCGAGGTCGCTGTCACCTACCATGATTTTGGGAGCAACATAAGTATAGGTGTATTCTGTGCCGAAATCAACGGACAAAATGTTATCCGAGAGGTAAGTATCAAGGAAATATTCCACAGCCTCGACGGTTGCGGCATCGCTTCCACCGACAATGGCTATCTTCGAAGAGGTGAAAACTATTCTAAAATCCTTTTCGCCAAGTCCCTCTGCCGCGCTCTTGCTTTCGGGGCGGTTTGTGTTTCCAACGAGAATTTCAAGATCTCCCTTTGTTCCGTAATCTGTTTTCAGCTTCGGAAGAGTGCCGATGATTCCGTAGATTACCTTGTTTATCGAAACTGCCGCATCGGTGACCTCCTTTGTGCTGCTATCGGGACGCACCACCATGTAGTCGCAACCGTTACTGTCTGCTATAACGACCTTGTCGCCATTTTCATATGAAACCGTGTCTTTGGATTTGAGATCGCCTCCGATATTCGGCTCACTCTCTCCGCAAGCGGTGAAGACAAGGGATATTATCAAAAGGCAAGCCAATATAAAGGGTCTAAAATTTTTCATTTGCTTCTCCCCTTATTCATGCTTTTTTCTTTGATGACGAATTTCTGTATTCAAGCGGTGTTTTTCCGCTTGCAAGACGGAATGTTCTTATGAAATACGAAACCGAATGGAAGCCCGATTGCACACTGATATCCGCAATCGGAAGATCCGAGCTTACAAGAAGGTTTGTGGCATAATTGAGTCTCAGCCTTTGCACATAATCGGTAAAGGAAACGCCTGTTTCGCGTCTGAAAAGATCTCCCACATAGTTCGGTGTGAGATGTACCTCCTTTGCAAGTGCGGCAAGGCTCACCTGCTCTCTGAAATGTATTCTGAGGTAGCTTACAATGAATCTCACATTGCTG
>JAZROG010000079.1:0-22431 GCA_045648605.1 Eubacteriales bacterium | reverse complement strand
CAAGATGTTTACGGCAACTTTGGTATTCAAACTGATTGATGAGGGGAAACTTGCTCTCACGGACCGGATCACGGCATATTTCCCGGAGTATTCCAAGGGAAACGAGATAACGATCTTTGATCTGCTGCATATGCGCTCGGGAATCGTGGATTTCGCAATCGATGCGTCGTTTTTTAATAACGACGAAGTATTAATTGCGGCTTATGACAACGGCGAGATCACCGACGAAGTGTTTTTAAATCTGCTATATGCACTTGATCTCGTATTTGAACCGGGTTCAAAAATGAAATACTGCAACACAAATTATGTGCTTCTCGCTATGATCATCGAAAAACTAACGGGAAAGAGCTATAAAGAGAACGTTCAGGAGCATATTTTCGACCCCCTTGACATGCATTCCTCTTCTGCTACGACCTATGGAGACGTAACAAGCGCGCCAAAGGGAGAATACGGCTATATGAAGGAGTATCAAATTGCAAGGGGGGCAGGTGACATCCATTCAAACGTGCTGGATCTCTTGAAATTTAACCGTGCTTTCTTTAATGAAGAGATCGTAAGCCATGACGGCAAGTCGGGCATGCTTGATTTTATTGATGACTACGGCTGCGGGTGGGAGCTGTTTGACCGCGATGCTGATCTGGTGATGCACGATGGCTCAACGAATGCTTACTATTGCCTGAACAACGTATTCCATGCCTCGGATGCCGGTGAAAGATGTTATTACTTCATGCTTACCTGCTGCGACGAAGATGAGGAGGATGAGGAAGAAGCCAGCGAGACCGCCGAATCGGAAAATACATCAACCGAAGCCAATGGCGAAGAGCAAGAATTTAATCAGTATCAGTTTATCTTCGATCTATGCAAAAAGCACATTCAATCGATGTAAACCATATTGATTATGCCAAAATCCAATTTATCGAGTAAACAACATAAAATCGAAGCCACAGTTCAATGCAAACTGTGGCTTTTTGTATGCATAAAAAGTTTATCTCTTTTTCTGACACGCAGTGCCTTTGTGGTCACAAACGCAAAATACGGCATACCTCTTTCGAGATATACCGTATGCTTGCAAAACTGTTCTTTAGGGTAAGCCACATTTAGAATCAGTTTTGTTTTTATTTATCAATTTCTTCTGCAAATCTTACCGCAGCCATTGCATCTTTTGCATAAAAATCTGCGCCTATGGCTTTTGCATATTCCTCTGTCAGCACTGCTCCTCCCACGATTATTTTCGTATTCGGAGAGGTCTTTCTTACAAGCTTTATAGTTTCCTCCATTGCAGGTACTGTGGTGGTCATAAGTGCACTAAGACCTAACATCGGTGCGCCAAGCTCATTTACCTTTTCGGCAATTTTCTCGGCAGGGACGTCCTTTCCCATGTCGGTTACGTCAAATCCGTAGTTTTCAAGAAGCAATTTCACGATGTTTTTGCCGATATCGTGAATATCACCGTGCACAGTGGCAATAACAAATTGACTTCTGACCTTCTTTTTTTCGCTGCCGTTTGCGGTCAGCCTCTTGTTTATTTGCTCAAAAGCAGCCTTCGCTGCCTCCGCACTCATGAGAAGCTGGGGAAGATATACTCTTTTCTCTTCAAAGCCCTTTCCAACTGCGTCAAGCGCTGGAATTATTTCTTCCGAAACGATAGAGAGCGGCTCACGATTTTCGAGCATAGCAGAAGTAAGCTCTCCAGCCTTTTCGGTAAGTCCCTTTATGATGGCATCCTTTAGGGGATCGGAGCTTTTTTCGTTTTCTTTTTTTGTATCGGAAGTGGAAGTCGTGGTGATATATTTTTCGGAAAAACCGATATAATCCGCAAAATTTTCGTCCATTCCGTGGAGAGCCCTGTGCGCGTAATATGTGCGCATCATTTCAGCAGAATAGGGATTCATTATTGCTGCGGAAAGTCCACGGCAAAGCGCTTCGGAGAAGAAAACGCTGTTTATTGCGTCTCTTGCGGGAAGTCCGAATGAGACATTTGAAACACCGAGAGATGTTCTGAATCCGTTTTCATGGAGAAGCTTCAGTGCGCCGAGAGTGGCTTCAGCCGCCATTGGGTCTGCACTTATCGCCATTGCAAGGGTATCAAAGATAAGTTCTTTTTTACCGATGCCATATTTTTTAGCTTCATTATAAATCTTTTCGGCAATGGCAAATCTGCCCTCTGCGGTGCTCGGGATACCGTTTTCATCAAGTGTGAGACAGATGATAGCACCACCGTATTTTTTAGCAAGAGGGAAGATCGCATCCATGCTTTCCTTTTTGCCGTTTACCGAATTTATCATCGCCTTGCCGTTGTAGAGACGCAATGCCTTTTCCATGGCGGTGGGATTTGCAGTATCTATCTGCAAGGGAAGCTCGATTATTGCCTGAAGCTCCTTGACAGCATTTATAAGCATCTCACATTCGTCAATTTCAGGGAGCCCCACATTTACATCGAGGATATGAACACCAAGCTCCTTCTGCTTTATTCCCTCTTCAAGGATATAGTTTATGTCATTTTCGATTAGTGCCTGCTTGAAGCGTTTTTTGCCGGTTGGATTTATTCTTTCACCGATAAGAACAGGCTCTTTTCCTATATCCACAGCGTGAGTATAGGAGGAAACACAGCAGATGTCCTTTTCATGGATATCCTTTGGGATAATGCTACCGCATTTTGCGGTAAGTGATGAAATATGCTCGGGGGTCGTGCCGCAGCAGCCGCCCGCAAGTCTGACACCCTTTTTCACAAGTGAAGCAACAGTCTCTGCAAATTCATCGGGTGTGATATCATAAACGGTTTTTCCATCCTTTATCAGGGGAAGTCCTGCATTTGGCTTCATAAGCACGGGAACAGATGCTCTTTCAAGATATTTTTCGACTATTGGTGCAAGCTTGTCGGGACCGAGGGAGCAGTTTACTCCGATTGCATCTGCGCCCATGCCTTCAAGCATTGAGACCATTGCCTCGGGGGAAGCACCTGTCATCAGCTTTCCGTCCTCGCCATATGCATTTGAAACAAAAACGGGAAGGGAAGATACCTCCTTTGCCGCAAGGAGTGCCGCCTTTGTTTCATAGCTGTCATTCATGGTCTCGATGAATATAAGGTCAACGCCGTTTTTTTCACCCAGCCTTACTACCTCGGAAAAAGCACTGACTGCATCCTCAAAATCAAGGTCTCCATAGGGCTTTAGAAGCTTTCCGAGAGGGCCTATATCAAGTGCAATGAATTTTTCACCCTTGTTTTGCGTCAGCTCTTTTGCTTTCTTTGCGTTTTTAACAGCTGCGGAAATTATCTCATCAAGCTCTTTCGCCTCAAATTTCAATGGATTTGCGCCAAAGGTGTTTGTGCTTATAATGTTGCTTCCCGCGTCGAAATATGCTTTATGTATGTCTGTTATAAGGTCAGGACGGCTGATATTAAGCCTTTCGGGGAGAAAGGATGTGTCCCCGAGCGCTCTCTGGAGCATAGTGCCCATTCCGCCGTCGAGAAATGTCACATTGTTTTTGATATATTCTAAAATTTTCATGATTTTTTATTTTTCCTTTTCAAGCCTTGTCTATATTCGGATGGGGTAATGCCAAAATATTTTTTAAAGGTCTTCATGAAGTGTATTTCATCATTATAGCCCGAAAGCTCGGCAATTTTTCTGACAGAAAAGTTTTCGTTACTCATCAGCTCTGCGGCATTCTGCATTCTTAATTGAATGAGATATTTTACAGGTGTCATGCCGACGGTATTTTTGAATGTCTTGCAAAGAGAGGAATGGCTAACATACAAAAGTGAACACAGCGTGTCGATGGAAAGATCACTTCTCGTAAAATTTCTCTCGAGAAAGCGGACCGCTTCGTCAAAGCAGCTTTGAGACAATGGCACACTGTCATCCGACTCCGAAACTGTTTGGCTTCCTATTACATTATAGAAAAGCCCCTTTGCCTTGTATTCATTGAGCCGTCCCTTGTCCATTTCTTCAAGAATATCGAGGACAGATTCCGAAAGCTTTTTAAAGTTTTTAATATTTTTAACGGGATGATCTGCGGAAAAACCCATATTTTCCCCAAGAAGCTCTGCCTGCTTTCCCGAAAAATTAAACCAGAGATATTTCCAAGGAGTGTCTTTATCGGGATAATACATAAGCTCGTCTGTGGGTGAGAGGAAAAACATCTGCCCCTCTTTTATATTGAATTCCTTTCCGTCAAGATAGAGAATTCCGCTTCCGCTAAGCACAAAATGAATGGTATATTCAAGCTGACGGTGTATCCATTTTATAGGCTTCACAAAATCAAAATTGTGATATCCCACCGTTTGAATATAAATGTCGGTGTCATTTTTATATGGCAGATGCTTTATAAGCTCGGCAATTTTAGCAAATTTATTATTTTTCATACGAAATCACCTCTTTGCAGCTATATTATAGCACGGAAAAAGGATAAGTGCAAGTCGTTTCTTGCAAAAAAACACAGCTTTTTCGATTAAAAAATCCATTTACATTTTATTTTGTGCGTGTTATAATTAATCAAATGAATTTTTCGGAGGGAAAAATATGAAAAAGATAAGAATTGGTATCGTTGGTCTCGGACAGAGAGGCTATGGACTTTTATCTGCAAACATCGTTAAGCTCCAGGAATACTATACTGTTACAGCTCTTTGTGATGTTTATGAGGACAGAGTTGAAAAGGCTTCAGAGGTTGTTACCGATAACGGTATGGCAAAGCCCTTTGGCACTTCCTGCTATGAGGAACTTGTAAAGCGAGAGGATGTTGATGCTGTTCTTGTTTCCTGCGCATGGGAATACCATGTTCCCGTTGCCTGTGCGGCAATGAAGGCAGGAAAGGCTGTCGCCCTTGAGGTTGGCGGTGCATACACTGTTGAGGATTGCTTCCTTCTTGTACATACATGGGAGGAGACGAGAGTGCCCTTTATGTTTATGGAAAACTGCTGCTATGATAAATATGAGCTTCTGGCAACATCCATGGCGAGAAAGGGAGTTTTCGGTGAGATCGTTCATTGCTCAGGCTCTTATTCACATGATCTTCGTGAGGAGGTTACTCGCGGAAAGGAAAACCGTCATTACAGGCTTCGTAACTATCTGAATCGTAATTGTGATAACTATCCCACCCATGAGCTTGGTCCTATAGCAAAGCTTCTTGATATCAACCGCGGAAACAGAATGGTATCCCTCGTTTCTGTTGCTTCAAAGTCCTGCGGTATGGAGGCTTATGTTGAAAAGAACAAGGACAATATGAATCCCGAGCTTATCGGAGCTGATTTCAAGCAGGGCGATATTGTTCATACAATAATTACCTGCGCCGGTGGCGAGACCATTGTTCTCAAGCTTGACACCAGCCTTCCCAGATTCTATTCTCGCGATTTCACAGTCAGAGGAACAAAGGGTCTTTACGAGCAGCCAACTAATCTTGTATTCATCAGAAACGATGACGAACCCGAAATGTGGGATACTGTTGCCGCATATCAGAAATATTTTAACAGCGGTAAGGAATATGAAGCAGAATATCTCCCCTCTGTTTGGAAGGATATTACTGATGAGCAGATAGAGAGCGGACACGGCGGAATGGACTCCATTGAGTTTATAGAATTTGCAAAAGCTTATCTCGCAGGAGAGGAAATGCCTATCGACGTTTATGATGCAGCATCTTGGATGGTAATCTCCGCACTTTCCGAAAAATCTGTAGCTCAGGGCGGTGCTCCTATGGATATTCCTGATTTCACAGGCGGAAAATGGCTGATGAGAGAAAGAAAAGACGTCGTTCCTATGTGATTCCTCGGGAAAAATTGTAAAATTCTTCGATTTTCTTGTGAAGAACAATTTTTTTGAAAAAATAACAAATTTTTTTCGAAAAACCCCTTGATTTTTTGTTCGAAATAGGTTATAATATATCCGTCATAATTGTATCTTCATGTAAAAGTGCGGGGTATTTTTATTGGTTGTAGTTTTTTATTACCGTTTGGTTTCGTTCTTAAGAATCGAAGGAGGAGGTGGAGTCATGAAGAATTACGTTTCACCAGATATGGAGCTTGTCATTGTTAATATCACCGATGTAATTACAACTTCTAATACTATTGATATTGACGCAAGTGATATCTTTTAGTAAGAAATAAAAAACCGCCAAGGACGCTTGGCGGTTTTTTATTGTTATAAAATCTAAAAAGGAGGTGCTTTTGTGAAAAAAAGTCGAGGACTATTTTTGATTTTTATGTTTTTGATGGCTTTTATCAACCTTGTCTCGGCTTCGGATAACGGCATTTTTTTATACAATGATCTATATACGGTTGAAGAATATGAAAAGCTTGAGGATATGGACTTTTCTGTCCTTGCACGCACCTCTGATTTTTTATGGAAGGATCAAAACGGTGATTCTCCGAAAATAAAACAGGAAAGAGCACTCCCTGCTTATGTTTTGACCGCTTCATCCGATAGCTGTGTTGCGGGATTTGCTTCATTTCCGAGGGAGCCAATCGATGCTTATGATTATAGAAGCATCAGCTTTGCCGTAAGAATTAAAAGCAGTGAGAGTGTTGAGACGCAGCGTGCCTGCAGCTTTCTTTTTTCTCTTGCTTCGGGGGAAAAAAGGGCTGAATACAGTGCTGATATTTCATATAACAAATGGAATATTGTTTCTTTTGATGTTTCTCATTTTAAGCATAGGAAAAGTATTAATGAAATAATTATCGGATTTGTGGGGGATGACAACTCCTTACCTCTTGAGAGCATAGAGCTTTCAGGTCCTTATGTAAAAGAAGACGAAAAGCCCAAAATGGCAAAATTTATGTCAGACGGTCTTGCGGCATTCGGAACAGAGCTTGAAATAATCGACAAAGGAACCGAAAATGAAGCACTGCGAGTGCATCTTAATTCCCAAAGAGTCAATATCAGCGGAATTTCAGCTCCGCCGTATATGCGCGAGGATTGCAATTCGGTGAGAATAGTCCTGACAAATGAATCGATGCTGAATAGTATCAGCTTTAATTACGATTATTTTGATCCGAAAACGGGTGTGATCTCCTCGGCAACGCGGACTGCCTCCATTGAGCCGTATTCGGAAATGTCATCTTGCTATATAAATACGGGCGACGTCAATATGATATCGAATTTTTCTGTTATCCTTGATAGCGCCGCACAGGGCATTTTCACTATCCATTCTATCTCTCCCGTTGCTCTTTATGAAGGCTATGAGGGAAATAGCTTTGGCGAAATTACGCTTTGCAAAAAGGATGCTTCGGGAAAGAATCTTCTCATTGACGGTAGCATTTTTCATAATTATCTCACCTCTCATGATGATCATACTCTTGTCTGCTATATGCTTTCATCTTCCGAGAGCCTTGAGGAGGCACTGGGGAGCGGAAGGACGCCTGTGGGTGAGCTTAAAATGTCATCTCGTTTCAGATTTGAGATAAAGCTGGGAGCTCTTGGTGAGCATGCCATGGTGTCAAAATATGTTGTTGCTTCAAGATCAAAGGACGGAGAGATCACTCCCCTTACCGCGCCCTTCAGCACTATGGCGGAATTTTCGGTTTCAGACAGAACAAAGGGAAGCGAAAATATTAAGGGAATAGAATATGAGGATATTTCGGTAGCCGTTGATTGTGGTGTGGGATATGCGATAGTGGATGTTCTTCTCGACAAGCTTGTGAGCCGAGGTCAGAGCGGTCATCTCTATTCGCTCGGTAAGGAATTTATCTATTTTGATGCCCAATATGTTTCAGCTCTTGATAAAAAGGTAAAAAATTTGTATGCTTCGGGCTGCAAGGTATATCTGCGGCTGCTTATTTCGGGTGACACCGAAAAGGGACTTTTGCCATATGCCGCATCTGTTGATATAAACCATGCGCTTTATCTTGCGGTAGATATTCGGGATGAGGATGCAAGGAGGCATTTTTACGGCACTGTAGATTTCCTTTCATCAAGATATTCGAAGATGACAAATGGAAAAATATCCGGTTTGATACTCGGAAAAAGCGTTGACATTCCTGATCTATATAACGGTTCCGCAAAAGAGGGAATAGTCGATTATGCAAAAATGCTGGCAACTGCCTTTGAAATAATGGCAAGATGCGCCGCAGAAGCACTTGACAGGCCTGAGGTAATACTGCCCGTATCGGATGTTAAAAACGGTATTCTCGGCTATGATTCGGAGCAGCTTTTGGTGTCATTCTGCAGGTATATTGCAGAGAGCGGAGGGTTTGATTTTACTCTCATGCTTGAAGGTACAAAGGCACATGACCCTTTAAATATGAACGAAGATTATTATTCGTTACAGAGCTTTGAGGGAATGATGAAAAATCTTTCATTTGCAAGCGAAAATGCTCCCGATTCGTATATCTATTTGTTTTCTTCCGAAATAGGACTTTCGGTGGGTGAGCTGTCAGCCCTTTATATCTATTCGTATTATAGTGTTATGTTTTCCGAAAAGGCCGCAGCGCTCGTCCTCTCCTTACAAGAGAATGAGGGAGTAGATGAGATAATAAGGAATCTTTCATACTTAGTTAAATATATAGATACAGAGAAAAATAAGCATGGCGAGCTTTGCCATTCCGCTCTCAAAGTCTTTTCTGCGGATAGCTGGGAAGAGCTTATATCGGGGTATGACAGCTCTCTTATAGGCTACAGAATTTTGCGAGAAACAGAATCACTTTCTTCATTTCCCGAGAATATTTCCGGAAAATATTCTCTTTGGGATTTTTCAACTGCTTTTGGAGTACAGGAATGGTTTGAGGGCAATAACTGCACCTCGGTCTATATTGATTCAAATGCAGACGGCGAAAGAGCGCTTTGTGCGGTTATGGAAAAAACAGGTACATATTCTGACATGGTCTATAACTATGAATTTTCGGATGATATTTCTCTTATGCAATATCTCGGCTTTGATATTTTTGTTGATGATGAAAGCGGTGCACTTTATGAGATTTCCGTGCTTCTCGGCGGAGATGACCACAGGATAGAGACATATAAGGCTGTAAAGGGCGGGGAAAGAGATGAGATAATAATTGACACAAGACTTCATAATGAAATGAAGAAGCTCGATTATATCCGCATAAGCATAAGACACATAAACGAGGGCGATGACGGAAAATACAAGCTTTATCTCCATTCGGTCAATGCCTATAGCGACAAAATGAGCGACGGTGAGCTTGAAAATGCAATTACTCGCGCAAGAGCGCTTGCAAGAAACGCCTCGATGCCAACTGCTTCTCTGTCGGTGAGCAAGCCTAAATATGAATTTATCATTGCAATAGCTGTTATAGTTGTGCTTGGTGTTGCAATGGTTGGATTTTATGAAAGAAAACAGAGGTAAGAAAATGATAAGAACTGTAAACGGTGATATTTGCCTCGAAAAGGGATGTAATGCACTTATGCATGAGCATATTTTGTGTGCATCAAACGATATGCTTGCTGCTTTTGGGAAAAAATGGCTTGACAAGGATAAGCTTTGTACTTATTCCGCTGAAATACTCCGTTCTGTAAAGGAAAAATACGGTGTTGGAATATACGTTGACGGAACTCCCATTGACCTTGGAAGAGACGTCAGATTGCTTAAATGTGTGTCTGATGAATCGGGTATGCCCATAGTTGCTTCAACGGGATTTTACTATTATTCTGATATGTTTACCGTAAGAAGAAGCGCAGAGGAGCTTTCAGAGTGGCTTATATATGAATGTGAAAACGGAATGGAGGGTACGGATATCCGTCCCGGAATTCTGAAATGTGCAACGGAGAATAAGCTTGATGAAGATATTGCATTGAGGCTTGAGACTCTTGGAATTACACAGGCGAGAACAGGACTTCCGCTCTATGCCCATTGCAGCTTTCTTGAAAATTTTGCACATGATCAGCTAGACATATTTGGATCAAAGGGAGCAGACCTTTCTAAAATAGTTCTCGGTCATGCCTCGCGTAGGCTTTGCCCCGATTATCTTGAAGGTGTTCTGAAGCGCGGATGCTATATCTGCATTGACCAGAGTTGGGGCACAGAAAAGGAATGCGAATGTGTTCTTGAGCTTTGCAAGCGTGGCTATGCGGGTCAGATAATGTTCTCGACCGACAGACCTATATATAATGATTTCCACAAAAAAGGCGATACAGGCGAGGAATTCGATATGAATGTACATATAGATCGCTATGGCTATCCCTTTGATATCCTTATGCCCGCGCTTCTGAAAGCCGGTGTCAGCGAAAAGGATTGTGTCACTATGTATAAGGAAAATCCTATCAGATTTCTGAATATATAAATCACGAAGGAAGGCGATTTTTTGAGTGCAATAAAAAGGCTTTTTTTGCGTAAAAAAAGCGATGTTGATATGACGCAGGGAAATATTGCGGCGAATATAATCATGTTTGCTTTGCCGCTTCTTGCGGGGAATCTCTTTCAGCAGCTTTATAATATTGTTGACACCCTTGTTATCGGTCATTTCGGTGAAAGCGGAGAATATGCGGCAGTTGGAAGCATTTCACCAATAATCAATATTCTCATCGGAATGTTTTTGGGACTTTCAAGCGGTGCAGGTGTTGTAATTTCCCAATATTACGGCGCAAAAAAAGAGGATAAGGTGCATGATTCGGTGCATACCTCACTTGCAATGACCCTTATTCTCGGCGTTGTTTTCACCGTTGTGGGAATTTTGATGACCCCTGTTTTCCTCAATCTTATGCTTAAGGGCGAGAATGGCGGAGACGGTGTTTTTCACTTTGCAAAGCAGTATCTGACCATATATTTCTCAGGGGTTATGGGTCTTATGGTGTATAATATGTGTGCGGGAATCATGAGAGCCGTCGGAGACAGCAGCAGACCCTTTTATTTTCTTGTGCTTTCAAGCGTTGTCAATATAGTGCTCGATCTTCTTTTTGTTGCCAAATTCAATATGGGAGTAGTTGGTGTTGCACTTGCAACCGTAATTGCTCAATGGATATCGGCAATTCTTGCTTTTATAACCCTTATGCGTGAAAAGAACTGCGTTAAGATAATAATAAGAGACATAAGGATAAATACGAAGCTTATGGGTAAGATCGTGAAGGTGGGAATACCCGCTGCGCTTCAGATGGCACTTACATCATTCTCAAATATGTTCGTTCAGTCCTACGTTGCGGGAGCAAATGGCTCGCAGGTGGTAAATCTTGGCGCTTGGACCTCATATTCAAGGCTGGATCAGTTCCTCTTTTTGCCTACCCAATCGATCGCTCTTGCGGTGACCACATTTGTGGCGCAGAATTTGGGAATAAGCGATGTTAAGAGAGCTAAAAGAGGAATTAGGATTTCGGTTGGACTTTCAATGTGTGCAACCGCTGTCAGTATCGTCGCTGTTGTTATTTTTGCACCGTTCTTTGCATCACTTTTCAAAAATGATGACGCAGGAATCGTTGAGCTTGCAACCGTGCTTCTCAGGTTTATATCTCCGTTTTATATATTTACTTGCGTAAATCAGATATTTTCTGCGGTTATGAGAGGGGCAGGCGATACCAGAGCACCGATGATAATTATGCTCTGCTCCTTTGTGGGACTGAGACAGATATATCTTTTCATAATGTCAAATTATATTTCAAATGACCTTTTACCCATCGGAATGGGATATCCGTTCGGTTGGATTTCATGTGCGGCGCTTATGCTGATATATTATAAATTCTTCTTCAGCTTTACATCGAATAAAATTGTCGAGGATGAAGCTGAATAATAACTGACTGAGGCTGATCCACTTTTGTCGTGAATCAGCCTCTTCTTATGTGAATGTTTCGACAAAACTTGACAAAATCAGTTTTTGTGATATAATATAAATGCCAAACAAACTGAATATATACCACCGAAAGTGTGCATTTTAAATTTTGAAAAAATGCATGCTCATTTCTGCATACTTTTTGATGGTATATGGAGTTTGTTTGGCGACATCCGAGCTATGCGTTTTTTGTGCGTAGCTTCGGCTGCGCACTTTTTGTTTTTTGACATAATTCGCTAAATTTACAAGCAGTGTTATGGCACAAAATAAAAACGGGAGGTTAAAATCAAAAAATCAAGTCTTTGCAGACGTGTCAAGTCAAAGTGCACAAATATTAAATCATAAAGGAGATTTAAAATGAAGTTTTTGGAGTTTTTAAAGAAAACATGGAAGAAGAAAATCGGTAAGGTTCTGCTAATTGCAGTTCCGCTTGTGCTTGTGATTTCAGTTGTGGCTATTTCTGCTGCAATGTCAAAGGAAACTGTTGATCTTGATTTGATGTATGACACTCTACAAAAGTCAAGTGAATTAACAACGGTAAAATTCAATCATGAAAGTATGGTTGATTTTAAAGATAGTGGATGGAGTTTTATAAACAAGGGTAATTTCACCATGAAATTTGATGCCACTGTGAGAATCGGGGTGGATTTAAAGAAGGTCGAGATAAATGCTGATAAGCTTACAAAAACGATTTGGTTACATATACCGAAGGCAGAGGTATTTTCGGTTGAGATCGACCATGATACAATAAAATTCTATGATGAAAAATTTGTTCTTTTTAATACCGATGCTAAGGAGAATAACAATGAGGCTATTTCTCAGGCAAAGGAGCAAACCATTGAACATATCAAGAGTAAAATGGGAATTTTGGAGATTGCCGATTCTCAGGCAGAGCTGTTAATAAAAGGTTTGATTGGCGATCTTGTTCCAAAGGGATATACAATAAAAAGAGCGGATTAAACAATCCTGCATTTAAATAGGAATTTATCGAACTGTCGGAGACGATTGTTTGCTAATAAAAATGAAACCATCCGTTAATGCTAATAGATCCTTCACTACGTTCAGGATGACTCGTGGGAGTTATTCACTTATTTGCTGATGTTAAATTACCTGTTATTTCATGTGAAAAAAGAGACGAATTGCCACACCAAATAGTCATCCTGAGCCTGCGAAGGATCTACGAGCGCTAAATGATGATTTCATTGCAACATTCCTTTTCAAACTTAACGACAAATTCCTGTTTATCAGTTTTTTGCTTTGGATTTGTGGTAATTTCGCGTAAAAAATAATTTAACAACCTAATATTTGTCGCCACCGCAGTGGCGAATCACCCGAAAAATTCCTATTAAAAAAAGATAGCCTGCTCAACGCAATGTGAGCAGGCTTTTTGTTTTATTTAAGCATTTTAGAGAGGAACTGACCGGTATATGAATCCTTGCATTTGGCAATCTCCTCGGGAGTGCCCTCGGCAACGATAGTACCGCCGCCGCTTCCGCCCTCGGGGCCAAGGTCAATTATATGGTCTGCTGTCTTGATAACATCGAGATTATGCTCGATAACGAGAATGGAATTTCCCGCATCGCAAAGTCTCTGCAAAACCTCAATAAGTCTTGCAACATCAGAGCTGTGAAGTCCCGTTGTCGGTTCGTCAAGGATATACATGGTCTTACCCGTGGAGCGCTTTGAAAGCTCGGTTGCAAGCTTAACTCTCTGCGCCTCACCACCCGAAAGTGTGGTTGAGGACTGACCTATTTTTATATATCCGAGTCCCACATCATTGAGCGTTTTCAGACGGTTGGCTATCTTCGGAATTCCGTCAAAGAAGCTTACACCTTCTTCCACCGTCATATCAAGAACATCATAGATGTTTTTGCCCTTATATTTTACCTCAAGAGTGTCTCTGTTATAGCGCTTTCCGTGGCAGACATCGCATTTCACATAAACATCGGGCAAAAAGTGCATTTCTATCTTTTTAACTCCATCGCCCTCGCAGGCTTCGCACCGTCCGCCCTTTGTATTAAAGGAAAATCTGCCCGGCCCATAACCCTTTGCCTTGGCATCTGTCGTTTTGGCGAAAAGGTCACGAATATCACCGAAAAGTCCCGTATATGTTGCGGGATTTGATCGTGGAGTTCTGCCGATGGGGCTTTGGTCTATGGTTATTACCTTGTCAAGGTGTTCAACGCCCTCAATGGACTTATATTTTCCCGGATAGGTTATTGCACGGTTAAGCTCCTTTGAGAGCACAGGTGCAATTATACCGTTCACAAGAGATGATTTGCCCGAGCCTGAAACACCCGTTATGCAAACAAAGCTTCCGAGCGGAATTTTTGCATCGATTTTCTTAAGATTATGCTCCTCGGCTCCAATGACCTTCAAGAAATTTCCGTTTCCTCTTCTGCGTGTACTTGGAACAGAAATCTTTTTTCTTCCCGAAAGATATGCACCGGTTTCCGAGTCTTTATTCTTCATTATCTCCTCGGGAGTTCCGCATGTCACAAGGCTTCCGCCATGAATTCCCGCACCGGGGCCTATATCGACGATATAATCGGAAGCGAGCATTGTTTCTTCATCATGCTCAACAACAAGAACGCTGTTTCCAAGGTCGCGGAGCTTTTTGAGAGTTCCGATAAGCTTTTCGTTGTCCCTTTGATGAAGTCCTATGCTTGGTTCATCAAGAATATAAAGAACGCCCACAAGAGAAGAGCCGATCTGTGTGGCAAGTCTTATTCTCTGCGCCTCGCCTCCGGAAAGAGTACCCGCCTTTCTTGTAAGGGTCAGATAATCAAGACCAACGCTCACAAGAAATCCGAGCCTTGCCTTTATTTCCTTAACTATCTCTCTTGCAATGGTCTGCTCTGTTTCAGAGAGAGTAAGACCGCTTATAAAATCAAGCGAATCGGAAATTGAAAGCGAGCAAAATTCATGGATATTTTTGCCCCCCACCGTTACAGAAAGTATTGTGGGAGAAAGTCTTGCGCCGCCGCACCTCGGGCAAGGGGTTTGCTCGATGAATTCATTATAATAATCATTTCCATACATGGTCATGCGGCTCTCGATCATCTTAATAAGTCCCTCAAAAATGACCGATTGCTTGTGCTCCTCGCCGCCAAAATAGCGAGTTATGCTGTATTTTTCAAGTCCTGTGCCATAAAGAAGCGCATCCATCTGCTCCTTTGTGAAATCCTTCAGGGGAGTTTTCATACCAAAGCCCATTTTTTTGCCAACGGCAGAAAAGAGCGGCCCATTCCAGCTTTCTTCTTCAAGTGATTTAAAGCCATTGACGGCAATACCGCCCTCCGAGAGTGAAAGGCTTTTATCGGGCATCATTTTTTCAACAGAAAGGATATTTTGCTCGCCAAGACCCGAGCAGGCGGGGCAAGCACCCTGAGGATTATTGAATGAAAACATTCTCGGCTCAAGCTCTCCAAAGGAAATGCCATGCTCCTCGCAGGCATAGTTCTGCGAAAATTCAAGCTCTTCTTCCTTTTCGCCGTCGCGGGGAACTGTGTGTATCAGCAGATGTCCCTCTGCCAAAGCTAAAGCATTTTCCACAGAATCGCCAAGACGCGATCTTATATCATCACGCATAACGAGACGGTCAATGACCACCTCAATGCTGTGCTTTATGTTTTTATCGAGCGTGATCTCCTCGGAAAGCTCATACATGCTTCCGTCAATACGAACACGGACATATCCGCTTTTTTTTGCACCTTCGAGAACCTTTTCGTGCCTACCTTTTTTTGCTCTCACAACCGGCGCCATTACCATAAATCTCGTTCCCTCGGGGAGCGACATTATTCTGTCGATTATCTGGTCTGTGGTCTGCTGTCTTATCTCCTTTCCGCAAACGGGACAGTGGGGAATACCTATTCTTGCGTACAAAAGACGGAGATAGTCATATATTTCGGTGACGGTACCAACAGTTGAGCGAGGGTTTTTTGAGGTGGTCTTCTGGTCGATGGAAATAGCGGGGGAAAGTCCCTCAATGCTGTCAACATCCGGCTTATCAAGCTGCCCTAAAAACATTCTCGCATATGATGAGAGGGATTCCACAAAGCGTCTGTGTCCCTCGGCATAGATAGTATCAAAGGCAAGGGAGGATTTTCCCGAGCCGGAAAGTCCCGTGATGATAACAAGCTTATCACGTGGAATTGTAACATCTATATTTTTTAGGTTGTGCATTCTTGCACCCTTGATTATAAGTTCACTTTTCATTTTAATTCCTTAATTTTTTTATCTTATCACGCAGGAATGCAGCCTGCTCGAATTCAAGCCGTTTTGCGGCGTCCTTCATTTCCTTTGTGAGCTTTTCTATGAGAGCATCCTTTTCTTTTCTTGTAAGCTTCTTTGCAGAAGATGCAGCCGCGCCCTTTTTGCCGCTCTTTTCGCTTTTATCATCCTTAATTCCAATGTCAATAAGGTCGCGAATTCCCTTTATTATCGTATGAGGAATTATGCCGTGCTCCTCATTATATTTTTTCTGAATATCGCGGCGGCGGTTTGTCTCGTCGATGGCTCTTTGCATAGAGCCTGTTATGGTGTCGGCATACATGATGACCTTTCCGTGCTCATTTCGGGCGGCTCGTCCAAAGGTCTGAATGAGAGATGTTTCGGAGCGGAGAAGTCCTTCCTTGTCCGCATCGAGAATTGCAACAAGCGACACCTCCGGAATGTCAAGTCCCTCGCGGAGAAGGTTGATTCCCACAAGAACATCAAAAACACCCAGACGCAGGTCGCGAATTATTTCGATTCGCTCCATCGTGTCAACATTGAAGTGAATATATTTGACCTTCAGCCCGTTCTTTGAGAAATAGTCTGTAAGATCCTCTGCCATCTTCTTTGTGAGAGTAGTTACAAGCACTCTCTCGCCCTTCTCGGCTCTTATTCGAATCTCGCCCATAAGATCGTCAACCTGTCCCTCGATGGGGCGGATCTCAAGCTCGGGATCGATAAGTCCCGTGGGTCTGATGATCTGCTCCACTGTTTGCAGCGAATGCTCCTTTTCGTACTGTGCGGGGGTTGCGCTTATAAAGACAGACTGACCTATTTTATCCTCAAATTCGTCGAAGGTAAGGGGTCTGTTGTCAAATGCGGAGGGCAGACGGAAGCCGTATTCAACAAGATTTTTCTTTCTTGCACCGTCTCCGCCGCTCATGGCTCTTACCTGTGGCAATGTCATATGTGATTCGTCAACAAAGAGCAGAAAATCCTTTGGAAAATAATCGAGAAGAGTATAGGGCGTTGAGCCGGGGGCTCTGCCCGAAAGAACTCTCGAATAGTTTTCAACTCCCGAGCAAAATCCTATCTCGCGGAGCATCTCAAGGTCATATTTGACACGCTCTTCGATTCTCTGTGCTTCAAGGAGCTTGCCGCAGGACTCAAAATATGCCTTTCTTTCGACCATTTCCTCTTCGATCTCCTTCAGCGCCGCCTCTCGCTTGTCATCCGAGACCGCATAGTGGGTGGCAGGGAAGATAGCAGCATAATTAAGAAGTCTTATAAGCTCTCCCGTGACAACATTTATCTCGGAAACACGGTCTATCTCGTCATCAAAAAATTCAACACGCAAAGCCTTCTCGCCCGAATTTGCGGGGAAAACCTCAACGCAGTCGCCTCTGACTCTGAATTTATCTCTGACAAAATTGATATCGTTTCTATCGTAGCTTATGGCGATAAGCTCGCGGATGAAGGTATCTCTGTCTTTTTTCATACCGGGGCGTACCGCAAGAGTAAGCTTTTTATATTCCTCAGGGTCACCCAAGCTGTAAATGCAGGAAACGCTGGCAACGATGATAACATCCCGTCTTTCAAAAAGAGAAGAGGTTGCGCTGTGGCGCAGCTTGTCTATCTCATCATTTACCATTGCGTCCTTTTCGATATAAACATCCTTGCCGGGGATATAAGCCTCGGGCTGGTAGTAATCATAATATGAAACGAAATATTCCACGGCGTTTTCGGGGAAAAACTCGCGGAACTCGGAGCAAAGCTGTGCCGCAAGGGTCTTATTATGAGCAAGAACGAGAGTCGGACGGTTTACACGGGCGATGACATTTGCCATGGTAAATGTTTTACCGGAGCCTGTAACGCCGAGAAGAGTCTGATTTTTCAGACCCGAATTTATGCCGTTTACAAGTGCTTCGATGGCTTCGGGCTGATCTCCCGTGGGCTTGTAATTTGAATGTAAAATAAACTTGTCAGGCACGTTCTCACTCCTCTCTTTTTAGATTATTCTCTGTAAATTTCTCTCTATAAATTCACTGAAAATTCGCTCAAAAATTTACCGAATAGGCAATCATACGAATTTTGGTCACAATTTTGTAATCGTAATCGGTACAAAATACTCAGCTGAGTATTAAAGACATTCAAAAATATTAAACTACGACAACCGAAACTCCGTCAGGGATAGCTGTTATTGTTACATTTTCTTTTGCCAATAATTTTTTGCTAAGTCTATAGCCTCACTTAATGTGCTTGCCGGAATCATATGCATTTTCTCGACAAATTCGGGCTCTTGACTTGACACATAAATAACTTTGGCTTTCATCAATATCCTTATTAGGATCTGCGACATCCATTGATCAGTTGCAGTTTCATTTCTTAAGCATGAAAGAAAAATACCCAATAGTTTTATTGATATTGGGTTCATCAGCGAGTTGATGATAAAAATGCTCCCCGCCACTACCGTCATTAGCTTTTGCAAGCATTATTATAATTCCGCCCTCTTTAACTGTAGCCTCTGCAGCAGTCATACCCTTAACCGACTGATACACGTTCTGGTCGAGGGGATAACCGCCGTTAGTAGATATAACTATATCTGCCGGAACTGACTTAACGGCACAAAGTGAGGATATAAAATCAGTCCCCTTTTTATGTGCTTTCTCTAAGTCACCTGCAACTGCAAAAATAGGTTTCTTTTCTGAGTTTAGCACTACATTAACTATAAATGCGAGCTTGGCTTCCTTAGCCGCCCAAATCATATCCTCATGTATTGGATTGTTCTCTAAAATACCGGTTCTTGAATTTGGATGAGCAATAAATTCGGAACAATGATTAGCAAGCACAGTACTTCTGCCTGCAATACCGGGCAAAACACTTTTTCTTCCTCCCGAAAAGCCTGCAAAAAATGTGGCTCTATAAAGCTCTCTGCTACAAGCGAATCAGCCTCTATTGCAATTTTGTTGATTTCACACTGTCCACCGGACGGCAAAAAAACTATGTTTACAAGCTTTTCTTTTTCATCGCAATCGTGAACGTAAATGTTTTCATTGGCAACTATTTCTTCACCAAATTTATTTATAAGCTCTTATTTAGTAGTACATCTATGGCAGCCTGTTGCGATGAGAATTGTTATATCAGCAAAGGGATTTCCTTTTCTTATTTCACTAAGCATTTGAGGAATGATAACCTTACTCGGCACAGGGCGTGTATGGTCACTTGCTATAATAACAATTTTTTGCTTTCCACGGCTCAGTTCTGAAAGTCTTTGACTTCCTACAGGAAATTCTAATGCTCTTTTCACAAGGTCTTGAGGCTCAGCCTCAGGAACATACTCTTCTATAGAAGAAGTAAGCACCCCTACAAGTTTTTTTCATCAAATTCATAATCCAATTGCGTTTGTCCATATGGAAAAAACAGTTTTTTCATTTGATCATTCTTCTTTTATTTATAAGTGCCATAAATACAGGCTATGCCTAAAAACATCGTTGCCAATACCGTATTGTTGATTTCGTAATTTAATCACTTTTTTATGTGTATAATCCGAGACCAATTTGAATTTTTTCATCATCCTTCTTCGATATAAATACTCTTTATATGATACACCAAAAATCAATTTTTGTCAATAGATTCAATTCCGAAAAAAGAATAAAACGGTTCGCTATACATTGGTGTCAATATGTTTAAGGATTGCACAGCACTTGTGTCGATCTCTGCTCCGGCTACGGTTACTAATATTTACGAGGGTGCATTTGACGGTTGTACAAATCTTAGAACCATAACCCTTGCGGGAGAGACGATCCCCACGGATATTTCGGAAATCCCCGATAAGGAGGGGGCTCAGAGTTCTTTGCGCAAATGAATCTCTTGCAGAAAGCGTAAATGCGGCAGGTGCTTGGAGTTATACAAAGGCTATCAGCGTAAGCGGTGAATTTGAAGCACCCATCAGCATGAATGGTTTCTCCATTCGTCTGAAGGACTATAACGGACTTCGCTCTATGTTCTCATTTGACAAGGCTCAGAATGAGCTTAATGAGGCAGCAGGATATACTCTTGTTGAATATGGTGCTATTGCAATGTCAGAAGCAGCATATAATACTGTCAGAGGCCCCAAGCTGACACCCGATAACGGTACTTATGCGGTGAAAGCCGGCATGAAGGTACGAGTTTATTCCTCTGCTGATGGATTTATCGATGATAGTGGCAATGCTACTCTGTATTCAATAGATGATGATTCAGTAAGCTTTAATGTGGCTGTTGTAAAATATGCTTCAAACCATGCAAGCAATGTTTATATGTGTGCATATTCGGTATATATGTTGCCTACAGGCGAGGAGGTTATAACATATAGTCACTATTCGGATGATTATAAGTTCTTCAACCTCTATGATATCACCCTTGAAATGTATAAGGCAGGTGCTATCAACGCTTCGGTTTCTGATGATGCAGCTGTTTGGAATACTCTGCTTACCGGTGCTGTGACCATTTCAAGCGGTGAAAAATATGCTGAAATTCCCGCTGTCGGTCAATCGAATGCAGGTTATGTTCCTTTTAAAGAAGTGAATGTTACCATAGTTCTTGACACCGATGACACAAATTATGTTGCAATTTACAGAGGTAATGGTGCAATTCCTTCGCAGTGGGACGGATATGCGAACGGTGGTTTCGGAGGCACAAGTATGCATCAGCTCTGTGCAAGCTTTGCTTCCTGTAAGCCAGCATCGGGATATGCTGCTGTTCCCGTGCTTACCTCGGGTGAATATTCTCTTATCAAGACGATAATTATGGATCATGGAATTACCGCCATCGGTAGATATTCCTTCGTCGGTCTTGACCATCCCACAACCTATGTTTATCCCACGACCCTTCAAAGCATAGGAAACGGCGCATTCCTTTATAACGTAGGAATTAAAACGGCTTACATGGCTCATGTGGATGATCCCAATAAGGAGAATGAAGCAGGACTTGTTGATTTCAGCGGTGTTGACACAGTGAATTTTGCGGACGGCACATTCCGCTATGTGGCAAATATCACAAAAATTCACCTTCCCGAAAACGTTGTCAATGCTGAGAGTGAGCTTATGTGCGGTGTTTCTATGTGGTATTGCACGATGAAGGTCAAAAAGGTTTGGTTTGGTGATAATCCCGAGCCTGCGGACGGTACCGTTGATATGAGCAACATTGCTATTTCCTCCATCGGAGAGAAAGCATTTAAGAGTGCATCCTCGATAACGACTCTCATCCTTCCCGATGGATGTGAAACGATTGCATTAACCGCCTTCAACGGAAGCGGCGGCACAAGCACCGATAGCACGGCGATGAGTAATTTCAAAACAATAAAGCAGCCCACATATCATGCGGGAATCGCAGAATATTGCGCTGCATACGGACTTGCTTACGTTGACTACAATGGCAACGAGCTTAAGGCTCCCGAAAATTAAATAAAAGAATGATAAGCCCCCAAAGGTGTTTAACCTTTGGGGGCTTATTACTTTGCGCGATGTTTGCTTTTTCAGATATTTATTTTATGAGATCGAATGATCAAGCAAGATAACACCTTCGTCGGAGTCATCGTTTAGATCATCTCCGTAGAGAAGAGAATCAGCAGCTGATCCTTTGTAGGCTTCTATACCAATTATAGATCCGATGCTTGCATTTATATCCAATCTGACATAAGAGCCGCTTTTAATGGGAACAGTATAGTATTCACTTTCATCAATTATGATTTTCAGGTATCCCTGTTTTATGTTATCTGTTATAGAGAAACAAAGTGACAGTTTAGCTACACGATTTTTTATTTCAAAGAAATTTTGTCCGCTATCGCATTCGAGCTTGAAAATCTCTGTGCTTGTTTCCTTATCATCTCCATAATAAACGATCATATCTGCACTTGCATCGGTTATTTCGTTTTCGGTTAAGATCTCATATGCTGAAGCTTCATTTAAATCTTCTTCTTTTTCAACTGCAGGAGCAACATAGGGATCAGCATTTTTTGATACACCGGGAATTTTCAGAGGGAAATTTTCGCTTATTTCAGAAATATCATTGAATGCCAAAATATCCGATTTTGAAACACCGTAGTGCTCCGAAATTCCCTCAAGTGTTGCGCCCTCTTCGACGGTATAAACCGCAAACGGGACAGAATACGGCTTGAAGTTTTTTGAAACACCCGGAATTTTCAATTTATAGTCGGTTACTATTTCCTCAATATCGTTATAAGCCTTGATATCTTCGATAGAAATGCCGTAATGCTCCGAAATTCCTTCAAGGGTAGCGGTAGCCTCTACCTTATATACAGCGTAAGATACGGCATAAGGCGTCACATTATCGGAGATGCCCGGAATCTTCAAGTATCTTCCAACTTCGATTTTTCTTATTCCGTTATAACGCAAAATATCAGTCGCAGAAACACCGTAATAATCGCTTATGTCGGAAAGAGTAGCCGTCGGTTCGACCTTATATACCGCATACGGTACAGCATAGGGAGTATCATCCTCGTCAACGCCCGG
>JAZROG010000078.1:0-21082 GCA_045648605.1 Eubacteriales bacterium | reverse complement strand
TGAAGTGAACCCCAAAGTTTAGACAAAAATTAAATATTAAGTTGTTTGTGAATGAGCTCGGTATTGAACTGGGCTCATTCCTTTTAGTTTTAGAGATATTCTCTCATTGTTGTAGTAATGTATGTATTCTTCCAACATCTCAATGAATCCCCGAGGGGATTCGAATTTTTCGCCGTAATACATTTCAACTTTCAATCTGCCGAAGAAATTTTCCATTATGCCATTGTCCATACAGTTTCCTTTTCGCGACATACTTTTAGTAATATTATGTTCGGCAAGAAGCCGTTGGTATTCGGCGTGTTGGTACTGCCAACCTTGATCAGAATGGAACAAGGGGCGTGCATCAGCAGGCAACTTGGCAAATAATCCGTCTAACATTTCACGTATTTGCCATAAATTAGGACTTGTAGAAATAGAGTAAGATATAATTTCACGGTTGAACATATCAAGCACAGGCGAAAGGTACACTTTTTCATCACCAATCTTGAACTCTGTAACGTCGGTTGTAATACGTGCTTCTGGCTATCCCGGAAAGCTCTAACAAATCTTTAAGCCGATACTTTTGCCTTAATTCAGCAATTATGAACGCTTTTTGCCGTTCTTTTGCTCTTCCGCAAGAACTAAGGCACTCAGTTTTTTTAAGTATTCTATCTCCATTCTGAGTCTTTGGTTCTCGGCAATAAGCTCTTCTTCTACCTTTTTTCAAGTTTTGGTGGACTCCCTTTTTTGCTTCCATAGGATTTGCCTCGTCTTTCTTTCATCAGACCTTCAGCTCCTTCTTCTATGTATATTCGTTCCCACCTTTGAATTTGTTTTATAAAGTTCGTCTCCTGACCTTTGCTGTCTTCCCAATATTTTCGTACAGCCTCACTGTAACTCAAACGGTGTTCTCGTATATCCATTATAAAACACATTTTAAATTCTGCCGAGTACCTACTGTTTTCTCTTCCTGTTTTGCACATAAAAATATGCACCTCTAAAAGTGTCTAACTTTTGGGGTGCATATCAGTGTTTTGTCTTTTTTATTTAAATATCCGCGTCCTTTACATATTCCGAGCCGTGTGCGGAGATGAATTCCTTTCTTGCGGGAAGGTCGTCTCCGAGAAGTGTCTCGAATATTCTTTCGGTTGCCGCCGCGTCTGCGGGAGTTATTGCGATAAGGCGTCTTGTGGCGGGATTCATGGTGGTCTGCGCCATCATTTCCTTGCTGTTTTCACCAAGTCCCTTTGAGCGCTGCAGCTTGTATTTCTTGTCGCCGAGCTTTTTGAGAATTGCTGCCTTTTCAAATTCGTCATATGCGAAATATGTTTCGTCCTTCGCTGTAATTTCAAAAAGCGGAGTTTCGGCAATAAACACCTTTCCTTCCTCGATAAGAGTGGGAAGAAGCCTATAAAACATGGTGAGAAGAAGGGTTCTGATCTGGAATCCGTCCTCATCCGCATCGGTACAGATAATTATTTTCGACCAGCGAAGCTGATTTAAGTCAAAGGCGGGAATATTGCCCTTTATCTTTCCGTTTATCTCAACTCCGCAGCCGATGACCTTTAAGAGATCGACGATGATGTCGCTCTTGAAAATTCTGTCATAGCCGCATTTGAGACAGTTAAGAGTTTTACCTCTTACGGAGATTATAGCCTGAAAATCAGCATTTCGGCTGAGCTTACAGGAGCCAAGCGCACTCTTTCCCTCAACGATATATACCTCTCTCTTCTCGGGATCCTTTGAGCGGCAGTCAACATAGTTATCAACTCTGTCTGCAATGCCCATCGTTCCCGTAAGCTTTTTCTTGACCTCAATTCGAGTGTCCTCTGCTCTCTCTCGGCTTCTCTTGTTGAGAAGAACCTGATTTGCAAAGATCTCCGCCTCCATGGGCTTTTCGATAAAGTAGATGTCAAGATTTTGTCTCAGATATTCGGTCATTGCATCGCAGATGAATTTGTTTGTTATCGCCTTTTTCGTCTGGTTTGCATATGAGGTGACGGTTGAAAAGCTGTTTATAACGAGAACGAGGCAATCTGCGATATCCTCAAAGGTGATCTTTTTCTCGTTTTTATTATATTTGCCTGCGTTTTTCAGATATTTATCAACAGAGGAAACAAAAGCGGTCTTAACTGCCTTGTCGGGTGAACCGCCATGCTCGAGATAGCTTGAATTGTGGTAATATTCAAGTCCCTTTGCGGTGTTTGAAACGCAGAATGTGAATTCTGCCTTCAGCTTATATTCTTCCTTGTCCTCTCTGTCCTTACCCTTGGTTTCCATGCCCCAAAGAACGGGCGCGGTAAGAGTATTTTCTCCTGCAAGCTCGGTGAGATAGTCTGCAATTCCTCTTTCATAGTAATATGCCTTTTCCTCAAACTTGCCGTTTTCGTTTTCATATTTGAATACGAATCTGATACCGGAGTTTACTACTGCCTGACGGTGCATAACATCGTCAAAGAACTCATGAGGAATATCAATATCGGTAAAAACATCAAGGTCGGGACGCCATTTTATAACAGTTCCGGTGCGCTTTTCCTTTTTTTCAAGGTCGCGAACAGAAAGCTCTGTTACGGGATCACCCTTTTTGAAATGAATCTCGCTGAGATGAGCACCGTCATAGGAATAAACATCCATATATTCGGAGCTGTACTGAGTTGCACAAGCACCGAGACCGTTTGTACCGAGAGAATAACCGTATGCGGCATCCTCGGAGTTGTTATTATATTTACCGCCCGCATAAAGCTCGCAGTAAACCAGCTCCCAGTTATATTTTCCCTCTCGCTCGTTGTAGCCAAGGGGAACTCCACGGCCGAAGTCCTCAACCTTTATGGATTTGTCGCGGTAGGCGGTAACGATTATCTCCTTGCCGTATCCCTCTCTTGCCTCATCCACCGAGTTTGAAAGTATTTCAAAGATAGAATGCTCACAGCCCTCAAGACCGTCCGAGCCGAAGATAACGGCAGGCTTGAGCCTGACTCTGTCCTTACCCTTAAGCGAAACTATGCTTTGATCGTTATATTGCTTTGCGGTATCCTTGCTTTTTGCCATTTTCAACCTCTTTACAATTTGTTATTAAATTATTATACCACAAAAAAACGGTTTTGAAAAGGGGGTATTTTGTCTTTTTTTACTACATATGCCATTTTTTTGCCTTTTTTGTGGCAAATATAGTTGAAACGAGGTCAAAATTGTTGCATGGACTGATATTAAGGCATTAAAGACTGAGCTTGTTCGAAAAGGCGCTAAGATACACGCATCAGAGGTGCTTTAAAAAGTTTTTTCGACTTTTTTATTGAAAAAACAAAAAAATGGCAAAAAACTATTGACAAAGCGGAATAATAATGTTATAATAGAGAGCCGCATAATTTGGGGGCTTTAAAAGTGTGCATTTTTTGCACCGCCTTCATTAGCGAGTCTAAAAAAGAAAGAGAGGTGCTTTTCGTGTTCGCAGTAATTCAGACCGGCGGAAAGCAGTACAAGGTTAACGAGGGCGATATCATTTTCGTTGAGAAGCTCGAGGTTAACGATGGCGAAACTGTTACTTTTGATAAGGTAATGGCATTATCTACCGGAGACGACTTCAAGGTAGGCGCTCCCACAGTTGAGGGTGCAAAGGTTGAGGCAACTGTTCTCAAGAACGGCAAGGCTAAGAAGATCTACGTTATGAAGTACAAGGCTAAGAAGAACGAGAAGAAGAAGATCGGTCACAGACAGCCCTATACAAAGGTTCAGATCACAAAGATCTGCGGCTAATAGGTTTCTGCTATGACGAAAATCGTTTTTTATCGAAGCGGTGGAGTTTTCTACGGCTTTGAGGAACAGGGTCATACGGGATTTGGCGAGGAAGGGAATGATATTCTCTGCGCCGCACTTTCCGCAATGACTATGCTTATCATCAATTCCATTGAAATTGCCTATGCGTCGGACGTTGAATATGAGATCGACGAGAAGACTACGGATATCCGCGTAAGATGTCGCGGTGCTCTTCCTCAGTTTGAGGATGACGAGCGCAAGCGCTATGCGGTTTCGGGCATTTTCACAGCGTATTATTATCAGCTTAATGATATGCTGGAGGAGTATTACGATTTTCTCGACGTATCCATTAAGGATATCGACTATCAGTAATTCGTTTTTCAAGAGGCGGCAAAGCCGCAAACCAAAAATTATGGAGGTAGGAATAATGTTAAGACTCAGTTTACAGTTCTTTGCTCATAAAAAGGGTGTTGGTTCTACAAAGAACGGTCGTGACAGCGAATCCAAGAGACTTGGTGTTAAGAAGTCCGACGGCCAGCCCGTAAAGGCAGGCAACATCATTATCAGACAGAGAGGTACAGCTGTTCATCCCGGTAACAATGTTGGTATCGGTAAGGATGACACACTCTTCGCTCTCATCGATGGTAAGGTTAAGTTTGAGCAGAAGACAAAGGCTAAGAAGCAGGTAAGCGTTTACGCTGACTAATTGTTTTCTTTCGGCAAAGGGCGTTCCGATTTGGAACGCCCTTTTGTTATTTATTTTTATATTTCAAAGGAGTAATTCCTTCATATTTTTTGAATAGCTTGATAAATCCCGAGCAATCTCCAAAGCCACATTCATAGCAAGCCTCGGTAACCCCCATGCCACTGTCAAGCATAATTTTTGCATGGGCAAGCCTACATTCGGTCAAATAGCTCCAAACAGTTTTGCCGTGTGATTTTTGAAAGTCCTTGTGAGATAGGTGACACTGCAGTGTGCATTTTTTGCAATTTCATCAAGGCTTTTGATGGTTTTGTAATTCTTTGTAATATACCTCATAGCGCCTGTGATCACAGCAGGAGTTGCCGATAAGGATGGTGCTTCTTTTGCCTTGTCATAAAGTTCTCGGCTGATGTGCAATAACTCAATAATGTATGCAAATGTACACAGATGAGAGCTTTTTTTATCGTCAATCAGTGCAGATATCTTCTCGCAAATTCTTATTATATCCAGCTTTGCTTCGGGAGCGAGGGAGATATGATTTACTCGACTTTTTTCCTTATCCTCAAAGATATATGCAAGCTCCTCGCCTCCAAGTGACGAAAGAAGAGTCGGAGGAATCAAAAATGTCATATAATGATGCGCGCCGCTTCGAAGAATTCGCGCAAAAGGAAGCTCTTGATGCAAAGCTTCATCCCGAGGAGCATGGAGATCTTCTTGTTCGCATAGGAGGATATAGCGATTTCTTTGTGAAGCTTTCCCCCGAGCTTCAGGACGAGGTTATATCAAGAACACAGAATGAATTTTAAAATAAAAATCAGGCTTGGAAAAGCCTGATTTTTTGTTTTAAATTTCAAAAAACAATACAAATATTGACAAATACAAAAAAGAATGTATAATATAGTGGAAGTAACAGCAAAGGAAAAATATATGATAATGCAAACAAAGAGGCTCATCCTCCGTCCGTGGCGCGAGGATGACGCGGAAGATCTATATAAATATGCTAATGATCCAGAGGTTGGTCTCCCTGCGGGATGGCCGCCTCATACAAGCGTCGAAAACAGCCGTGAAATCATAAGAAACGTGCTTTCTGCGCCCGAAACCTATGCTGTTTGCCTGAGAGAGGATGGAAAGGCTATCGGTAGCATTGGATTTCACAGAAACGATCTTGCGGAGCAGGAGGATGAATACGAGCTTGGCTATTGGATAGGAAAGCCCTTTTGGGGACAGGGACTTATTACGGAGGCATCCTGTGAAATGCTCCGATATGCATTCGAGGAGCTACATATGAAGCGGATCTGGTGCGGTCATTATGATGGAAATGTGAAAAGCCGACGAGTTCAGGAAAAGCTTGGCTTTAAATATCATCATACCACAGATGGGATTGAGATAAAGTCTCTTGACGAGATACGCACAGGGCATGTGATGCTTTTAACACGTGAGGATTGGAAAAGCAGATGAAAAATATGAGAAAAACAAAGTCTTTAGGTATCCTTCTTGCAGTGCTTGCGGCGGTATTATATGCTATAAATTCTCCTCTTTCAAAGCTTTTGCTCTCTCATATGCCACCAACACTGATGGCAGGATTTTTATATCTTGGAGCGGGACTTGGAATGGGAGCAGTGGCGCTTATCAGAAGGCTTTGTAAAGTGCCAAGTGCCGAGGAGAAGATAACAAGAGCGGATCTTCCTTTTACCATTGCCATGATAATTCTCGATATAGCCGCACCGATCTTTTTGCTTTCGGGACTTTCTTACACAAGCGCGGCAAATGCTTCGCTTCTCAATAATTTTGAGATAGTGGCAACTGCGCTTATAGCACTTATTGTCTTCAAGGAAAAAATAAGCCGCAGACTTTGGATTGGTATTATTTTTGTTGTCATGTCATGTATGCTTTTGTCCTTTGAGGATATTTCAAGCCTTAAATTCTCTGTTGGATCTGCATTTGTTTTGCTTGCCTGCGTCTGCTGGGGAATTGAAAATAACTGTACCCGCAGGCTTTCATCAAAGGATCCTCTTGAGATAGTTTTGCTCAAGGGTATCTTTTCTGGACTTGGCTCTGTTATCTGCGGACTCGTTATAGGTGAGAGAATAGAGCGGCTTTGGAGCATTTTTGCGGTGCTTTTGGTGGGATGTGTTGCATACGGATTCAGTATTTTTGTTTATGTCTATGCCCAGCGTATGCTCGGTGCGGCAAGAACAAGCGCATATTATGCCATTTCGCCCTTTATCGGGGTGTTGCTTTCGCTTCTCATATTTAGAGAATTGCCGAAATATACATTTTTCATAGCACTTGCATTTATGCTTGTTGGGGCATGGATCTGCTCCTCCGACGAGCCTGTTTTTGCGAGAAAAAAGAAGAAAAACAAATAACTTGGGAGACAAAAAATGCTTGATTTTTCAAATAAAAAAGCCAAGTGCACTTGGCTTTTTTTGAATAATACAGATGATATTAAGCATACTAAAGTTATGGATAAAAAGCTTTTTTGATGCTGTTTTTTTGCTTCGCATGGGCATATCACGAGGCTTTTTTCTTAAGAAAGCTCTTGAAAAATCACAGACAGTGTTAATTACCCTGAAAAGTGGTGCCGAAATGAATAAGAGCTTTGAAAAACGAAAAAGTTGATCTTAAAATATACGGCTTTGAAAGGATAATAAAATGAAAACAATAAAAATCGGCGGTAATATGGAGGCATCTGCAGTTTCTCTCGGATGTATGAGAATGAGCGGTCTTGATGAGAAAGGTATCGATGCTGTAATGGAATGTGCGCTTCTTAACGGCATAAATTATTTTGATCATGCGGATATTTACGGCGGCGGTAATTCGGAGAGGTTTTTTGGTGATTATCTTAAGAGAAATAGCGGTATTCGCGAGAAGATATTTATTCAGACCAAATGTGCGATACATGATAAGCAGTATGATTTTTCAAAGGAGCATATAATTTCTTCAGTTGAGGGCAGTCTTGCCCGTCTCGGAGTTGATTATGTGGATGCGCTTTTGCTTCACCGCCCCGACACGCTTATGGAGCCGGAGGAGGTTGCCGAGGCTTTTGATCTGCTTGAAAAAACGGGAAAGGTACGATCTTTCGGCGTTTCAAATCACAACCCCATGCAGATCGAGCTGCTAAAAACAGCGGTAAAGCAGCCTCTTATGATAAACCAGCTTCAGCTTTCGGTAACGGAATCGGGTATGATCACAAGCGGGATGAACGTAAATATGAAGAATCCCGAGTCGGTGATGCATGACGGAAGCGTTCTCGAATATTCGCGGATAAAGGGCATCACCATACAGGCTTGGTCGCCCTTCCAGCACGGATTTTTTAAGGGAACTTTTGTTGATAATGAGGATTTTCCGCTTCTCAATACAAAGCTTGCGGAGATCGCGGAAAAATATTCACTGACAAAAACCGGAGTTGCTGCGGCATGGATACTTCGCCATCCCGCAAATATTCAGCTCATTGCGGGAACTATGAATCCGAAGCATCTTGAAGAAATATGCAAGGCGGCAGATGTTACCCTCACTCGCGCAGAGTGGTATGAAATTTACCGTGCACAAGGGCATTGCTTACCGTAACTCAAATAAAGAAAAACAGACCGACGAACTCCCAAGTTCGTCGGTCTGCTTTTATCCGATATTTACAAAAATTATTCCGATTATGCAAACGGCATATGCCAGACATATTTTGAGGGACATTTTTTGATCCTTTAAAATTGACACCGAGATAAATGCCTCGATAAGATTCGTTGAAACGGTTGTGAGAGGATAAACTATAATGGATGGTGTGCCTGCGCCAAGGCTGAGCATTTGCATGGTATTGGCGAGAGTACAGCTGATTCCCATAATTCCCGAAATGGTAATGAGAGTTAGACATTTTTTTGTGCCCGAGAGATATGCCTTGAATCTTTCTCCGCGAAGAAGGAATACAAGTATAGCAATAAGTCCTGTAAGAGCAGCAAAAATAAATGACCAAAGCGAGAATGTTATGCTGTCTGCGCCGCGGTTTCTGACTCCCTCTGTCTTTATAATGCAGATGAGCGCATTGAGAAGAAATGAGAGAAAAGAAAGGAGAAACCATTTCATTTGATTTGAGCCTGCGGTGTTTTCTGCCTTTTTTTATGGTGTAATGAGAATTACTGCCGCTGTAATAAGAAGCGAGCCTATGATTATCATTGCCGAAACCTTGTCCCCGCAGATAAGACCGTAAATGCTTCCCGAAAGAAGCCCGCCTATTCCGCAAATGACACCTGTAAGACCCATAGGACCATAGGACATTGCCAAAACGAGAACATAGTTTATCATAATATATGATACCCCGAAAATGGCGGCAAGGATAAATTCCGCAAGGTCTGCGGGGAGCAGAGGCTTTTTCATGAAAAGGGCAACTATAAAAAGCACCACCGAGCCAGAGATCATTGCTAAGGCGTTTGAGAGAAAAAGTACCGAGCTTTTCGATTCAAAATTCAGACCAAAAAGCTTTGCATAATAATCCTTGACAGTAAAAAGCGCAACTGCTAATATAATAAAAAACATAGCAAGTCTCCATATGTAAAAAATTCTTTCCAATTATAGCATATAAACAAGGGACTGTAAATCATTTTAGGGAAAAATAAAAGTTTTTATCAAGCAAAAATCAACTGTATGTAAAATTTTGTATGTGCCTATTGAGTTTTGGCAAAAAATGCATTATACTTAACTTGTATTTTTCCCGAAAGAGAGGTTTACCTATGGGGTCTATTTTGGATTTTTGGTATCAGATGACTGCAAATCCCCTTCTTTTTATTGCTGTAACTCTGACTCTGGGAGTTATTCTTGTTAATGGCTGGACCGATGCACCCAATGCCATCGCAACCTGCGTTACTACAAGATGCATGAGACCAAGGGCTGCAATACTTATGGCGGCGGTCTTTAATTTTCTCGGCGTTTTCTTTATGACGATGATAAATGCCACCGTTGCCGAAACGATAACGAAGATGGTTGATTTCGGAAACGATCCCGATGAGGCTATAATTGCCCTCAGCGCCGCACTTTTTGCCATTGTTCTCTGGGCAACCCTTGCTTGGGTTTTCGGAATTCCCACAAGCGAGAGCCATGCTCTGATTGCGGGACTTACGGGAAGCGCCATTGCTCTTCACGGAAGCCTTGAGGGCGTAAACGGCGGCGAATGGGTAAAGGTTCTTTATGGAATAATCATTTCTGTTTCCCTTGGATTTGGTCTTGGTTGGTTTGTATGCAAGCTGGTTACAAGGCTTTTTTATAAGGCTAACAGGCAAAAGACGGAGGTGTTTTTCAGGGGAGCGCAGATCGTTGGTGCCGCATCAATGGCATTTATGCACGGTGCGCAGGACGGTCAAAAGTTTATGGGAGTTATTTTGCTCTGCGTTTATATGTCAAGAGGTCAGGCTCTGCCTTCGGATATAACCATTCCCATCTGGCTTATGATTGTCTGTTCGCTTGTCATGGCGCTTGGCACCGCAATGGGCGGTAAAAAGATAATAAAATCGGTTGGAATGGATATGGTCAAGCTTGAAAAATATCAGGGCTTTTCCGCAGATATCGCAGGTGCGCTCTCGCTTCTTTTCTGCTCTGTTTTCAGCCTTCCCGTTTCAACGACCCATGCAAAGACAACATCTATTATGGGTGTCGGTGCAGTGAAAAGAGCATCCGCCATCAATTTCGGAGTGGTAAAGGAAATGGCGCTGACATGGGTGCTGACATTCCCCGGATGCGGACTTGTTGGCTTTCTTATGACAAAGCTATTTATGATGATTTTTATATAAGGAGATATGAAAAATGGCAAAGGGCGATAAATTTTATTTTGAAAATCTGGCAAAATGTACTTCCATTGCAAAAAGTGCGGCAGAATATCTTGTTGAATGTCTGAAAAATTATTCAAGTGAAAAAATAGACACAATGCTTGAAAAAATGCATGAGATCGAGCACAGTGCGGATATGCAGAAGCATGAGATGAATGAAGCACTTGCAAAGGCATTTGTAACTCCCATTGATAGGGAAGACCTCGATATGCTCAGCAGAATACTTGATGATGTTGTTGATACCATTGAAGAGATTTTGCAGAAATTCTATATCTATGATATAAAGAACATCAGAGGAGAGGCAATAGAATTTGCGGAAAGACTCGTTAAGTCCTGTTATCTGCTTCTGTCCGTTATGAACGAATTTGAAAACTTTAAAAAGTCCAAGAAAATACGATCTCTTATCATCGAGATAAACGATGTTGAGGAGGAATGTGACAGACTTTATCTTTCGGCAATGAGAAATCTTACACTTACCTCAAGGGACGCCCTTGAAACTATTTCTTGGCGTAAGATTTATGAAATATTTGAGGAATGTGCCGATGCGTGTGAGCACGTCAGCGATTGCATCGGCTCTGTGATAATGAAAAATACTTGATAATAAATCAGAGGGCGAGCCGAATTGTCGGCTCGCCCGTATTTTTTTAATTTAATTAGTTGCTTCGGTCGTAGTTGTCTATTCTTTGCCTGTAAGGTCGCAGTATTTTAATACAATTTATACTTTAGTCTCAAATTATCCGCGATCATTGCGATAAATTCGCTGTTCGTTGGTTTACCACGATTATTTTGGATGGTGTATCCGAAGTAAGAATTGAGTGTATCCACATCGCCTCTGTCCCATGCAACCTCGATGGCATGGCGGATGGCTCTTTCAACTCGGCTTGTAGTTGTGGAATACTTTTTGGCAACGGAGGGGTAGAGCACCTTTGTGACGGAATTGATGATATCGCTATCATCAATGGTGAGCAGTATCGCGGTTCGCAGATACTGATATCCCTTTATATGCGCGGGAACTCCTATCTGATGGATTATCTGCGTTACCTGAGTTTCAATATCCGCATCGTCCTTTTTACCGCTTCTCTCGGATGATGAAGCTATATTTGCTCTGTTTTGTGCTATTCTGTCAACATGCATGGTGAGGCTTTCGATATCAAAGGGCTTGGGGATGCACATCTCAGCCCCGGCATTTGTGGCTTCAACGAAAATATTGGGGCTTGACACCATTGAAAGGATTATGAAGGATGGCGCCTTGTCCTTTCCGAAATCGAGAAGTCGGCTGTTGCGCAGAACACCTATTCCGTCTATTTTTGATAACCATATATCGCATATGACGATGTCGGGATGGTTTCTTCCTATTCTCACAAGAGCGTCCTCGCCGTTTGCCGCTTCCTCAATGCTGCGGTAACCCGCTCTTATAAGTCCCTCTCTTAGATTGCTTCTCATCTGCGCATTTTCGTCCGCAATGAGAATTTTTGTATTTTTTGTACCGGTACTGCTGAATTCCATATTTTTTCCTCCAAATATTAGTAATTATTTTCAACACATATATATTACCATATTTTGGAAAATATTTCAAGATATTTCCAGAAATTTCCTGTTTCAAAAATCAACAAAAATAATTGGTAAAATCTGTAAGATTTTACCAATTATTACAAGATGTTGTGTTTGAATTTATAATTGAAGGTTAAAT
This sequence comes from Eubacteriales bacterium, assembly GCA_045648605.1. Classification (GTDB taxonomy): domain Bacteria; phylum Bacillota; class Clostridia; order Oscillospirales; family CAG-272; genus SIG710. The sequence goes on along the minus strand of JAZROG010000078.1, from coordinate 9,147 downwards.
AATAGGGAATAGTGGCAAATCAGTGCTTATCGTGCTGACAGGGAGATGTGAAGAAATTGGTAAGATCAACAAAGAATCTTCCGTCCTCTCTTTTGCAAAAGCCTATTCTGCGAACAAGCATCTCATTTGCTTCATCAACGGGCGCATCGTAAAATGCCTTATGTACTCCCGTAAGGTCGATGAAATTGAGAGTTGCTCTGCCGAGAACAAAAAGAACCTCGCTGTTGTCACATCCCTCTGCGAGAGCAAGATCCCTTATGCTTCCTCCCTCATTGTTCATTGTAAATTGGCATATGCCCGCAAGCTTATCGTCAAGTGTTGCGGAATATGCAAGAAGCTCGGGTTTGTATGTGACGCCGCATCTTGCGCAAATGGCTTCCTGCTCTGTTTTTGACTGTATCGGTAAAACCTTTAGCATTTTTATTCTCCTGTAATATGTGATTTATCATTTTTAAGATATGCGACCTCTTCCTCTGTCAGATATCTCCATTTTCCTCTTCCGAGCTTACCGAGCTCAAGCTCTCCGATGGCTATTCTTGTAAGCCACAGAACGTTAAGGGCTGCCGCCTCGCACATTTTTCTTATTTGGCGGTTTCTTCCCTCATATAGCTTCATCAAAAGTATGGCGCTTTCCTCATCGGAGGTCAAAATTTCAACCTCTGCGGGCTGAATTTTGTATCCGTCGATGACAAGTGCGCTTGAAAGGGTTGCCATTTGCTCTTTGCTTGGCGCGGGCTTGACCTTGACTCTGTATATTTTTGGTATTTCATGTCTCGGATGAGTGAGACGGTTGGTAAGATCACCGTCATTTGTCATGAGCAGAAGTCCGTCCGAATCCATATCCAGCCTTCCGACGGGATAAAGCCTCAGCTTTATATCCGAAACAAGCTCTGTTACGCATTTTCTTCCTCTGTCGTCGGAAACGCTTGAAAGATAGCCGCGTGGTTTATTGAGCAAAACATAAGTATATGTGCTTTTTCTTTGCATTCGGAGAGGCTTTCCGCCAATTTCTACCTTGTCCTTTTCGGGATCTATCTTCTGACCGATCTCTGCGGTCCTTCCGTTGACCTTTACCTTGCCTGCGGCAATTTCAGCCTCGGCGGCGCGTCTTGACATGATCCCGCAGTCGCTTATGTATTTTTGAAGTCTTATTTCTTCCATTTAATTATCCTTATATTTATAATTTGAAAAAATCGCAAATTTTTTGCCAAAGGCTTTTTTTATAGATTCTTTTGGGTACGCTGTAAAGTGCAATTATGTCACTTTCTCCAATGAGCCTTCCATCAAGATAACAGCTTGCCTTGCCTATTACCTCGCCTTTTTCTATGGGAGCATAGAGAAAATGAGGCAGAGATATCTCGATTTTGCAATCCTCCATGCTAAAGCTTGCAGGCAAAATTGCTTCAACAGAATTTGTGCTTCTGACAAGCATAGTTTGTTCCTTGCCTCCAACAACGGGAAGGGAGGTGCTATATTGCTTCTCTCCCAGCAGTGTAAGCTTATGAAACGAGTCAAAGCCGTGGTCAAACATCCTCTTGTGGTCATTCCAATCGTCGGGGGCGTTCAGAGTTACTGCAATCAGGCGCAGTCCGTCTCTTTCTGCGGCACTTACAAGGCATCTTCCGCTTCTTTTCGTAAAGCCGGTTTTAACTCCTATACAGCCATCATAGCTTCGAAGAAGCCTGTTGTGGTTGATAAGATATCTTGTTCCGACCTCACATTCTATATTTTTTTTATAGGTGGAAACTATTTTTGAAAAATTGGGATTTTTCAAGGCATATGCCGTTAAGGCTGCAAGATCGCGGGCGGTGGTATAGTGCACCTCGCTGTCAAGCCCGTGTGGGTTATCAAAATGAGTGCTTTTGAGCCCCAGCTCATTTGCCTTTTTATTCATCATGGCTGCAAAGCCCTCTATGCTTCCGCCGATCTCAAGCGCTATTGCTTCTGCGGCATCGTTTGCGCTTGCCAAGAGAAGACAATGGAGAAGATCACCCATGGTGAGAAGCTCTCCGTCGGTGAGGTACACCGAGGAACCCTCAACTCCCACAGCGCGGCGGTCGATCATGACAGTATCCTGCATATCGGAGCTTTCAAGGGCAACAAGCGCCGTCATTATTTTGGTGGTGCTTGCCATGGGAAGCTTCTTTTGGGCGTTTTTCTCAAAATAGATATCGCCGCTTTCAGCATTTATCAGCACAGCACTTTCGGCGGAAACAGAGATGCTCCCCTCTGCGATGCACGGAAAGGTAAACGCGGAAAAAAGGCTTATAAAAGCCAAAAACAAACAAATAAATCGGCAATGCCGTCGCCTGCAAAAACTCATTTTACACCTCACAGTTTTTTAAAATTATATGCGGGGAGAAAGAGATATTATGCAGGCGGGATGTGCAATATTATATTATTCCTTGTCCTTTTTCTTAAATACTGTCTTGAGCTTTTCGATGATCTCGGGGGAGCGCTCAAGCAGGTCTGCGATCTGGTCGATGGTGCCCGAATTTGACTGACCAACATTTACCATATCAACATTTCCGTTTTTATCAACAGTAAGGAATCCAACGGGGGTGATGCTGAGGCCTGTTCCGCCGCCGCCACCGAAATTGGGCTGCTTTGCAGAGCCGTTCTGCTCCTTGCCGTTATAATCGAGACCGCCCGAGGCAAATCCCATGGATATCTTTGAGATAGGGATTATGGTAGTTCCGCTTTCGGTATTTATCGGGATGCCGATAACGGTATTTGCATCTACCATTGAACGAAGATTTTCAAGAGAGGTGGCGATAACGTCTGAAATTTTTGTTTCTGCCATAGTTATATCCTTCCTTATATTATATACATTATTTACTTGCTTTTCAGCATATTTTTCAGATATTTAAAGAGTGTACCAAAGGCAATGGAAAAAAGATGCATTATGCGAAGGGAAAAACCGAGATTGATATTTACAACCGTTTTTTCTGATGTGAAATCCGCATAAACTGCAATTTCGTTTTTCCTGTTCTTTTTTATGTTGGTAATTGTTGAAAGAAGGTCAAAAAGTGCTGCCGCGGCTTGGTTTACGATGCCGAACAAAATTGCGGTCTTGGCGGCATCATCCGTGCCCACTGTTATCTTTATTTCGGTAACGTCTATCCTCAGATGCCCGAAGAATTTTTTCAGCAGGTATTTGACCATATCCGCTATAGTCGGAATTGCCTCCGAGATAGGTGGCTTTTCCTTAACATTTATATTTTCCTTTTTATTTTTCTTTTTCTCTTTTTTTGGCTTCTTCTGAAGCTGTTTTTGTTGATTTTTATACGAATAATCCGAGAGCTTGATTTTTTTCTTTTTCTCTTTTTTTGGCAAAAGCTTTATGGGAATACCCAAAATAAGCAGATTTAGCTTTATATCCTCTCCCTTATAGTCGATGACGACCTTTATTCTTATCAGAAGGATAAGAACGATAAGGAGAAGTATGGAGAAAAGGATAATAAGTGCAGTCATAATTTCTCCTTTCCTCTTTTTTAGTAGTATTTGACAATTTCACAGACTGAAATTCGTTTTGTGTGTTTTTTATTGGTTTTCTTCATTCTCCGGGGAATTTTCTTCATTATTTTCGGGCATCGGAATGTCAAGCTCCTGCTGCTCTCCCTCAATAAGATGCTGCTCAAGCACTATCGGAAGCTCGCCTACATCGGGAAGATCTGCAAGAGAATTTATACCGAACACACGAAGGAAATTTTCGGTGGTTCCATAGAGCATAGGTCTTCCGGGGGCATCAAGCCTGCCAACGGCTTCAATGAGTGCCTTGTCAAGAAGAGAGCTGACCGCATACGCGCTGTCAACACCTCTTACCGTGTCGATAAAGGCGCGGGTAACAGGCTGATTATATGCAACGATGGCAAGAACCTCCATGGATGAGGCGGAAAGATTTCCTCCGCGGCGTATTCCAAGAGCCTCTCTTATGTATGGGGCAAACTGCTCCTTTGTGCAGAATTGACAGCTTTCCTCAAAGACGAGCATAGTTATGCCGTGCTCACTTTTTGGCGAATTATATCTTTCGGACATGAGCTTTACCAGCTTTTTTATATCCTTGACTCCTATGCCAAGAACCTCCGAAAGCTTGGTATAGCTTATAGGATATCCTGCGGCATAAAGTATTGCTTCAATGGCGGCTTCAATATTGCCAAGCTCGTTTGTGTTTTCGTTTTCCAATGCTTTTTCTCCAATTTTTAAGATTTTTGTCCGTTTTCCTCGGAGTCGCCTGTATAATCGGGGTTCAGATAAAGATGTGCTTCAGCCCCATAGACCGAGTCCTCCTCTGAGATAAGAGTGTCGTCTATAAGAATTCTTCTTACCTTGATAAGCTCAAGAACACCCATAAAGGATGCTATAAGGTCTGCTCTTGAAACAGCACCCACAAGAAGCTCACGGAGAGAAGCGGATCTTTTCTTTTCGAGAACATCGAGTATTTCAATTATTTTCAGCTCAACCGAAACGATGGGCTTTTGGATAAGGGGCGAAAAATGAACCTTTTCCACCTTTTCCATGGCGGTATTCTGCATTATGATATGCTTCATTGCGGCAAAGAGCTTGTCTATGCTCTGGTCACTGACCTCGGTTTTATCAACCGAAATCTCGTCCGTGTCCTTTATCATTCTTCCGCTATAGGTTGCATAAAGGGGAGCCATCATTACCGTGGCTTCCTTTGCCTGCTTATAGCGGAGCAGGGCATCGGCAAGAGCGGCGCGGGGGTCTTCCTCATCCTCATTTATCCTTGGCAGCAGCATTTTGCTTTTTATCAGCATAAGCTCGCTTGCCATAACGATAAATTCGGCGGCAATATCCATATCCATCGCTTCCGCTTCCCTTATATATTCCATATACTGATCGCAGATGAGGGCAATGGGAATATCCGAAATGCTGACCTTATTTTTGTCGATAAGGCTGAGAAGCAGGTCAAGAGGGCCTTCAAAGGCATCAAGCTTGTATGTTAAAGCTTCCATTTATCAGCCTCCGAAAAATATTTTTACTCCGAGATTCCAAAGAGGCTCGGTTATTGTGTTAAAAAGGAAATCAGCAACAAACGATACGGGACTTAGTCCCACTCTCGAAAGCGCAAGGAATCCAACAAGAACAACTATCATAATGGTGCGTTCATATTTCATGACTCCGAAATACCATTTTTGCGGCAGAAAATAATAGAAAAATCTTGAACCGTCAAATGGAGGCACGGGTATGAGATTAAACGCCATAAGAGCGAAATTGAGAAATGCTGAAATATAAAATAATGTCCATATAATGTCTATAACGAGAAGTGTATTTTCGCTTACGATCCCTGCAGATTTATAATAGATCATTCCCGCTACTATATAAAGAATCGTCGATATAACTCCGAGAATCAGATTTGATATAGGCCCTGCAATGGCTGTCAGCGCCATTCCTTTTCTGGGGTTATCGAAGTTTCTTGTTACGATCGGCACAGGCTTTGCCCATCCGTAGCCGAAAATCAGCATACAAATTGCGCCTATGGGATCAAGGTGCTTTATGGGATTGAGGGTAAGCCTTCCCATATTTCTTGCGGTGGGATCGCCCATCTTGTAGGCGATAAGTCCGTGCGCCGCCTCGTGAAAGGAAAGGGAAAATAGAATGACGGGAATACTCAAAAGAAGACTTACAAGGGCATCTTTGTCGCCCGAAAGAATATCTAATAACATTTTTGCCTCCTAAGAGTAGAATTATTTTATTTCCGTAAAATAGGATATCTGTTGCCAAAGCTCCTGCTTTCCTTCGCCCGAAAGAGAGGAAAATGGAATGATAGGTGTTCCCTCGGGAACGCTGGGATGTGCGGCAATGGCATCGAGGCTCTTTTTTCTGTCGGTCTTGTTCGGCTTATCCGATTTTGTTGCTACGATGATGAAGGGAAGCTCGCTCTGGGCAAGAAAATCTATCATCATTTTGTCGTCTGCAGTGATGCCGACTCTTATGTCGATAAGCTGAATTACAAGTGAAAGAAGGTCTATATTGGGATTGTTTGTAAAATATCCGTCGGTAAGTGCCGACCATTGCTTTTTATCCTCAAATGTGCGTTTTGCATAGCCATATCCGGGAAGGTCAACGAGGAAAAGCTTACCGTCCACATCATAAAAATTGACAGTTATGGTCTTTCCGGGTGCAGAGCTGACTCTTGCCAGGCTCTTTCTGCCAAGAAGTGTGTTTATAAGAGAGCTTTTGCCAACATTTGAGCGACCCGAAAAGGTCACCTGCGGAATTGCATCGCGGGGAAACTGCTTTGGCTGTCCTGCAGAGATTCGTAGCTTTACATTTTGTGTATTAAGAGGCATCTTTATGCCCTCCTTATATCATTTTCTGAGTGCGCCGTCAAGAACATCCGATAGCTTTTTGCAAGGAACAAAATTCAGTGCTTCTCTTGCGACGGGATCGATATCGGGGAGATCCTTCATGTTGGCTTCGGGGATGAAAACAGTTTTCACTCCCGCGCTGTAAGCCGCCATTGTCTTTTCCTTAAGACCGCCGATGGCAAGTACATTTCCTCGAAGGGTGATCTCTCCCGTCATTGCAACATCACGCTTAACCGGAATGCCCGTGAGAGCGCTGACAAGAGCTGTTGTCATTGTAACTCCCGCAGAGGGACCGTCCTTTGGAACTGCGCCCTCGGGGCAGTGGATATGTATATCCTTGTTCTTGTAAAAGTCCTTTTCAATGTTATATTCGCTTGCAATGGAACGGACATAGCTCACAGCGATCTGTGCCGACTCCTTCATAACGTCGCCAAGAGAGCCTGTAAGCTCGATCTTGCCGCTTCCGTCAAGGATAGAAGCCTCTATCTTAAGCATATCTCCGCCAACCTCAGTATATGCAAGTCCGTTTACCGTTCCTATCTCGTCCTCTGTGGCAATAGAATCGGGGATAAGCTTTCTCGCGCCAAGGAATTCCGAGATGTTCTTATCTGTTATCTTGATGCTTTCAACTCCATCCTCGCAAAGTATCTTTTTTGCGGCCTTGCGGCAGAGGGTTGCGATGGTTCTCTCAAGATTTCTCACACCTGCTTCTCTTGTGTAAAAGTCTATTATTTCGTGAATAGCCTTTTCGTTTACGGAGAGCATCTTTTTTGTAAGACCGTGGCGTTTAAGCTGCTTGGGGATGAGGTGATTTTTTGCGATCTGTGTTTTTTCGCTCTTTGTATAGGTTTTAAGCTCGATTATTTCCATTCTGTCGATAAGGGGACGCGGAACTGTATCGAGAGTGTTTGCGGTTGCAATAAAAACGCAATCTGAAAGATCAAAGGGAAGCTCAATAAAGTGGTCGCGGAAGGTGCAGTTCTGCTCTGCATCAAGCACTTCAAGGAGTGCGGATGCGGGGTCTCCGTGCGCATCGGATGTGAGCTTGTCAATCTCGTCAAGAAGGATGAGGGGATTTTTCACCTTTGCCTGTGCCATTGCGTTGATAATTCTGCCGGGCATTGCGCCGATGTATGTCTTTCTGTGACCTCTGATATCGGCTTCATCTCTTACGCCGCCGAGAGAAACGCGAACATATTTGCGGTTCATGGCGCGTGCGATGGAAGCACCCACGGATGTTTTTCCCACGCCCGGAGGGCCAACAAGGCAGATTATCTGATTTTTAAGGTCGGGATTCAGCTGCTTAACGGCAAGAAATTCAAGTATTCTTTCCTTTACCTTTTCGAGTCCGTCATGGTCTGCATCAAGTATTTTTTCAGCAGCACTTACACTGACTCTGTCCTTGGTCTTTTTTGTCCAGGGAAGCTCAAGGCAGGTATCAAGATATGTATGGATAAGTCCCGCCTCGGCAGAGCCGAACGGGGTCTTTGCAAGGCGTGAGTTTTCCTTAAGAAGCTTTGCTTCAACCTCCTCCGGAAGCTTTGCCACTATGATGCGGTCATAATATTCGTCTGTGTCCGATTGGTCGCCGCCAAGCTCCTCCTGGATGACCTTCATTTCCTCGCGCAGATAGTATTCTCTCTGATTCTGGTTGAGCTTAGCTCTAACAGAACGATGAATATCCTTTTCACATTCCAGAAGATCGATTTCCTTTTCCATGATCTTGAGAAGAGTCATAAGACGCTTCATTGGCTCGAATTTTGAAAGTATCTCCTGCTTATCCTCGTATTTTACAAGGACATTTGAGGCGATGAAATCGGCAAGGAGTCCCGGATTTGTAATGGTTTTTGCGCGGAGCTTAAGCTCATCGGATGGGGCGGGCAAAAATGAGGTGAGAACCTCAAGAAGCTTATTTGCCTGCTCTATCATAGCTTCGGCGCGCAGTCCGCCGCTGTCGGTAAGGCTTATTTTGCGGCAGACAGCCTCGGCAACATAATAATCTGCAAAGGTACGTATCTCGGAGACCTCTGCGCGGCAAAGTCCCTCGGCTATAAGGCGGATATTACCCTCGGGGGTTTTTACCGACTGCTTTATTTTGGCAACGGTACCTACTCTGTAAAGAGAGTCCTCGAAGCTTTCGGGGTCACCGGTATTCTTTTTTGAGAGGAAGAGGACATAAGAATCGGTTTCAAGGGCAGCGTTTGCGGCTGCGAGAGCCTCATCCTCGGTGCATTCAAAATTTATAGTCACTGCGGGGAATGCAACTATTCCGCGGAGTGCAACTATGGGAAGGGTAAGATTTTCAACTTTTTCGATGATAGACATTTGTTTTTTGAGATAATCCGTCGTCGGATCCTTTCTGAATTTTAATTATTTATAATTATCTTTAGAATTATACCACAACAATGAGAAAAAATCTACAGTTTTTGAAATTTATTTACAATTATATATAAAATGGCAAGAAAAAAGCACGGAACGAGACCGATCGAGCGCGTTGATATCATGAGATTGATACTCCGCTCGCATCGGGTGTCGCCGTGCAAGTGGGTATATTATAGCGCATTTTTTTCGATTTGTAAATTGACAAAATTGACGATTTTTTGCTGTCGATTTTGGTCAAAAAAACTTTTTTTGGCGGTTTGTGAGGATGAAAAATGCCCGAGAGCCTTGATTTTAGTCGAGTTTTACCTTTTGTACATTTTCCCAATAGAAAAAAGACGGAGCAAAAAAGTTTTTGACGAAGATTTGAGATTTTAAAAATGATTTTGATATGCTGTGCACAGGAAGTCGGATCGTAGCCATGTCGTTCTGTGAG
>JAZROG010000077.1:0-10731 GCA_045648605.1 Eubacteriales bacterium | reverse complement strand
TTTTTATTTCTCTTCCCAAAATTCTACAAAATAAACCGTCTTACCGTCAACCTTATCCTTTGCAACCCTCGCACAGAACCCTGCTTCGAGTAAGAGCTTAGCAAGCTCAAGCCTCTTCTCTGTGCTGAACGGAGCAACTGCGATGATCCTATTACGCTTCCCTTCTGACATATCACACCTCCCTTATTCTGATATTGTACTTATAGAGCATCAATTTACGCTTAATCACGTATTCCTTAGTCTTAGTCGCGTCGCTCTTAGTGTCCTCGACAACGGTGTTACCGTGCTCGTCCTTATATACGAAATCTGCGAAGTACACCACGGCGTGCTCTATCACCTTGCCGCGTCTTATACCGCCACGGACACCGACCGTATCAGGCTCACGCTGTGCCGGCACTAATTCAAACGGCACTTGCATATTGAGTTCCGAAATCTTACCTGCACGCTCAAGGATTTTAAGCTCAGCATATCTATTCGCTTCCTTGCGCGAATCAAATACGATATTCCCTACCTTAACCTTTCGTGCGTGGTACTTATTGTTATTGTTCTTCCGAGAATACACGTTCTACCTCCTCATCAATCTCGCCGTGCATAAATGCTTCAAGACGTTGTCTCCTCGCCTCAACCTTCGCCGCAAGAATAGAGTATTCCGAGTGCCAATACACCGCGAGAGTGGCGAATATTGAACAAGCGGCGAGAAGAATGAATGATATAAAAATGAATATGTTCATTTCTTGCCCTCCACCATCTCTTTTGCGATTTGGTTTATCCATATTGCTATTACCAATTCGGTCATAACTCCCTCCCATTCTCGTCACACGGCAATACTACAAATGCTTCTCTCGGTCTATCATCCCATTGATATTCGTTTAGAAGCACATTTATATAACCGCCTAATGTACGGTAATCAAATGCTTTAGGCTTCATCGCCCAAATTGTCTTAAACTCGTTGAATGAGTGTCTAACTCCCATTGTAGGTGCTGTTCCTGTACGACAATAATTTTCGTTCATATCCACTCCTTGTAGATATTCACCCGTGGATATTCTAACAGAATAATAAGGTGTTTTTGACATCTTTATTCTCCTTCCGCTTTTGGCTTTACAAAACCTCGCCAAACAGGACTGCAATAAATCCAATCCTCTTTGCCTTTGCACCGTGTACCGTCTTTCGATACCTCGCAATCGTGAGTGCAGAAATTGCAAGTGTTTGGTCTCTTCGGCTTGGCAAAGTACATACAATGCTCCAAATCTTCAATCGCCGTTTTTTTCTCTGCTCTCAACCTCTCGTTCTCCTCGGTGAGCCTTGACCTCTCTGCAAGCAATTCGTCTTTGGTCTTTTCAAGGTGATCGTAGCTCTCAGATAGCATTTCGTGAGCTTGTGTGAGTTCCTTGACCTTTTCCTCGGCATCGTGCAGTTTCGCCCGTTCAAGGTGAAGCGTTCCCTCGTAGCCGTTCTCGCACTCTTTTAGGCGGTTTTCAAGTTCAAAGATTTTCTGCTCCTGCGAGTTTATGAGGTCGATGGTGGACTTTTTTAGTTCGTCAATACAACCACCACCGCCATTATAAATAGGGCATTCGTTACATTGGGTGCTATTCCAATCATTGACGATGCAACACTCCAAAGACTTTTTTATCTGTTCCGCATTAAGATTTTCCATCGTTAGCTCTCCTGTTCCAAGCGTTTACTGCGTCTTCTCTTTTTACGCGCTCCAATTTTACTTCGCAGCTCATACAGCAGATTTCCCACCGTGATAAATTGCCTTGATAACCGTCATAAGGGTCGTAGCAATACATATCAATACTTTCGCTGCCGCAAAACGGACACGGCTTCAATTTTTTATTTTCCATATTTGCTTAACCCTCCTGTAAATATCCCGGTTAACAAATCAAGGTTTAACTCTTTTATCGTATTGTCTTCCGCTTTGCTCATCATATCCAGTTCGGAAAGCCTTTTCTCAAGCCGTGTAAGCTTTTTGGTTTTCTCTCGCCAATATTCAAACTCTGTAACTTCAAAGATAATCTCTATCTGCTCCAACATAATATAGCAATCAACAACCTCTTCGATGATAGCCTCTCGGTTATCCACACCTCGTTTATGTTTGCAAATCTCCTTGATAAGCTCGGAAAGCTCCTCGATAGCAACGTTAAGCTGCATATCCTTGCCATATACCTCAATGGCTCTTTCAAGTGTTGTCATTTTATTTTCCTTTCAAAATTTGGTGTACTCTCTGCCGTGAAAGTCCATATTTTCCACCGATTTCCGATAAAGTAAAACCGCCATCTCGCATAGCTTGAAGTTCCGCTTTTCGATACTGCATTGACTTTTCATCATTCCCGAAAACCACAATCTCATCAAGATCAAAGCCATTATTTACTTTGGCACAAAATTTGGTGTTTTCATAATCCGCAACGGAGTATGGGATGTCTTTATTTATTCTGTTATCAATATGTCGGGAGCAGGTCTTTCTTTTGCACTTTTGATGAGAGCAAAAAGTAATATCGTCAGTTCTGTAATAGCTCATTTTTCGCTCCTTTCTAAAAAGTCAACAAATCTGTTATAGCATTCAACGCATAAGTCGATGCGCTGTCCGCCGTAGCTTCTGGGTTCACCGACCCCCCATAAATGAATTTTGGCTGATGATATCTTGATATCATAATCCGTTATTTCCCGACCACATCTGTCGCAGAAAACCTCTGTTTTTTGTGACATCGTTTCTAATTCCTTTCTCCGTCCATCTTTGCGCCGCAATGACAATAAGGATAATTCTCCCTTGCGTATGCAATAATTTTTTCATCATCAAACTCATAAGAAACATAGAAAGTTCTCTTGCAAAAAGGACACTCGACATATATTTCCTCGTCAAAATCATCAATCATCCGATATAACCTTGATTTAATCTCCCACTCTCCGTGCCTTACCTCAACCACATCGGCGGTGGGGAATGTTTCTATGACGGCATACACTCCATCGGCAAACACTCTTTCGATAAGGCTATTTTCGCCTAAAGTAAGTCTCTTAAATTCTGCGACAAGCGCATCCTTGTTAATATACCTGCTCATTCGGTGTCTGCCTCCCCTGTATTGAGAAAGTTAAATACATTTGTAAGTCTTTTCATATCGTTTTCTATTGTTATTAAATCAGTAACCCACTCTTCAAGAGTTTCCTTTGCTTCTTTGCTTCTACATTGATAGTCAATGAAACACTCAAGTTTTCTCCGCAACAGAAAAATTCTTTGTACCAAGTCTTTCATTCCGTGTCCTCGCTTTCGTATAGTAGTATTTTTTATTTAAATATGTCACCATAAGAATATTTTGATAAAAATATGTCGCCACAAGCATATTAAATTTCCTACGTGTATTTCTTTTTGAACACAACAACGATGTGTATTCTGTCAGCATCAATAAAATCTTTCCTAAAACAAGGCTTTGCGGATACAATATCAAGATTTCTCTTTCGTGCAAATTCGTTTATATCGTTTTCAAGGCGTTCTATTCCTCCGCGTCCATAATCGGAGAATATTTTTACAAAAGTGTCCACTACTTTTCCCCCGTATATTTATTTTTGAGGTCGGCATCGTAATCGCACATAATACTATGCTTAATATGTTTCCAATGGAAGTCAACAAATCTTTTAGCATCTTCAAACTCACCATTACACGGATAGAATTTCAACAATGCTTCAAAACGCTTGTCAACCACCGCAAAAATCTTCTCGGCAACCTCTGAAGCCTTGCAGACGTCAGCCTCAATCAGCCTCTCCGCCACCGCCTCTATGTACTCAGGATAGGTCTTGTCCGTGATCGGGACGGAGCGGAGTATTTCTATCAGCTCGTCTTTCATCTTATACTCCTTTCATAAAGCAAAGCCAATGTGTATTCATTGCCTTACCGCTTCGGTGTCCAAACAAAGGCTCTGTTCCAATAGCTTTGATAACATCTCTTGTCGGAATGTCATACTCGTTCCACTTAAATATGAGTGTGCCAAAAGGCTTTAAAACGCGCATACACTCTACAAATCCATCGTGTATAAGACGTGGCCAATCATCGGGAAGTCTGCCATATTTCTTTTTTAACCACGCATTATCTCCGATCTTAACAAGGTGCGGAGGATCAAACACAACAAGATGAAAAGTGTTGTCCTCAAAGGGCATTGCCGTAAAATCTGCTATAACATCCGGCTCTACGTCAATCTTCCTTACCGAATCGTTTTTAGTAGATTTCCAAATGGCCGTGCCATGTTCTTCTCTGCGATCCATATATACGGCGGCGTCACATTTTTTTCTGAACCAAATCGTGCGAGATCCACAAGTCGCATCTAATATGTACTTGCCACTCATGTCCATAAATTCATCAGATTTAGGATCGAACGGTAATGGCATTCCAACATCTATGTATTTGCTCATAGCTCCACCCCCTCGTCAAGGGCGCATATCTGTGCAAAGATCAGCAAAACTAAAATAAATAATCCCATATCATATCTTCCCTTCGTAAATTATTCCGTGCCTCTCAAGGCGAAGCACAAGCCTCTCGTAGCCGCATCCATCGTATGAGTGGTGTCTGCCCTGCCCATCGTAACAGCTCTTGCCGTATGCGTCGTCTATCAATGCCGTGGTGTGTGTCTGTACCCTGCGTAATCTCTTTGCACCGTATTTAGCGTTTGTGCCGAATTTCTCGGTCTCTATGAGAGAGGCAAGGTACGCCATCTCTACTGCCCCCTCAATCTCGTGTATCTTAAGCCCTAACAGCTCACGTGCATATTGTCTTACAAGCATTCTCTGCTTGGGGTCGAGCCTTGCCTTGCGGCAAAGCTCCTCAAACATCTCATCCCACTTGCGGTCTATTGCCGACCTTGGGTCTTTGTTTACTATTACGTTCATTCATTCGTATCTCCTTTTCTTGTTTAGAACGGAAGTGTGCCATCGTCCGGCACTTCCTCGAATGCGGGCATTTTTCCACCATACGCGCTCGGCACGTTCGCGGCGGGGTTAGAGGACACCCCGTAGCCTGTATTCGCGCCCTGCGAAGAATTTTCGCGTCCTGCGCTGATAAATACCACCTCAAAGGCGAGGACTTCCCACTGTACGCGCGTCTGCCCCTGCTTGTCCGTCCATTTCCGCGATTGGAGCCGCCCCTCTACAAAGAGCGGGTCGCCTTTCTTTACGTAGCGGGCTACGAGTTCCGCTCTTTTATCATAGCATACGATTTCTACATAATCCACGGACTCTGTTCCGTCTTTGTCCTTTCGGTTAACCGCAAGAGTGAACGACACCACGGAAATGCCCGAGGTTGTCTGTCTGAGCTCCGGGTCGCGTGTCATGTTTCCGATTAGGGTTATTTTACTATAGCTTGCCATTTTAAGCACTCTCCTCCTCTTCGTATTCTTCGCATTCGAAACAAATTTCTTCGCCGTTTTTATTTAAAGGTCTCGGACTCATCCTCTTTCCACAAATATCACAGTAATGCGGTTCTTCGCGCAGAAACGATCGATTATAATAGTCGTCCGCCATATCTTCTAATGTTTTAGCCATTTTTAATTCTCCAATCATTCATAAGTATTGCAAGCTCGGCAGGGGTTAACGTCTCTATTCCGAGTGACTTGCAGTCCTGTACTGTATTTTCTATAAGTCGGCTCATTTCCAAGGTGCTATATGTGGATGAACCATAATATGCAAGGAAAAACACAGTTCCGTTTCCCTCGTCGGTTTTAATAGTAAACCAGCCTATGCCTCTATCCTTCCACGCGACCGCAAACTTTTCGTAGCATTCCGAAAGAACACTCATGGCTACAGAAACACCCGATTCGCGTATCTCCTTGCGATATACCTCTTCGGGAGTCACGCCTTGATGCTCAGCCAGCTTGGTGCATAGCGTCCATAAGTAGTCATTGGCGTTCTTTGACCGCTTTGGGCGGTACCTTTTTACCTCTACGGTAAGCGGCTTGCCGTGAAGCTCGTCGAAGGTCTCGCGGAAGTCCTCACCCGTGATGAATGAGACTATCTGCTTACCGTCACGGGTGAAGGTGATGTCGTGAAGTTCCGCTCTCATTGTTTACCCGCCTTGCTTGCCTCGATCACCCACTGATAGATCAGCTTTGTAGCAGCCGCCATGTCTGCATCCGCAGGGTTGTTCAGAAGCGTCATGAACGTTGATTTATCAGTCTTGTATAACTCGGTGAGTGAACGACCGTCATCAAGTCTGTAAGCTATTGCATCCTCGCGCGTTCTTATCTTGGTTTGAAAGCTCATCGGGTTAGGCGGTGGGGTCTGCACGGGCACAGGTCTGTTCACCTCTGCTTCGGGGAACGGTAGTTCGTTTACATTTACGGTATTTGCCCTGTTTCGCAAAGTACCAAAGGAATAAACGGTTTTTCCCGTCTTGTCATTCTTTATAGACAAGCCTTTAATTATTCCGCTCTGAATGTCTGCGCCTACTACGGAAAAGGTATCTGCCGGCTTACCCTTGTTGTTAAGACTGTAATCCCCGGCGCTAACCCATATAAACGGTGCGGTATAGAGTGAACGACCTATACCCCAATTTACGCAAGCGCGCTTGAAGGAGTCGGACGCTTCTCCCTTCTCCGCTTCGGTATTTGACTCAGAGCCGCAATCGCTCTTCCAAATCCATTCGCTATCAATTTTAATGCCTACACGACAGTAATTAACGCCATCAACGGAATAATGCTCTCTTTGCCAACGTGCCGCGCCAACAGTCTCGTCAAGGATTGCCATATCTACTCTCGCATCCTTATAAAGCAAGATTTGAAGTCCGTTTTGATTTGTCATAGCGACACGCGCTTTTATCTCGTCTGCTCTTATCTCTCTAAATTTACACATCTTACTGTCCTCACTTTATCTGTATGTTTTTACGGGTTTCTATCTCGCAGAAGGGCACATCCATTCTTTCGAGTGCTTCTGCAATGGTGGTAAGTGCCGGGGACTCGGTCACCTTTGTGTTTATAAGCTCAGGAGCGTACTCTCTCGCCCACGCCATAAACGCATCTGGATCGCTGACCTTTACGCCCTTGGAGGAACGGAAAGACACTCTGCATCTCGCGCTCTCGTGCTTGTCCATACCGTGCGTGTTGAGCGCGTATGTAAGATACTGTGTGATACGTTCAAGCTCGCGCTCCTTCTTCTGTCTGCGTTTTTTCAGCGTGTCCTCTTCAGCCTTGAGAGCGGCGCAGAAGGCTTGCATATTCTTTACTGCTACGGCTATATCGTCTATCTTCGCCGTTATTTCCCCTTCAAGAGCCTCAAGTGTGTCCGCGATAGCTTCTTCCGGGATTTCGCCGTTATCGACCATTTCGAGAAAAGTCTCGAACTGCGCTGTCAGTGTGTATAAGCTCGGCATTATTTGTTCTCCTTTTTATGTTTTGTGTGTAGGGGTATGTAATTTCTTTGGGATTGCCGTATCTTTCTTCGTCGGCGTCATAACATTCAAACGCCCTGCGCTGCCAGACGTTCTTTTGCATATTCTTTTACCGCCGTTTCAAATTCATTCTTCGCCATACGAAGCACGTCAATGTAAATCTCCATAGCGCGGTTAAGCTCTACGATGCTTTTCAGCACGTCCGGCACTTCCTTGTAATTGTTTACCTTGCCTGATAGCTCACCGCAAAGCCTTGATATATCCGCGCGGCTCTCGCGCTCAATAAGGTCGTGTGTCTTACACGCTACTTCTAATTTTCTTTCAAGACCGCTCATTTTACTGCTCCTTTCTTTAATACCTCGAAAATATTGTGTACGGAAATATCAACGTATTCCTTGTTCCCGACCGTGAGTATATGCACTCCCGATAATACCTTGTAAGTGATTTTCATGGCTTGTCCTTTCGTGTGTTTATTTTTCCTTGCCGTAATAGCGGACGTCCGACGCCCATATCTTTTTCTTTTTAAGCGTACCGTTTCCGCGGGCAAAACAATTATAGGCGGGGTATAGTACGAATGTGTCCTCTCGCGCTCTGTAATACCCGGTATATTCGCCTATCAGATTGTCGTCCTTGTCTTTTTCAAGGATACGCACTCCCACGTTAGCGTGAGCCACAGGGGTCATCATTTGGTATTTAAGCTCGCTCATAGTGATTCACTCTCCTTTCTTCCAAATCTCACGTTCTCGCTACGGCACCACCGAGACACGTAGCGTTCAAGGGTCATTTCGTTTTTCAGAATGTTCTCGTTTCCAATCCCTATCCAATCTCGCGCCTCGTTATACGCAATGAAGTCTAACTCGTCATCATCGGGGTTTCCGTACATTCTGAAAAACTTACGTATCAGCTTGTCCCGTTCTTCCGTCCCTATAATAGATGAATGATTATTAGTCTTCTTCTTCTTTTTCCCCTCGGGGGGATTATAGGGGGGAACAGTATCAGTATCAGTATTAGTATTAGTATTAGTAGTATTACGCCGTAATTCGTCCGTATCACTTGGTATTACGCCGTAATTCGCCGTATTACGCCGTAATACGTTTTGTTGTTCTGTTGATGTGTTTTTATTCCACCGCTTTTGAACATTCTTCTTGTTTTGCTCGGCGGTTTCTTCTGCACGTTTGATTTGGTCAACCATAATACCTACTGCATACTTTAACGGCACATCTACTTTATCAACCGGATTTTCCCCATATCTGCTATAATCCGCAAGAGCATATATAACAGAGAGCGCATCTTCCGGCTCTAACTGAGCTTCTTTGAGGCGGTCCAGCCAATCGTAGAATATTAGGACGCCCTTTTCATTGATTTTTGACATTCAAATCTTTTACCTCCTTTCTTATTGTATTTAATCAAAATTTGTTGCGAAAACGCAAGTTTTGCGTCAAAAAAAATCGTGGCGTTCTGCCGGGGATATGTGAAGAAGCTCGCAAGCGGTGTCAATCTCGGGGAGCTTCCACGGGGATTTGCCGTTGAGCTTGCTACCTATCGTGGTGGGGGTTTTGTTCATTTGAATCGAGAAGTCGGTTATTGAGCCGAACACCTCAATAATCTTGCCCTTTAGCTTGGGGTATTTACATATAGGTCTTTCCATTTTATTCTCCTTTCTTAATTCATTAGAGTTTCGCTATACTTTCAAGGGATACAAGATAACGTCTGTTTGTCTTGGATGTGCTCATCCTTACCGCAGGGAGAGGATCGCACCGTCTCTCGATCATCGCCTTGATGGTACGAGCGCACACTCCGAGTTCCTTTGCTACTTCGGGGACGGTGAGAAACGAGCGGTTGTACTTTTCCCTCAGATACGCGAGTCTTTCGCGGTAGTCCGGTCTTTCTCTTGCCATTACGTTACCTCCTTAAATTCGCCGTCTATCAGTTGATAGAATACGTCTTCTTTGATGCGTGCACCGTCTACGCGCTCAGTCTTGACGCATACGGGAATCCATTCGTCGCCGATTTTCTTCCATTCGGATAAGGTGATCCAACATCCGATCTTAGCTTTTGCCTTGCCATTTGCTCCTGCACACATAAGGACTGAATTTTTGCCCGATGCTGCGAGCTTTGAGTAGTTGCCCGATGCTGCGAGCTTTGAGGAGTCGCCCGATGCTGCGAGCTGTGAGTAGTTGCCCGATGCTGCGAGCTTTGAGTAGTTGCCCGATGCTGCGAGCTGTGAGTAGTTGCCCGATGCTGCGAGCTTTGAGTAGTTGCCCGATGCTGCGAGCTTTGAGTAGTTGCCCGATGCTGCGAGCTGTGAGTAGTTGCCCGATGCTGCGAGCTGTGAGTAGTTGCCCGATGCTGCGAGCTTTGAGGAGTCCTTTACTCTCTTCGTCTTTGTATGCTCAAAAAGAAAATCAAAGCTCGCCTTAATAAACCCTGCAAGGCTCAATTTAGCCCCTATCTTTAACTTTTTCGTACAATACTTCTTTTCATCGTCTGTCAGAGCCTCGTCAAGAGCTTCAACCTCTGCAATTTCAACGAGGTTTCCTTCATCATCTAACAGGTTATAATAGTCGAGACAGTCAAGCGGATTCTCGCAGAAGTGGATACCGCTCTTGCAGAGTTCTGCGGTCTCCTCCTCAAACACCGTGTTCTCTGCGTACTGCTTTCCACGGCAAACAAGCCCTTTACCAAATGCTTTGTAACCTTTCATTTTTCTTTCCTTCCTTTCTTGACATTCATTATTAAATGTGATAATATGTTTTATAGATTTGCGATGAGGTGTGATATGGATTTGTACGATAACGATTATAAAATACTCGAATATCTTACCGATTTGGATGAATCGGTAGCCGCACGTGAAACCCCTTACAGCCTTGACGATTTCTCAAATCTTGTAGAAAACAAGTGCGTAAGAATTACCGATAAAACCATCCAGTCAAAAGACGGTAATATACCTGTAAACGGCTTCATAATCACCGCAAAGGGAAGAAACGCACTTGATGCACATTATAGCGAAATTGAATATCGTACAACCTCATTAAAATGGACTAAGATTGCTGGAATATCCGCAATAGTATCTGCAATATTAGGAGCACTGTCGATAATGACGACGCTATTATTGCGCTAATTAACAAGCTTGAAGGAGTAATGGAAGGTTTACCTGATAAGTGCTCAATCCGAACGCCAATATCGTATAAATTACGTCTTATACCATTCAGTTCCCTCACCTTTTTCGCCTCTGCAAACTCGCTTTCCTCTTCAAGTGCGATACGGTTTAGAGCCTTATGCACCGTTCCTTCGTCGCTTTCCTCGTAAGGCTTGATTCTGAAATCAACGACAGTTAGAGACCCGTCGAAGTCGGAGGCCAAGC
>JAZROG010000076.1:0-13664 GCA_045648605.1 Eubacteriales bacterium | reverse complement strand
TATTCCAACTGGCTGAATTACTTCGTTTATCAGACAACTCCTTACGATATTAAGAAAATGTCAGAATAATAAAAAAGCTGTATTTTGATCACTCAAAATACAGCTTTTTGCTTAATAATTTAACGAGATTTTGAAGAATTGTTTTGTGGCTTTGGAATCTTGGAAACGGTACTGTAAAGATAGATGTCACGCTTTTCTGTGAGGGAAAAACTGCCTTGAATTACATAACATGAGGCATTGTTTGCGTATCTTACGCTTTTTAACTGCCTTCTTAAAATGAGAACAGTTATAATTGCAGCACCAAGACCTATGCCGAGAGAAATTAAAACGAGCTTGACGATAGTGCTATCAACTTGCGCATTATCGCTATAAGAATTGTCCGAGTCTGCCTCGATCGCTTCGAGATTTGCGCTTAATTCGGCATAATCTTCATTTGAAACCAAGCTATAATATCCGTCACACATATCTATGAATTTCAAAAAACCGTTATAATAATCCCCACTAGTGAAATGATCAAAAAGTATCATGTCGAATAATATATCTGATCGCGTGTCTGTTAAGGCTTCGCTTGCGCTTCCTCTTGTGTCTATAACAACTTTGCCATCGTATATGGAGAGAAGAAGAATTATACCGTTTCCGGTGTTGCCGACAGAATTAAAAAGATAGTCGAAGGCAAAGCCTACAGGAGTTTTATCCCCCGTGGTGCTGACACATACTATCATAAGCTTTGAATCGTTCTCTTTTTCAAAATCCTTCAGCCTATTGGTAAGAGAAGTGATCTGACTTGGAGCGAGGAGACCGATCTCGTCGTAATAATAGCTTTCGTTGGCGCAGACAAACGATGAAAAAGAAATGATCAGAAGAAAAATGGAATATGTAAAAAGTGCTATTTTTTTCATACACAACAAATCTCCTTTGTTATTTGGATGTCCAAAGTAAAATCAGAAAAACAAACACTGATACAATTCCAAAAATGGCGAAAAACCAACGCCAAAACGCGCCACGGTCCATTGGGAGATTGCCCACAAATTTGCCTGTCTGTCCGTTCATTGCGAATGTGTAATTCTTGCCTTTGTAAGAAGTTGTAAGAAGCCAAACGGGGAGCAGGGCGTATTTTACGGAGTTGCTTGTGAGGTCAAAATTACAGCTTGTGCAATATGTTCCCAGATATCCGAGCGTGGTTTTCTCGAATTCGTCGATTATGCTTTGTCTTATTCTTTCGTTTGCTCTTGAAATGCTCTCGTCCGAGGAAACATCATATTTGTCGGCGAAATAACCTGCAAGATAAGCTGTTTCAAAATCAACGGCATCGCTTATGTTATAAGGCTCGAGAGATTCCATGAGATCGTTTGCTATTTTGGTGGAGCCGTCAACGGGGATGTGAGAAAAGTTTAATTTTCCGCCTCTTACAAGAGAAAAGTAGCTTGTTTTTGTGTAATTATACTTGCTGTCGCTCCAATGTGAAACGCGAGTGCCTCTGTATCTGGTTTTTGAGGCGGTATCCGCGCTGAAAAGCCAAAAGGGGACGTACACGCCCTTTATTTCATCAAGATGTGCTTCGCTTGCGAATGCCTTTGGCAAAAGCTTTTTGCCCTTGAAGTGATTTTTCAGAGCCTCCTTTGCGGCTTTTTTATCGAATTTGAAGGGTATGACAAGATCGGGACGCAGGTCGTTTGATAATTTGCCTGTGAGTATCACGGGATTGCCGCAAAAGGGACAACTTGTTGCGGCTGTAGTGGCATCTGTCACTATCTCTCCACCGCAAGATTTACATGAATAGGTGCATAGACCCTCTGCTTCTCCTTCTTGCCATGAGGTCCCTGCATCGGATTCCCATGTGGGCTCGCTTTCGCTGCTTTGGGTTTCTTCATCAAGATCGTTCAGTGCTTCTATATCAAATTCCGTGTCGCAATACGGACATTTCAAATTTTGGCTCTGAACATCAAAGGATATTGCTCCACCGCAACACGGACATTTGTATTCTTTTATTGTGTTCAATAATGTTCACCCGCCCTTAAAGCAAGAATTACATAATATCCCCACCGTCAAATCTGTCTCCGCATTCGGGACAGAACTTGGGAGGATTTTTAGGATCTTCAGGCTCAAAGCCGCACTTATCACAGCGGTAGAGAGGTGCGCCCTCGGGCTTCTTTGCTCCGCACTCGGAGCAGAATTTACCCTTATTGACAGCGCCACATGAGCATTTCCAACCATCCTCTGATTTTTTTGCTCCGCATTCTGTGCAGAAATTGCCGCTGTTGATCGCTCCGCATGAGCATTTCCAACCGTTTTCTGATTTCTGTGTGTTGCTTTGCTGCTGTGCGCCCATTGTGAAGAGATTTCCAATGTTTGCGCCACCTGCCTGCTGTGCCATTCCGAAGCCCATAAAGCCTGTCATTGCTCCTGCATCGTTGCTTGCCGCAGCCTTCATTGCATCAGCCTGGGCGCCTGCGAGGTGTGCTGCCGCCATTGTGGGATCGCGGAGAATTGCATTTTTCTGCGCGGTCTTGATAAGCTCCTCGTCCTCAGCGGGTAGAGTGATTGGGTTGAGTGCCACGGATTTGATCTTGAGACCTCTCAGCTCGCCCCATTTTGAGGAAAGTGCATCGTTGAGTGCCGCTTCAAGCTCTGCAGTGTGCGAGGGGAGCTGATTGGGGCGCATCTCAAGCGCAGAGAGCTTGCCCATTGCGGGAGCAAGTGCGCTTATAAATTCTGTTTTAAGCTGTGATGAGATTTCATCAACCGAATATTCTCTTTCAACATTTCCGCAAACATTTGTATAGAAGAGAAGCGGATTTGCGATGGTGAACGAATAGATCCCCGAGCAACGAACGCTGACGTCGATATCGAGTCCTATCTTGCTGTCAACAACTCTGAACGGGATAGGTGTGGGTGTTCCGAATTTGTTATCGAGGATTTCCTTTGTGTTGAAATAGTAAACTCTCTGATCCTTGCCCGTGTCGCCGCCAAGGGTAAAACGCTTGCCGATAGTCTTAAAGGTATCAAGAATACTCTGACCGAGAGAGCCTGCAAAGATGCTGGGCTCGCTGGATTTATCATATGTATATTGTCCCGGCTCTGCACATACCTCGACAATCTTACCCTGCTCAACTATGATCATACACTGACCGTCCGCAACTGCAATTCCAGAGCCATTTGAGATAACATTGTCACTGCCATTTGTGTTTGAAGAGCGGCTGCCTACCTGCTTTTGTCCCTTTGTAACAAGGATATCATTTCCGAGCGCGTCGCAGTAGAAAAATTCCTTCCATTGATCGGCAAGAGTTCCGCCGATAGCGCCTATTGCTGCTTTGATAAGTCCCATAATTTTATCTCCTTTTAAAAAATTATTTATTTTTAGGGCAAAGCTCTGAAATGGGGCATTCCGAGCACCTCGGAGAGCGCGCCATGCAGTATTCTCTGCCAAACATAACTATTCTGTGGCAAAAATCGCTTTGTTCCTCGGGGGATATATACTCCCTCATTATCATTTCCACCTTGTGGGGATCTTTAAGGCTTTCTTCATAAAATCCAAGCCTTCCGCAGATGCGGATGCAGTGGGTGTCTGCGACAATGGCGGGCAGATGATAGATGTCGCCAAGGAGCAGATTTGCTATCTTTCTTCCAACACCGGGGAATTTTAGAAGCTCATCCATTGTGCGTGGCAAAATGCCGCTGTATTCATCCTCAAGCATGGCGCAAGCCGCCTTTATGCTTTCTGCCTTTGTTCTGAAAAGTCCGCAGGGGCGGACGATTTCCTCGATCTCCCGTAGCTCACCGTCCGCAAGTGCCTTTGCGCTTGGATATTTTTTGAAAAGATCCTCGCAAACTATATTCACTCTTGCGTCGGTGCATTGCGCGCTGAGCCTTCCCATAACGAGCAGCTTCCATGGCTCTCCCTCATATTTGAGGGCACATTCGGAGGAGGGATACACGGCTTTCAGCTCTTTGGCTATTTCTGCGGCTCTTTCTTTTTTTGTCTCTTTTTTCATAAATTTTTCCGAAAATAGCGTCTTTTGGACAGAAAAACTAAAACTTTTTGTTAATTTTTTTGTTTTTTTGCAAAATGCTATTTATAAATATCAGATTTTGTATTATAATATATATAGGCACGTCAAGGTGCGCTGATAACATTATACAGCATTCTGACGAATATTGCAATAGTTTTTAGAAAAGGCGGGTACATAAATGAAGCAGAAATTCACAATTACCATTGCGGATACAGAGATGAATATCATAACGGATGAATCGCCGGAGTTTGTTGACGAGATCGTCGGGATACTCGACAGAAAGATCAGGGAGATAAATACCGCGAGCAGACGCTGCTCAAGAAATGAAGCTGCACTCCTTTGCGCCCTTGATTATTGCTCGGACAAGATCAAGATGCAGAGAAGGATCAGGGGCATCGATGCGGAGATGGCACTGAAGAATGCGCAGATAAATCATCTGATGGCAGAGAATGAAAAGCTTCGCAAAAAGCTCGGTGAAAACGGAATAAAGGTTGACTGATATGCCATCCAAAAAAAATAAGCTTCCGGAGCTTCTTTCGCCCGCAGGCTCTATGCAAGCTCTTGAGGCGGCGATAGATGCGGGAGCCGATGCGGTATATTTTGGTGCTTCGTCCTTCAATGCAAGGATCGGAGCGGAAAATTTTGATGAAAAAGAGCTTTCCGATGCTTTTTACAAATGTCACTGCTATGGAGTCAAGGCTTATCTTACCCTTAATACTCTGGCTCTTGACAGGGAGATGGATGATTATCTGAAAACCGCGGAGCGGGCATGGCACCTGGGCGCTGATGCGCTCATTGTGGCAGACCTTGGCGGTGCGGCGGCGATAAAGCGTCACTATCCCGAAATAGAGCTTCATGCAAGCACACAGATGTCGGGGCATAATGTAGATCAAGCAAGGATGCTCTATGAAAAAGGATTTGCAAGAATGGTTCTCGCAAGGGAAACATCTCTTGAAAATATAAAATTTTTTGTGGAGAATTCCCCAATCGAGGCGGAGATATTTGTGCACGGCGCGCTTTGCGTTTCACATTCGGGAC
This sequence comes from Eubacteriales bacterium, assembly GCA_045648605.1. Taxonomy (GTDB): domain Bacteria; phylum Bacillota; class Clostridia; order Oscillospirales; family CAG-272; genus SIG710. The sequence goes on along the minus strand of JAZROG010000076.1, from coordinate 8,616 downwards.
AGTGCCTTTTCAGCTCTGTCGTAGGCGGAAGAAGCGGCAATCGCGGAGAATGCGCACAGCCCTGCAGGCTTCCCTTTTCGGGAAAATGCGAATATCCCCTGAGTCTTCGTGATCTCAGTCTTGCTCCCCATATTCCCGCCGTTATCGATAGCGGTGTTGCCTCTCTTAAAATTGAGGGCAGAATGAAAAGTGCTGAATATGTCCATGCGGTGACAAGGGTCTATCGCAGACTCCTTGATGAAGGAAGAGGCGCAAGCGCAGAAGAAATGAGATATCTTTCCTCCGTCTTTTCAAGAGGTGGATTTACCGACGGATATTTTGTGGGAAATATCGGAAGGGGTATGCTTGGAATCAGGAGCAATGCCGACAAGGAAAGCACAAGGGCGCTTGATGCCTTTTGCGGCATAAAGAAAAAGCTTCCCGTATCTCTTTCAGCTTCCTTTGAAGCGGACAAACCCTCGGCCCTGACTCTTGTGAGGGGAGAAAAAAGTATTACGGTATATGGCGATGCGCCGTTTGAAGCGATAAATGCGCCAATGACAGAGGAAAGCGTTCTTCAGAGCCTTTCAAAGCTTGGTGATACACCGTTTTATATAGAAAAATCAGATATTGACATAAAGGGGAATATCATGCTCCCCGTATCAAGGCTCAATGCACTTCGCAGAAGTGCTGTAGGTGCGCTTATAGGCTCGCCCGAAAGAGAGCTTGAGAGAAAAAAATATGAGAAAAAAGTCCCTCTCGGACAAGGAAAAAAACAAAAAAGCGCACGCTTTTATTCTCCCGAAAGCATAACGGATAAGGCTTTGAGGTATTTTGACAGAATATATCTTCCGCTTGATAAATACTGCGAGAAGGCAAACGGTATTGTGCTTCCCTCGGTGATCTTTGACAGCGAGAGGGAAAGAGTTGTGGCGGAGCTTGAAAATGCTGTGAAAAAGGGCGCAAAATATGCCCTTGTGGGTAATCTCGGTCATCTTTCCATGGCTCTTTGCGCAGGACTTACTCCTGTTGGAGATTTCAGACTTAATGCTTTTAATGGGGAAAGCGCGGCGATGCTTGAAGGACTTGGATTTGAGAGCTATATCCTCTCTCCCGAGCTTACGCTTCCTCAAATAAGGGACATTGGCGGTGCTTCATCGGTTATCACCTATGGAAGACTTCCGCTTATGCTTCTTGAAAAATGTGTCATAAAGGAGGTCGCCTCCTGCGAGGAATGTGAAAAAGGAAGGGCGACTCTTAAGGACAGAAAGGGCGTTGTTTTCCCTGTTCTCCGAGAGAGAGAGCATAGAAATATTATATACAACTCGCTCCCAACATACATGGGAGACAGAAAAAATGCACTTGACCGAAGCGGTATCACGGATATGCACTTTATTTTCTCCGTTGAAGGCGGAAGAGAGGTTGACGAGGTAATATCCGCATTTGAGAGGGGCGAAAGCCTGAAAAATGCCGTCAGAAGGATAAAGGATTGATTGTGAGGTATAAAAATGAGTAGTGTGAATGTTAAAATAAAGCTTACGCGCGGCATGGAGATGCCAAAATACGCAACGGGAGGCTCTGCAGCACTCGATCTTTGCGCCGCACTTGACGAGGGTGAAAAAATAGTTCTTGCACCTGGCGAGAGAAGACTTATTCCCACGGGGATAGCTCTTGAGCCTGAAAGCAACGATGTGGTTGCTGTCATTGCCGCAAGAAGCGGTCTCGGAACGAAAAAGGGCATCTGCCTTTCCAACGGAATCGGAGTTATCGACAGTGATTACAGAGGCGAGGTGTGCGTTGGACTTTTCAATACGGGAAAAGAGGATTTTACAATCGAGCGCGGCGACAGAATTGCCCAGATGATGTTCCTTCCCGTTTTTGCGGCGAATCTTATCGAGAGCGAGGAGCTTGATTTCACCGAGCGCGGTGCGGGCGGCTTCGGTTCAACGGGAGTGAAATGATATGAAATTTATTCTTGCATCAAAATCGCCCAGAAGACGTGAGATCCTGGAAACTCTCGGGCTTGATTTCAGCATCGTGACAAGCGATGCGGACGAAAGCTATGAAAAGGGAACCGCTCCATCGGATGTTGTTATGGCACTTTCCGCGAAAAAAGCGGCGGCGGTAAGGGCGCATCTTGAAGAGATGGGTGAGGATATTTCCGACACCGTTATAATCGCAGCGGATACCGTTGTGAGCGCTTCGGGGGAAATACTCGGCAAGCCTCGGGACAGAGCGGATTCGGAAAGGATGCTTACAATGCTGAGCGGCAGTGAGCATTCGGTGCTGAGCGGAATTACCGTTATCTATGGCGGAGCGAGTGCTTCGGCATATGAGGAGACATTTGTACGCTTCTCGCCAATGTCCGAGAGGGAGATAAAATGGTATGCCGAGAGTGGTGAGCCTGATGATAAAGCCGGTGCTTATGCAATTCAGGGATATGCTTCGATGTGGGTCGAGGGGATCGACGGATGCTATTTCAATGTTGTGGGTCTGCCGGTTGCTTGCCTACGCAAATTGCTTCTCCGTGTTTTCGGAATAAGGCTTTCGGATCATTTGAAATAAGAAAGGTGTGACTATACCATGAATAAACAGATAGGAATAGATCTTGGCACAGCCAATACTCTTTTTTACATGAAGGGAAAGGGCATCGTTTTGCGTGAGCCCTCGGTTGTTGCCAAAAACAGCGTTACGGGAAAGGTCGTTTCGGTTGGCTCTGATGCGAAAAAGATGCTGGGTAAAACACCCGGCACCATTGCCGCATTCCGTCCTCTTAAGGGCGGTGTTATTGCCGACTTTGATGTCACTGCGGAGATGCTTCATCAGTTTTTCCGTAAGATAAATACGGGTGGATTCTTTAACCGTCCCAATGTTATAATTTGTATCCCTTACGGTGTTACAGAGGTCGAGAAAAAGGCATTTGAGGATGCGGCATATGATGCTATGTCCCGCTCCGTGGACCTTGTGGAGGAGCCTATGGCGGCGGCTATCGGCTCCGGACTTCGCATAGCAAGCCCCAAGGGAAGTATGATAGTGGATATCGGAGGCGGAACCACCGAGGTTGCGGTAATAAGCCTTGACGGTATCGTTGTTTCGCGCTCCATAAGAGTTGCGGGAGACGAGCTTGACGATGCCATTGTTCAGTATGTAAGACGCCATTTCAATATGACCATTGGTATGCCTATGGGTGAGGAGCTGAAAAAACGTATAGGCTCTGTTCACTGGTCTGCGGATGGCCCGGAGATGGATGTTAGCGGAAGAGATATGAAAACAGGTCTTCCCACAACTCTACATATAAGATCGGGTGACATAAGAGAGGCTACAAGTGAGCAGATCGACCGCATAATCGAGTGCATAAAGACCACGCTCGAAACTACCCCGCCGGAGCTTTCTGCAGATATTTTCGATTCGGGCATTATGCTTGCGGGCGGAGGTGCGCTGCTTCGCGGACTTCCCGCGCTTATAACCGAGAGAACGGGTCTGAAGGTCAATGTTGCTGCAAAGCCCCTTGACTGCGTTGCTCTGGGACTCGGAAAGGGAATAGAAGACCCGAGGATCATCAGAAATGTGGTTCTTTCGCGTTCAAAATAATTTTCGAAAGAGATAGGTGTCATGCCAAAATTTTTCAAATCAAGATTTTTCATAATTGCGCTTCTTTTGGCTATCGTTCTTGTGACGGTTCCGACAGTTCTCAGCATTATGGGTCAGGGCGATTATGTGCGCTCGGCGCTGGGCACTGTGGCAACCCCTTTTCGCTATGCCTTTACATCGGTGGCGGAGGGAATAGACGGATTTATCAGCTATTTTGGAGAATTTGACCGCATAAATGCCGAAAACAGAATACTTAAGGATAAGATAGCGGAGCTTGAAAATAAAATTTCCGCGGCAGAAGCGATAGATGAAGAGAATCGCTGGCTTTACGGATATCTCGGGCTTAAGCGTGAGCATATCGACTATGAGTTTGAGGCCGCAAGGGTCATTGGCAGAGAGAGCGGAAATTATATGACCGTCTTTACTCTTAACCGCGGCTCTATGCACGATATTGAGCCGAATATGCCCGTTATAACAGAGGACGGGATCGTCGGTTATGTCAGTGAGGTGGGCATGAACTGGTGTAAGGTCGTGACCATTCTTGAAACAGCATCATCCGTTGGCGCATATGTTGAGCGCTCGGGTGAGCTGGGACTTATTGAGGGAGTTTATGAGCTGAAAAACAGCGGCGTTTGCAAAATGTCGTATCTGCCGGGCGAGGCTGATATAAGGGTCGGTGACGTTATCCTTTCGAGCGGTATCGGAAGCTTTTATCCCAGAGGCCTTGTTATCGGTAAGGTGATAGAGCTTGTGCCCGATGAATACAGCAGAACTCTCGAAGCTACCGTTGAGCCTGCGGCAGACCTTTCTGATGTGCGAAATGTTATGATAATCAAGAGCTTCACCGCTTACACCGAACCGCAAGGAGAGGATGGTGCCGCATTTGAATAATCAGCTTTCTTCCATCTCTTGGCAAGCGCTTTTTAAAAAGAGCGTGGTCTGGGGAATATGGCTTTTCTTCCTTGCAATAGTTCAAACATCGTTTTTTTCGGTGCTGCGTGTTTTTGGCGCAGTGCCCGATCTTGTTTTGCCTGCGGTCATAGTTATCGCTGTTTATGATAGAGAGCGCATGGGCACCATAGCGGGCATCATGGGTGGATTTCTTGCGGATGCCCTTGGCGGGGCGGGGTTGTCTCTTTCGCCAATATCCTATATGATATGCGGAATAACGGTTGCTTTGCTTGCCTATTCCGTGCTTCGCCGTGATTTTGCGTCATGGCTTGTGGGACTTCTTATGTCCCTTGTTATAAGCGGTATTTTTTCTGTTATCACCGCATTTTTTTCGCATAAGAATGCCGCATTCGGTATCTCCGGAATTTTCACAAGGCTTCTTGTGCCGCAGTTTTTTGCTTCGCTTGCTCTCGCACTCCCTGTATATTTTCTCACCAAGGCCATCTGGTCGAGATTCTTTGATAATAGGGAGATGGAGGGTTAATTTCGATTAAAATTTAGGGAAAGGAAGGAAAGTCAGCTATGGCGGGTAAAAGAACTACGGGAAAAAGAAAGATCGGCATCTCCTTCAGTGTAAGACTCATTATAATAGCCGTGCTTTTTTCCCTTGTAACGGTTTTTTATATAACAAAGCTTGCTAATATTCAGCTTGTCAACAGAAGCCTTTATACCTCGTCTGTCCAAAAGACATATTCGCGCACTGTTACCATAAGGGCGCAGAGGGGTGAGATATTCGATAGAAACGGAAAGGCTCTTGTGACAAATGCTTATACATATAATCTGGATTTTGATTACGGCTCGCTTTCAAAGAAGGCCGAGGTATCAAATGAGGTCATTTTAGGGGTCATAGAGGCACTTCGCGAGACGGGAAATTCCGAAAAGAGGACTCCCACAAAATCCCCTCTTCTGGGATTTTATCCCGATTATATTTATGACCCGAATCTTATGGAGGACCCATCATACAAGGCAAAATATGACAGGGCAATAAAGGAAATGGGATTCCATGAGGATAAGGATGGAAATCCCATCGAAAATACAGCCGAAGAGCTTACAGAAAAAATGATAAAGAAATATAAGCTCGATGCTCTGGGTGAGGATGGAGAGCCTCTTTATACAGATGAAGAAAAGGACGAGCTTTTGCGAGTCAGATTTGACATGGCTTTTGTGCAGTTCAGCTCGGCACAGCCTTATGTTTTCGCGGAGGATGTTGATCTTAAGTTCATAACCTATATGAAGGAAAGTGAGCTTCGGGGAATAATGTTCACGGAAAAGGTCACAAGAAAATTTGAATATCCAGGATATGCATCTCACATTCTCGGAAGAGTTGGCCCTATCCACATAGAGGAGCTTGAATATTACAGCGAAAAGGGCTATAAGATGAATGCTGTGGTTGGCATTGACGGCTGTGAGGAGGCTTTTGAGGAGTTTCTTCACGGAACGGACGGAACGATGGTGATAGAGGAGGATGAAAACGGAAATATTCTCTCTCAGCGCATTTCAAAAGAGCCTATAAGCGGAAATGACGTTTGGCTGACTATTGATATTGATATGCAGATGGCCGCGGAGGACGGACTTCGCGACAATATAAAGTACATAAATGACAAGGCGGCAAGCACCGAGGGTGATCTTGACGGTGAGGACGCAGCGGCAGGTGCGCTTACTGCCATCAGCACTACGGGCGAGATATATGCCATTGCTTCATATCCCACATTTGATCTTTCAAAATGGTCGACCGATTACAATTTGTGGGTTGAGGATGAGGCAAAGCCGCTTTATAACAGGGCACTTATGGGTCAGTATCAGCCCGGCTCGACCTTTAAGGTTGGAGTTGCGGTGGCGGCGCTTGAGGAGGGAATAATTACCCCCTATACAACCATCACCGATAGGGGAAGATACACCTTTTATGATGAAAACGGCCCCCGATGCTGGATATATCTGCAAAAAGGCAGTACTCACGGCACTATAAATGTAATCGAGGCGATACAACACTCATGTAACTATTTCTTCTATGATATAGGAAGACAGCTTACTATACCAACTATGAATGAATATTGTCTTTCCTACGGCTTGGGACTCAAAACCGGTATTGAGCTTCCCGAAAAGGTTGGAGTTCTTGCAGGCCCGGAATACAGAGCCGAGGCGGGAGCGAGCGAATGGTTCCCGGGTGACACACTGCAGGCGGCGATCGGTCAGTCGGACAATCTTTTTACCCCCTTGCAGATCAGCTCATATACCGCAACTCTTGTTGGCGGCGGTGAGAGATACTCTACACATCTTTTGGGAAGCGTTCGCAAGTTTTACACAAATGAGATCATTTATGAATATCAGCCGAAGAAGCTTGGAGATGTTGAGATGAGTGAGCTTACTCACAAGACTATAAAGACTGCCATGAAGAGCGTTACGGAGAATGGCTCGGCTTCGAGACTTTTTCGTTCTTATCCTGTGGAGATGGGCGGTAAAACGGGAACAGCGCAGGTAAGCACAAAGAAAAGTGACAATGCGATCTTTACCGCATTTGCACCCTTTGACGAGCCTGAAATTGTTGCAACCTGCGTTATAGAGCAGGGAAATAACGGTACCGATGCGGGTTATACGGTTAAGGATGTTTTTGATTGCTATTTTGGCATTGGCAAATATGAGCAGACAACTGAATAAAGCAAAATTTACATAAAAGCGAGAGCAAGATTTTTGCTCTCGCTTTTATGTAAATAGGACTTTAGCGGTGAGGTTGGCTGTGGTGAAATTATACCCCAACGCCTATGGCGTTGCCCTACGGGTTCGACTCCACTGCGTTCCGCTCAAGGTGACACACTACCGTTTATCATCCCTATATGCTTATATAGATCCTTCGACTCCGCGAATGACCGCAGGTCATTTTGCTCCGCTCAGGATGACCCGTGGGGGTGTTTATCCACTTTTTTACGTGAAATTTGTACTTACTTCTCGTAGAAAAAACAATAAACAACTACCAATAGTCATCCCGAGCCTGTCGAGGGATCTACGGGCGCTAAAGGATGATTAACCCACAACCGTCACCCTGAGCGGAACGCAGTGGAATCGAACTCCGAAGGAGCGATGCAAAGCATCGGGGTATAGCTCAAACCGCTCGCTAAACCCTTGTTTGTGATAAAAAAGCAGCTGATTTGCATTGCAAATCAGCTGCTTTGAATTGTATTTTATTATTTGAGTGCGTCAAACATTGCTTTGACCTCTGCCTGACCTATGCAAAGATCTGTCTGCATCAGCTCATCGCCCTTGCCCATTGCGGGAATGCCCCATGTGCTGCCCCATGTGAGCAGATAAACAAAGGAATATCCTTCCTTTACAAGCTCATAGAGGTTTCCGTACATATCCATGCTGTCATAAAGATTTGGCTGTTCCTCAATGGTTTCTGCCATTATTGGGCCTGAAGGACCAAACTCTGTGATCGCGCCCGGCTTTCTTGAAAGGTCAACAAGGCGCAGATAGTTATCGCCGTTTGTGATCTCCAGATTTCCGCCTGTGTACCAGTCAACACCAACCATATCGCAATATTCATCTCCGGGGTAGAGATATGTTGTACTCATGGTGCTTCTGGGATTGTCGTTTATATTTGCGGAATAGTTTGGGCCATAGTTCCAATAAAGATTGGTAAGACCGCACTCATTCTCAAAATAATCATAGACATAATGCCAAACGTCGATGAGATAATCTGCATCGAGCCAATACTCCTGCTGACCTGTGCAGAACCAGAACCAGTTTCCGTTTGCCTCATGGAGAGGACGCCAGATTATCGGAACACCATTATCCTCAAGAGCCTTGAAGAAACGTGCATTGGATTCAAGCTCATTCTTAAAGAAATCGTTATATTCAGTTCCCTCTGTTATAAGGTCGGTGAATGCCTGCTCATAACCCTCAAGAGTGTTATCATATCCTAAATTTCCGCGGCAGGCATCCCAGTGTCCTGCGAGATTTCCCGAGGGGTTTTCCCAGTGTGCGCTGGCGGTTATAATTCCGCCCCCTGCGGCATAGTCAACCATATCGCAGATATATGCGCTCCATTGCATTTCGTTTGTTCTGGGAAGATCAAAGCCATAGCAGCCAAGGTCAATGCCG
>JAZROG010000075.1:0-11076 GCA_045648605.1 Eubacteriales bacterium | reverse complement strand
ATTACTTGAAAATATCATTCACGGAATATTCCTGATTCTTGGTCTTATCACGGTAGGTTGTGTTCTGATGATTACCATCTACCTTATAATCTCAGGTATTCCCGCAATTAAAGAAATAGGCTTGATAGATTTCCTGTTCGGAAAAGAATGGGCATCCAGTGCCGATGATCCGAAGTACGGAATACTACCCTTTATACTGACAAGTATTTATGGTACAGCAGGTGCTATCCTGATTGGTGTGCCGATTGGCTTCTTCTCCGCAGTATACCTTTCTAAGGTAGCAAGTAAGCGTGTACGCAATGTGGTAGAATCCGCAGTCAATCTGCTCGCCGGCATCCCTTCGGTTGTTTACGGTCTTGTAGGTATGCTTGTTTTAGTACCTGCCATTCGTGAAATCTTTAATATTCCGGACGGTGCAAGCTTGCTTGCCGCAATCGTTGTCCTTGCCGTTATGATCTTGCCGAGCATTATCAAAGTCTCCATCACGGCACTTGATGCAGTTCCGAAGGAATATGAAGATGCATCCCTTGCTCTCGGCGCAACTCCCACAGAAACCTATTTCAAGGTATCTGTACGTGCAGCAAAAAGCGGTATTGCCGCTGCCGTTGTGCTCGGCGTAGGACGTGCAATCGGTGAAGCAATGGCTGTTATGATGGTAGCCGGTAACGTGGCGAATATGCCGTCGCTCTTCCAGAGTGTACGCTTCCTCACTACTGCCGTTGCCAGTGAGATGTCCTACGCAAGCTACGGAAGCCTTCAGCGTGAAGCTTTGTTTTCCATCGCCCTTGTGTTGTTCCTCTTTATTATGCTCATAAACGCAACGCTCAACTTCTTCCTCAAGAGAAATAAGGAGGGCTAAAATGCAAAAGAAAACGATTAGTACAAAAAGAAAAGCATACATTCTCGGTATGAGATGTATGATGTGGCTTTCGATCGGTATCACCGTGGCGTTGGTACTGTTCTTACTCGGTTACGTGCTCTCTAAAGGCTTGCCGAACATTACATGGGAGCTGCTCTCAACCAAACCCAGCCAGCTTCGAGGCACGATAGGAATCTTGCCGGATATCCTAAATACGCTGTACATTATCTTGGCAACACTTGTGATTGTGCTTCCGGTGGGTGTCGGTGCGGCAATTTATCTGAACGAGTATGCAAAGAATAAAAAACTTGTAAGCATTATCGAGTATGCCGCTGAGACCTTGTCGGGCATTCCGTCAATCATCTACGGTCTTGTGGGTATGTTACTCTTTGCAAACACTTTAGGTTCAAGCCTACTTGCAGGTGCTTTGACGCTCGTTATTATGAACCTGCCGACAGTTATGCGAACCACACAGGAGAGTTTAAAGACTGTACCGCAGAGCTACCGTGAAGGAGCCTTCGGTTTGGGTGCAGGCAAATGGAGAGTAATCCGCACAGTGGTACTTCCCGGATGTGTGGATGGTGTAATCACCGGTTGCATCCTTTCTATCGGTCGAATTGTTGGTGAGACAGCGGCATTGTTCTACACTGCAGGTCTTGCACACTCGCTAAATGACATCTTTACCGGTATGATGAAGCCCGGTGCATCCTTGAGCGTAGCTCTTTATGTGTACGCAAAGGAATACGGTGAGTTTGAAGTGGCGTTCGCCATTGCATCCATTCTGATGATCCTTACTTTGATTATAAATCTCTCTGCCACGTTGGTCGGCAAATACTTTGCAAAAAGGAGAAACGTATGAGTGAAATAATGACGGCGAAAGATCTCTGCCTGTGGTACGGAGACAATAAAGCCTTAAAAGATATCAATATCGCAATTCCCGAGAGGAGCATTACTGCTTTGATCGGTCCCTCCGGTTGCGGTAAATCCACATTTCTTAAAACCCTGAATCGCATGAACGATCTGATCCCCACCGTAAAGATCACCGGTGAGGTGTGCTATAACTGTCGAAACATATTTGACAAGGATGTTGACGTAAACGAGCTTCGCCGTGACGTCGGTATGGTGTTCCAGAAGCCCAATCCGTTTCCGATGAGCATTTATGATAACATCGCTTACGGTCCTCGCACTCACGGTATTACAAGCAGAGTGAAGCTGGATGAGATCGTTGAGCAGGCACTCCGCGATGCGGCTATCTGGGATGAAGTCAAGGACAGACTTAAGAAGAATGCACTCGGTCTTTCGGGCGGTCAGCAGCAGCGTCTTTGTATCGCAAGAGCATTGGCGGTAGAGCCCCAGGTTCTCTTAATGGATGAGCCCACGTCTGCGCTCGACCCAATTTCTACTTCACGAATTGAGGAGCTTGCCTTGCAATTGAAGGAAAAATATACTATAATTATAGTGACGCATAATATGCAGCAGGCTGTACGTATCTCCGACAACACCGCCTTCTTCCTCCTTGGTGAGCTTGTAGAGTTTGGAAAGACAGAAACATTGTTCTCTACGCCTCAGGATAAGAGAACTGAAGACTATATTACGGGAAGGTTTGGTTAAGAGATATGAGAAGTAGATTTGATGAGCAGTTAAACCTGCTGAACCATAAGATGATTGAAATGGGGGCAGAGTGCGAAAGCATTATTGCTACTTCTGCCAAGGCTCTTTTGGAAGGAAATACAGTGGAGGCCCGCAGAATCAAGCAGCAAGGACATAAGATCGACGAGCTCGAGCGTGAGATCGAATCGATTTGTCTGAAGCTTTTCCTGCAGCAGCAACCGGTCGCAAAGGATCTTCGTGTTATTTCGGCTGCCCTTAAAATGATTACCGATATGGAAAGAATCGGAGATCAGGCAGAGGATATTGCTGAGATCATCACCTTCCTCGACGGAAGAACCGGTGAGGAGTGCAAGGACATTCGTGTCATGGCAGAAGCCACCATTAAGATGGTTACCGACAGCGTAGATGCCTACGTAAAGCAGGATCTTAAGCTTGCGAAGTCGGTTTCCGATTATGATGATGTTGTGGATGATGCGTTTGACCGTGTAAAACAGACACTGATTAAGATGATATCCGATAACGCCACCGATGGTGAGTATTTGGTAGATCTTCTTATGATAGCGAAATATTTTGAACGTATCGGAGACCACGCCGTGAACATTGCGGAATGGGTAGAATTCTCCGTAACCGGCGTTCATAAAGGAGAATAATATGATTTGGTGCGTTGACGATGACAATACCATCCGTGAGATTGAGGTATATACCTTGACACAAACCGGCTTTGAAGCAAAAGGCTTTGCCGACGGTATATCTATGCTTGAGGCGCTGAAGACCGAAAAGCCAGAGTTGATAATTCTTGATATTATGATGCCCGAAATGGACGGACTTCAGGTTCTTTCCAAGCTTCGCAGTGAAGCGGCATACAAAGATATTCCGGTAATTATGGCAACTGCTAAAGGAACCGAGATGGATAAAATCGGCGGTCTTAATTCCGGTGCTGATGATTATCTCGTAAAGCCGTTTGGCGTTATGGAGATGGTTGCCCGTGTAAAAGCGGTGCTCCGCCGTACCGTAAAGGAAGAAGTGCCCTCTGATATTACAGTCGGTAATATTACATTGAAGGAAAATGAGCATAAAGTGATTGCAAATGGTGAGAAGGTAGAGTTGACTCACAAAGAATTTGAAATGCTTAAACTCTTTATGCAAAATCCGAATATGGTATTTTCAAGAGATAAACTAATGAGCGAAATTTGGGGAATGGACTATATCGGTGAAACCCGCACCGTTGATATGCACATTAAAACCCTTCGCCACAAGCTCGGAGATGCCGGTGGACAGATCAAAACTGTTATCGGTGTTGGGTACAGATTGGAGAATGAAGTATGACAAAAAAGATATTTCACTCCATATTCACTGTAGCACTTGTGGTTGTTCTTGCAAGCATTGGCATTGCTACAAGCTTTTTATATGATTATTTCAACAGTTCTCAGGTAAATCAGTTAAAGGCAGAGCTTTCCCTTGTGGCTGATACTGTTAATGAGGTTGGTGTCGAATACTTCGAGAACTTTGACTCTACGGTATTCCGTTTTACTGTAATTGATGCCGATGGTACTGTTCTTTATGATACCCAGGCAAAACCCAGCGAAATGGAAAACCACGCTGACCGCGAAGAGATCGTGGAAGCATTTGAAAGCGGCACAGGTAGCAGCGCAAGAAATTCCTCTACATTTTCCGAAAAGACATTTTATGAAGCTGTCCTTCTTGAAAACGGTGACGTACTTCGTATATCCGTAAGTCAGCTGACTGTCGGTGCTCTTATTATCGGTATGTTGCCCGCAATTTTTGCCATCATATTGATTGCGGCGGTAGTTGCCGGTATTCTTTCACACGCTATGGCGAAAAAGGTAACCGAGCCCTTGATGAAACTTGATTTGGAGCACCCTTCTGAAAATAGCACTTATGAGGAACTGACTCCCATTCTTACCAAGCTTCATAGACAGCACAAACAGATCAAAACACAGATGGAAACCTTGCGCCGTAAAACAGATGAGTTCGAGCAGATCATTTCTTCTATGAACGAAGGCCTGGTTCTTCTCGATGAACACGGTATGGTGCTCAGTATGAATACATCGGCGAAGAAGATATTTGCCGTTAAAAAGGATATTAAGGGCAGCGATTTCTTGCTCGTTGACCGTACAATCAAAATGAGCAAAGCTATTCGGAGTGCTCTTGAAGGAAACCACAGCGAATATACCGAAGAAAGACAAGGCAACGAGTATCAGTTTACCGTCAATTCTATTGAATCGGACGGTAAGGTTCTCGGTGCAGTTATTCTCGTATTTGATATTAGTGACCGAGCTTTTGCAGAACGTAACCGTCAGGAGTTTACCGCAAACGTTACTCACGAACTGAAAACGCCCCTTCAGTCTATTATCGGAAGTGCAGAACTTTTTGAAAACGGTCTAGTAAAGCCCGAAGATACTGCGAGATTTATTGGGAATATCCGCAAGGAAGCAACAAGACTGGTATCTCTCATCAACGATATTATTCGTCTTTCTCAGCTTGACGAAAACAGCGAACCCGCAACCGAAACCGTAGAACTCACAGAGGTGGCAAAAGAGGTTGTTGAGGTTCTGACAGTATCCGCGGCAAAGAGAAGCATTGAGCTTAACATTGAGGGGGACCCTCAAACCATTTTCGGTGTGCGCCGTTATATTTACGAAATCATTTATAATCTCTGCGATAACGCTATCCGCTACAACGTAGACGGCGGTAAAGTGATTATTGCAATCGGTAAAGATAATGGCCGTGCAGTTGTGACCGTAAAAGACACCGGCATCGGCATTGCCCCTGAACATCAAAGCCGTATTTTTGAAAGATTCTATCGAGTTGATAAGAGCCATTCAAAAGAAACCGGTGGAACCGGCCTTGGACTTTCTATCGTAAAACACGCAGTACAGTACCACAGCGGCAAGGTAACACTTGATAGTGAAGTTGGAAAAGGAACAACTGTAAAGATTGTTTTCTAAACAACGAAAAACGCAAGATTTTTTATAACACGATATAACACAGCACGTCTGGCAGTAATGTCGGACGTGCATTTTCGTCATAAAATGTTTCAAAATTGAGGCAAAAAAATTGGTGCCTACCCCTTGACTTTTTGACCCAAAACGCCTATTACTTAAGTGTAGGGTTTAATTCTCTATCCTTCCGGTTTTGCCCTCCGGCAGAGACGGAGCTTGCTTTGAAGTCGAAAAATTTTCAAATAATATTTGAGAAATGTGCCAAAACCGTGCATTTCCGTAATGAAAACGACAAAAAACGTAATGATTACGGAAGCTCCGCTACCCTAACCTCCTCTAAACTGTTCTAATCGCATATAATCGGCTCCGACTGATTTGACAAGAGGAAGAATTTAGGGTAAAATTATAATACAACTGAATATTGTTCCCCGAGGTTATCGTGTTTATACACACACTATACTTATTTGAGCGCAATTGATCGCTCACCCTCTTTATATCGCTTAGTCGATACCATACATATACATAACGGGTTGTGTCTTAATCTGACCAATTAGGGCTTTCTTGTTATGCGTATGTAAGGTATCGACTTTTTTGTTTTGTTTTTGTTACCTCAAAAGAGGTTCAAAATATATTTTCCGTTGATACGCTAAAAATGGGCGTGTAACGGGCATTTATGAAGGAGGAGTTTAAATGAGAACACGTTTGCAAAAGGAATGTGAAGGGTAATCCGAGAAACAAGCTTTGATCAAATGATTACCCGGAGTTTTGACCAAGGCGAAAAGGCTGACAGTCAAAACAAAACAATGTGACCGAAAGGAATCGGTGACAGTAAAGCAATTCGTGCTGCAGTCCAACGGTGTTGGAGATGGTGCGATATACAGCAGAGTCCCAGGCTGCTGTGAACGAAAATGGGCGGTTGACAGAGCCGTTACAGATCACGGTGATCTGACTGTCAAAATCCGTAATCGGTGGACGGAGTATTTTCTTGACGAAAATGCATACCACCGACGGCAAGGGTATCTGCCGAAGCTCGTGACGAAAATGAATGAGATACCCACGACGTTTGAGAGTTCCGTCGTTAAATAAAATTGCTCAGACGGCAGTGTGACCGTCTCCTTTATGGGAATTTCGCGCAGCGAATTGTTTCCGGGATTTAATCGTTGCTTTGCAAAATGAAAATCCCCGCTGATCAGGTCCTTCGTACCTGAACCGGATCACCGGCACTCGGCGCAGCGTTGCAGAGATGCGATTGACCACCGTATTACTGCACTCTTGAATGCAAGAGGATACGCACGGTAAGTCGGAGATGATGATCTTTTCAAAATCTCAGATGAAGCCAAGTACTAACCTCTATTCACAACCGAATATCGCCGCAATACTCTCTTTTCGATATGACAGATGATTCTCTCTTCGAAATGAATATGACCTTCCTTTCGAAATGAGGATTTGCACCTGCGTGATAAAGCCATTCGGCTCTCTGCAAGTTGTCATTCGCTATAGTGAATGACAAGCTGCAGGAAGCCGAATCAGACAAGCACAGACTTCCGAAAGCAGGTGCCAGAACTGTCCATTCGATATGATAAATGCCTGTCTCTTCGAAATGATTTATGACTCTCTTTTCGAGAGCCGAGCCGTTTCTATAGGACGAAGTCAGATAGAAACGGCTCGGAGACGAGGTCGGAGAGCCGTGATTAGCAGGGCATAATTCCCCGCGTCAAAATAGAATCAGCAAGAAACGAGAGTAAATCTACTCCCTTTTGACAGTGGATGAATTATGCCCTGCGGACAATCCTTTAAAAATGATAAATGATTATCCCTTCGAAATGACCGCGCAAAATTTTCGTACAGAGGATTATTTTCGTCAATAAATACGCCTTGTATTCTCGTGACGAAAATGATCCCTAACCCCACATTTTCGTACACAGATTTTTTCGCAGCATCTGTCCCTGCTGCGTGAAAATATAAATCTTAAAGAAAGGAGAACAATTCCTATGTCAGACGTTAATAAAACAAACACCTTGGAACAGGCAAATGCACCACCCGACACAGAGCTCGTGATACCCGAAAATCTTCCGCCGATTAAGGTAATGAACCCGGGACTCTACAAGAACCTGTGCGAACAAGTCACGTCCATATACAAGCACTGCAACGAGTTGAGCTATGGAACAAGAAAGCGGTACTATGAAGCAACCAAACGATTCTGTGCATTTTTAGCAGATAATTTTCGTCTTGAAAAATTCAAGAACGTGGAAGACAGACATTTTCGAGCCTATGTCGAGGATCTAATAGAATCAGGCGCTTCACCCGCTACCATACAATCGGATCTATCCGGTATCCGCTTTTTCCACAGAAAATCCGGCAGCAAAAACAAGTTATCGGGGAATGACCGTTTGAATCTGCCTAAAAGAGCAGTCGGCACCGAGAATCGCGCATGGCTTCCCGAAGAAAAAGAAAAGGCAAGAGCACTTGCTGAGGAAGTGGGCAGAATTGATGTGGTGATCGCTATTGATTTCGCTGATGGCTTGGGATTAAGAGTGAGTGAAATATGTACCACGAGAATTGAATATCTGATGGCCGCCAATAGAACTGGTATCTTTGTTGTACCCAAAGGCAAAGGTGGTCAAAGACGTGCTATTAAGCTGAATCCCATGCAAAGAGCGATGATCGCAAAGTATTTGGAATATGCCAAAGCCATGGGTTTACAGCCCGGTGATTATCTAATCTCAAGTAGTGAAAAGCACGGTGTGAAGAATGAGATCAAATCCCTGCAGAATTGGATGAGCCACAACAGAGAGAAGTTTATGGTCAAGGATCGTGATAAGATCGTTGAAGACGGAAAGAAGAAAAGACACGCCACTATATCCTGGCACGGACTTCGACACGGCTACGCACAGAAGACCTACGCAGATGCATTGATAGAAAAGCCAAGACAAGCGGAAAAGATCGTTAGCGAAAATCTCGGACATCATCGTTACAAGGTAACAAGAATTTATTTGGCTGATGAAAAGCCAAAGAATAAAACCAAGTAACCCCAACACTATATTTTTATTTTTGAAGGTATTTTTAAATTGAAAACTACGTCCCAATACGGGACTGATGTATAGGAAGTAACCAGGGACAGATTAAAACAGGGCGGTGGCATCCGTCACCGCCCGTAAGGAGAATTTTATGATGCATTTTAGATTGCCCGCCTCCGGCAATAAGGGAGGTAATTTCTAAAAAGGAGGATCCTCAATGAAGGAAAAAGAGATTCCGGTTTGGCAGAAAGCAGCATTAACGCTTTCTGAAGCGGCAGAATATTCCGGCATTGGCATTAATAAGCTGAGAAAGATATCCAATAAGGATGACTGCCCCTTCGTTTTGTTCATTGGGACGAAAAGGCTCATAAAGCGTAAAAAGCTTGATGAGTATATCGATAAGTCCTATTCAATATAAGTATTTGTCAATCCTGTCAGCATTGTCTTGAAAAAATGAAGAACATGTGGTATAATATAAATGCTATCATAGTGCTTTTCAATGCTGACAGGTATTGAAAGGAGCTAGATAAAAATGAGTACAAAGAAAGGCAGAAGATTAGATAAAGACAGGGTAACACTTCGCAAAGGGGAATCCCAAAGAGCCGACGGTATATACGATTACCGTTGGGTTACACCGGATGGCAAACGCCATGCAATTTACGCAAGCACGCTTGAGGCGCTTCGCGAAAAAGAAGAGCAAATCATAATTGACAAGCGAGACGGTATTAAAACCGAGATTCGTTATGTTACGGTCAATGACGTCTTTGAATTGTGGTGTGATCTGAAAAGGGGACTAAAGGACAATACTTTTCAGAATTACAAATATATGTACAATATGTTTGTACGCCCCACGTTTGGCAAGCTTCGTATTGCGTCAGTTAAAAAATCTGATGTTAAGCGTTTTTACAACAGAATGGCTGACGAAAAAATATTGAAGATTGCAACCATTGACAATGTGCATACTGTTCTGCATCAGGTCTTTAACTTGGCGGTGGATGATGGATACATCCGAATCAATCCCACCGACAATATGCTGAAAGAACTGAAGCAGTCTCACAATTTTGAGGTCGAAAAGCGCAAAGCACTCACCGTTGCCGAGCAAAAGTTGTTTATTGATTTTATCAAAAATCATCCGACATACAATCATTGGTATCCCGTATTTGCTGTTATGCTTGGAACGGGTATGCGCGTGGGCGAGGTCGTGGGACTTCGTTGGTGCGACATTGATTTGGATGAAGGAATTATTGACGTAAACCATACGTTGGTGTATTATAATCATGGAGATAATAAAGGCTGTTCCTTTAGTGTAAACACACCGAAAACAAAAGCCGGTGAACGCACGATCCCGATGCTTGATGATGTTAAGCAAGCTTTTCTGATGGAAAAGGAAAATCAGGAGTTGTCCGGGGTTGTGTGTAAGGCTACTGTAGACTGCTACACCGATTTTATTTTTGTTAATAGATACGGTGATGTGCAGCATCAAGGAACGCTCAACAAGGCGATACGCCGTATTATCCGTGATTGTAATGATGAGGTTCTATTGAAAGGTGAAGCGGATCCTGTATTGCTACCGCCCTTTAGTTGCCATAGCTTGAGACATACCTTTACAACAAGACTTTGTGAGTCGGGTATCAATGTGAAGGTAATCCAGGATGTTTTAGGACACGCGGACATAAGCACGACGATGGACATATATTGCGACGTGACCAAGGATCTGAAACAAAGAGAGTTTTCGAGTTTGGCTGATTATTTTAAGGACAAGCAAATTTAATCTACTACGCCAACTACGCCAATTACTACGCCAAAATGCCGTAGAGATATGTAGAGAAGGGTTACTTTACGTGAGATCAAAGGCTGAAAGAGTATGTAATATGTAGGCATTTGTAGAACTGCAAAGAGCTATGTTAATTCAGGGCCAGAGGTCCCCACGATGAAACCTATCGAATAATTTGCCTGCAAAAAGCACTCTGCTGAAGTTTAGCAGAGTGCTTTTTGGTTATGCTTCCAATTAATCTTCTTCCAACAACTTGGAAGGAGATACTTTTAATACCTGCGCGATTTTAAATAGGGTTTCAAGCGAAACACCTCGGACAGTGCCGGGACCCTCGACTTGACCTACGAAGTTTACACTTTTATCAATAAGCTCTGCGAAGTGCTCTTGTGTGTAACCGGATTTCTTTCTGTAATAGGCAATCTTCAAACCTAGGGTTATATATTTATCAGCAAATTCTGTTTTCATCATTGCGCCCCCTTTATAGTAATAGTTTACAGGGAGACCGAACGAATTATAACTTTTAACAAGTAAACGATTATTTACTTTAAGTAAATGATACTCTATAATGGATATAGAATCATTTACTTGGAGTGAAAGAAAATGAAGAATACTACCTGCTGCTTTTTCGGCCACAGAACAATCAACGAAACCGAAGAATTAAGATCAAAACTGAATGAAATTATCGAGAAACTGATTGTGGAGAAACAAGTGGATACCTTTCTTTTTGGCAGCAAGAGTCGCTTTAATAGCCTGTGCCTGGAACTCGTGACGAAATATAAAGCAAAATACCCGCACATAAAACGAGTTTATGTACGGGCGGAATATCCATATATTAATGAGCACTATAAAAAG
>JAZROG010000074.1:0-7810 GCA_045648605.1 Eubacteriales bacterium | reverse complement strand
TTTCGATATGAGCATTCGTCTCGGCGCAGGTGCGTTCGTCTGCGGTGAGGAAACTGCGCTTATGACTTCTATCGAGGGTAACCGTGGCGAGCCTCGTCCCCGTCCTCCGTTCCCTGCAGTTAAGGGTCTCTTTGGTCAGCCTACAGTTCTTAACAATGTTGAGACATATGCTAATATTCCTCAGATCATTCTTAATGGTGCTGATTGGTTTGCTTCTATGGGAACAGAGAAGTCCAAGGGTACAAAGGTATTCGCTCTCGGCGGTAAGATCACAAACACAGGTCTTGTTGAGATCCCCATGGGTACAACACTCCGTGAGGTTGTTGAAGAGATTGGTGGCGGTGTTCCGAACGGTAAGAAGTTCAAGGCTGCTCAGACAGGTGGACCTTCCCGGGGATGTATCCCCGCACACCTTATCGATACACCTATCGACTATGATAACCTTCTCGAGATTGGCTCTATGATGGGCTCGGGCGGACTTATTGTTATGGACGAGGACAACTGTATGGTTGATATCGCTCGTTTCTTCCTTGAGTTCACAGTTGACGAATCCTGCGGTAAGTGTACTCCTTGCCGTGTAGGTACAAGAAGACTTCTTGAGATTCTTGATAAGATCATCGCAGGTAAGGGCGAGCTTGAAGACCTTGACCGTATGGAAGAGCTTTGCAACTATATCAAGTCTGCATCTCTCTGTGGTCTTGGACAGACAGCACCTAACCCTGTAATTTCCACACTTCGTTACTTCAGAGATGAGTATATCGCTCATATCGTTGATAAGAAGTGTCCCGCAGGTGTATGTAAGAGCCTCCTTCAGTTCACAATCGATGCTGATAAGTGTATCGGCTGCGGTATGTGCGCTAAGCAGTGCCCTGCAGATGCTATCGCAAGAACAGATTACATAGCTCCCGGTCATAAGCTCGCTTCTTTCGCTATCGATCCTGCGAAGTGCGTTAAGTGCGGTGCTTGTGTTGGTACATGTAAGTTCAAAGCTATTTCCAAGAAGTAAGAAAGGAGACTTTGGATAATGGAAACTGTAAATGTAAAAATTAACGGCAGAGATTATGCCGTAGCAAAGGGTTCCACGGTTCTGGAGGCTGCAAAGGCTGCCAATATCGATATCCCTACTCTCTGCTATCTTAAGGATATAAATGAGATCGGTGCTTGCCGTCTCTGCCTTGTTGAGGTATCCGAGGGGGGTAAGCCCTTCAGAATGGTAACCGCGTGCGTTTACCCTGTAACAGAGGGCATGGAAATCAAGACCAATACCCCCAAGATCATAAATGCAAGAAAGCTCAACCTTGAGCTTGTACTTTCCAACCACGAGAAGAAGTGCCTCTCTTGCGTAAGAAGCACAGATTGCGAGCTTCAGAAGCTCTGCCGTGAATACGGTGTTGACGAGACTCATTTCAGAGGCGTTGTAAATCACTACGCTCTTGATAAGTCCAGCGCAGCGATCGTTCGTGATAATAATAAGTGTATCCTTTGCCGTAGATGCGTTGGTGCCTGCTCCAAGATGCAGGGAATCGGCGTTATCGGCGCAAATGACCGTGGATTTGATACACACATCGGATGTGCTTTCGAGGGCAAGCTCGGTGATACATCCTGCGTAAACTGCGGTCAGTGTATCGTTGCATGCCCTGTTGGCGCTCTCTATGAAAGAGATGACACAGCAAAGGTATTCGACGCTCTTGCTAACCCCAAGAAGCATGTTGTTATCTGCACAGCTCCTTCTGTTCGTGCAACTCTCGGTGAGTGCTTCGGCTATGAGCCCGGCACAGATGTTGAGGGCAAGATGGTTGCAGCTCTCAAGGCTCTCGGCTTTGACGGCGTATATGATATGAACATGACTGCAGACCTTACCATTATGGAAGAGGCTACAGAGTTCCTTGGCAGACTTAAGAATGGCGGCGCACTGCCCCTTATCACATCCTGCTCACCCGGATGGGTTAAGTACTGCGAGCATTACTTCCCCGAGATGACAGAAAATCTTTCCACTTGCAAGTCTCCTCAGCAGATGTTCGGCGCGGTAGTTAAGACATACTATGCTGAAAAGATGGGTCTCGACCCCAAGGATATCTTCATGGTTTCTGCAATTCCTTGTACTGCTAAGAAGTTCGAGGTTGGCAGAGATGATCAGAGCGCAGCAGGCGTACCGGATGTTGATGTTGCTATCACAACTCGTGAGCTTGGCAGAATGATCCAGACCGCAGGCATCGACTTCAAGGCTCTCGCTGATGAAGAATTCGATGCTCCGTTCGGAATCGGTTCCAGCGCAGGTGCGATCTTCGGTGCAACCGGTGGTGTTATGGAGGCAGCTCTCCGTACAGCAGCAGAGGTTGTAACAGGTAAGACACTTGAAAAGCTTGATTTCGAGGAAGTTCGTGGAATTGCAGGCGTTAAGTTTGCTTCCTACAAGCTCGGCGATGTTGAACTCAACGTTGCAGTTGCTTCCGGCACAAAGAACGCAAAGGAGCTTCTTAAGAAGGTTCAGAGCGGCGAGGTTAATGTACAGTTCATCGAGATCATGGCTTGTCCCGGTGGATGTGTAAACGGCGGTGGTCAGCCCACACAGCCCGCATCTGTTCGTAACAATGTAAATCTCCGTGAAAAGAGAGCAGCTGTTCTTTATAACGATGATAAGAACTGCGGTCTCAGAAAGTCACATGAGAATCCCGTTGTTCAGACACTTTATAAGGAGTTCTTCGGTGAGCCCAACAGCGAAAAGGCACACCATATCCTCCATACAAGCTACGTTAAGCGTGGAATGTATAAATAATTAAAAAATCACAGAGCTGATCCTCGGATCAGCTCTGTTTTTTATGCTTTGCTTATTTCGATATAAGAATTATCAAAAAATACGGTGTTGTGTGCAACCTTTGTTTCGGTTATTTCTGCAAAATGACCTCTTACATTTGCATTCGGCACGAATATTCCCCCGTCTGATGAAATATCTACCCTTATTTTGTTACCTTTTTTAATGGTAAATCCAATGGGTGGAGTTTTAAGGTCGATGGTAAGCTTTTCGAAAGGCTTATAGTCCTTTTTTATATGATTTATCGAGGTTATGGTTTCGGTGAGGTTGTATGCCTCGCCATTTTCTTCAAGAAAAATTCGTATGAAAAAGTCGCTTTCCTCGCAATCCGAGGAAACGGTCATATGCCATTCGATGTTTCCGAAAAAGCTCTCGTCAGCAGAAAACGGCTCGGAAACAAAAGAGCAGATTCCATCGATAGAATTTACTTTTTCTGCCTTGTAAATGTTTAGATATTTATAGGCTTCGTTGCGTTTTTTCGGGGTCGTATTCATATGTAATGCTGCCATTAGATGAAGAATCTTTGAGCTTTCCGTTTTCTGAAAAATAAAGCTTTTTTGTGTCTTTTGCTTCAGGCGGAAATTCAGCAGCTTTCCATTCATCTGCGCCAACCGAATAATAATTTACCTTTCCATATTCTGCAAGCTCATATTTTTTGCCCTCTTTTATACTGTTAAACCATCTGACGGCATAATCGGACGGGATGTTTCCACTGGGAAGAGAATATTCGGTTCCTTCCTTGACCTTTGTGTCACGCCCCCAAGGACCAACCACAAAGGCTGATTTTTTCTTTGTTTCCTCGGGTAGTCTGCTCCACATCGAGAACATTCCGAGCGTGTAATAATCATACCAACCGTCTGTGAACAGAACAGGGAAATCAATGCTGTCGATCACAGAATAACGGGGATCGTTTTTCCAAAAAGCACCGTCTTCGTTGTTTAGTAGATGATTTGTAAATTCGGGCAGATCTTCGCCCAAAACTCTTTTCATAATGTCCTTATAGGGCATTTTTCTTATTTCGTCCCGATTCTGCTCGGGAAAACGTCTTCTGAGCCTGTTGAGCCACCAATCAACCATGCAAAGATTAAAGCAGCAGCCGTTTCTGAAATTGCGCTCAAAGTTTCTGTCTGTATCTCAAATGCTGCACCCTTTATATCATGTGGCTTTGCTGCGAGATAGCAAAGATGAACTGTTGTAAGATAGCTTCTTCCCTAAAGGAATATTTCACCGTTATAAAACGGTAATTTTCTTATAAATTCAAGAGTTTCAAGCCCGTCCTCTCGTTCCTCATAGGGGTGAAAAGCTCCCTCGCTGTCTCCTGTGCCTCTGCAGTGCTGCCTTATGACAGCATAACCATTTTTGATATAAGGGCAATTATCAAATTGACTTATATCATAGGGAGCTCCGCAGAGCTCTTTTTCATATGGGGTTCTTATAAAGACAACAGGGCATTTTTCCTTGCCTTTCGGAATTGCGATTCTTGTATATAAGCGCACGCCATCGGACATTTCAACATATTCTTCTCTTAAAATGACATTTTCGTTTTCATTTATTAAAGGGTACATAAAAATTCAACTCCTTTGCACATTAGCGGTATTGTAATAATTGATAAAATCGTTGAAATGAATGGAAGGGAAATGCCGAGGTTGCATTTCTTTTCAGCGAGATTCTGAAAAAGAATGGTGTTAAGACCGCAGGGCATGGCATATGCCAGCATTGCAACATTAACAATTTGTGAGGGGAAAAATCTGCTGAGAACAAGACAGATAATAAAGGGGATCAAAAGAAGTCTTAGTGCCGAAATTACATATACTCGCACATCGGTTATAAGCTCCTTTAAATTAAATGAAGAGATTAGCATTCCCGCAAGTATCATGCTTATGGGGGACATACAGGCGGAAGCACTGCTTATGGCACTTGTAAGCACTGTCGGGAGCTTGATTTCAAGAAGTCCGAATAACATTCCCGGAATTATTACCATAAGAACAGGATTGAGCATTCTTTTAAATGAGAATTTTTCGTAGCCGGTCAAGGTTCGATACCCCTCGGTGTAAACGAAAAGTGATATCGGAATCACAAAGATCATCATGTCGATGAGAACAGCTTCGCCGTAAAGATTTTTTGCCAGCGCATACCCAATATATCCGTAATTTGCAACCGAAAGGGAATAGCGGCAAATTCTGCGTTCGTTTTCGTCCTTAATGAATATTTTAGTAGTGAGCATAACGGCAATGAATATTATAGTAAGCACGATGGCGGATATTATCAAAAGCGGATATTTCTGCGATATGTATTTTGCTGTGAAATTTGCGGAAAAGCTTTTGAAGGTTTTGCATGGGAGAAATACCCATATTTCAAGAAGAGAAAGGATCCTTGCATTTTCACTCTTTAAAATCTTTGCCTTGCAGAGAATCCAACCCACAAGGGCAAAAAGAAGCAGGATCGCAGCGTTGGTAATAACATCATTCATAAAAAACACCTCTGAAGTATTATATCAAAAAAACTGATTTTGTAAATGGATTTAAAGCAACAATATGGAATTTTTGAAACTGTATTGACATCAAAAGGCTATAATGCTATATATACAAGGGTGATTATATGCTGGAAAATATAGAAAATTACAACTGATAAACATTTATGAAACCGCTTGCACGCAGTATAGCGAATTTGAAAACAGAGCGTCCCATGCTTTGGTGCTGAAGAAGTCGGGAGAAAGCGTTTATACCTATGAAAACCGAAAGCTGTTTTTAAAAGCGGGGCAAATAATTTTCATTTCAAAGGGCGATACCTATAGTGTCAAAAAGATTTCGGATGGGGAAAGCAGAGCTGTGGTCATCAATTTTGATGCTGATATCGAGTCTCCAAGGGCAACTCTTTTTGATATTTCGGGCTTTTCGGATTCACAAAATGATTTTAATGAAATATACAGAGCATGGCTTCTTGGGAATTTTTCTGCGAGTAATAAATGCCTTTCTCTTTTTTATAAGATACTGCATGAGCTGTGCAGTGAAGGTGCTGTAAATTACAAAATCGCAGTGCAAAAGGAGCTTATAAGGGACAGTATTGAATATATGGAGAAAAATATTTTCAGTATGGAGTTGAGTGTTTCGGAAATTGTGAAAAGAGCGAAGATTTCGGGGACTTATTTTAGAAATATTTTCGTTGGAATTTATGGGACTACCCCTAAAAAATATATAAATAACAAGAGACTTATTCACGCAAGGCGGCTTATCGACAGCGGAGAATTTGGCAGTATCCGAGAGATTGCGGAGGCTGTTGGATTTGACGATGCATTGTATTTTGGTAAAATATTTAAGCAGAAATACGGATGCGCCCCACATGACTACGCAAAAAGCTTGTGAAATCCCTATGGTTGTTCAAATCTTGCAAGCATACTATGGGTATAATAATAAACTATTGAATGCAACCAGATATTATTATTCTGCCACAGCACCGACAACAAGCGGCAACTATTGGCACTATGTGAATGGCAAACCCACCCCATGGTAGCCCTGTTAGCCTTCCCCAAGTGGGGAAGGTGGCTCGGCGGAATACCTTCATTTTGCGTGATTTGCGATGCTCGCCGAGACGGATGAGGATGTCCTAAAAGGTAAGATGCTATTCTGATTATTATGATACATAACAAGGAGCTACCCACACGGGCAGCTCCTTTCCTTATTAGAATATATTATTAACCGAAATTTCATCAAGTCTTTTCAGCTCTTTCAGATCCTCAAGCAAAAGGATAACTTCGCGCTCAAGGGAGTTTTCTTCTCCAACCTCCGAAAAATGCCGAATGTTCTTTATCCTTATCCCGATAGCATTCACCAATGTGTGATTTACAGAAAATTCAACCTTTTTTATATTCCTGTTCCAAAAATCTTCAAGCTCACTTATACCGTTCCCATCTTCTGTCACCGCGCCCGCAAGCTCTTCAAGCCTGTCGGTTGTTTCATTTATATATATAGTGTTGAAAATGATCACACCACTCATCACCGCAAAGATTCCAAGGCTTATAAAAAATATCTTCATTTGCCCTCCTTCTTCACCAGCGTTATCCGCTCCGAATCATCGACACCAAGAAAATAAATGTTTTTTATGGGGCAGGGAAGCTTGCTTATCTCTTTTTCAAGCCACTTTCGGCTTTTGCCCGAAACCTTTAAATTGTTTTCACAGATCTTTCCGTCTATTATCAATAAATGTAGGATTCCGCTCTCCTGTACCTTTATTCCAAGGTCTTCTGCTGTGGGCGGACTGCTTTTGGCTTTCGGAATTATCGTCAGCTTGCCGTTCTTTTCGAGAATCGCATATGAAACATCCGAAATGCTTGTGCATTGTCCAGACCGTAGCTCACACATCAGCTCCTCAAGCGAAATTCGATTGTTTTTTAATTCCTTTTGGTCAATTTTTCCGTCTCGTATCAAAATGCTCGGCCTCGCCGAAACAATACTTTTTAAAAATGGTATCTTTATCAGCACCACCGAGGATAAAACCTCTATAAATAATAGGATGACTATTGGGATCACAGCATGAATTACGGGTACGTCAAGATTCTGTATCGGTGTTGTTGCAAGCTCCGATAGCATAAATGTAGTTACAAGCTCCGAAACCTCAAGCTCGCCGATCTGCCGCTTTCCCATTAAGCGCATGGCTATTATAAGCGTCGTATATACGATAAATGTTCGCATGAATACTGTCAACATGGTAATTTTCACCTCATAATGAGTATTGTTAGCATGGCGTTGTGTTTATTCTGCATAAAGTTGGAAAAATTTTGAAAAAACTGTTGACAAATGAGGAAAAAAGTAGTATAATAAATGCACTCGCTTGAAAGTGAGTTATCCACTCCGAAAAAAATTGAAAAAACTTTTAAAAAAGGTATTGACAAATGTGGAAGAGTGTGATATAATATTCAGGCTGTCCCGCCGAGAGGATGAGGACAAGCAAATCGGTCATTGAAAATTGAACAACAAGAGATGAAGTACAAAGCATAAAAAT
>JAZROG010000073.1:0-1699 GCA_045648605.1 Eubacteriales bacterium | reverse complement strand
ATTTGAAATTCACGATTATTTCACGTCTTTTGAGGGACGTCGAGGTCGCCGTCCCCTACAAACAAATGTCTCCGCCTGTTCGACAAATTCCTGTTTGAAACAAAAAAGCTGCGCCAATATAAATTGATGCAGCCTAAAGCTTACAATATCCATTAAAGCTCTATTTCCATACCGTCATGTGCACGAATGACGGGCAGTGGAGAGAGCTTATTTTTTGCTTCAAACAGTGAATATATCAAACGCTCTGAATAATGATTAAAGCAAAGCATTTTGAGATTTTTCTGCCCGTTAAAGAGCGGCAAATACTCAGTTGCCTCAAAATGTGCCACCTCGCAGATGGCAAGGTCAAGTACATCATCGAAAACCGACATCGGGAAATCATCCGCAGGTCCTCTATGGCTCAGATCGCCGCTGAAAAGCACTCTCTTCCCCTCGGCCTCCACAAGAAAAGCATATGATCTTTCGGTATGCTTTGTTTTGAAAGCGGTTATGCACAGATTTCCGTCGTCAAAGATCACGCCCTCATTAACCTCATAAAAATCAAAGTGACGCATAGGAACACCGGTGAGAGCCATCCAATTTTTCATTGCTTCCCTTATCTGCTCGGTGTCACCGGGAAGAAACACCCGAGGATTTACGGTCTTGAATTTCCAGCTGCAAACATCAAGAAACGGAATAAGACCGCCCGTGTGATCACTGTGCATATGGGTTATGAAGATCGCCTTTACAGAATCGAGAGGATAATTGCGGTTAACCAAGCCCTCAATGGCGTTGGTTCCCATATCTATAAAGTATCTTGAGTCCTGTATCTCTATCATGGCGCAAGAGCATTTTCTGCCCGGCTCGGGATATCCATGGCTTGAACCGAAGAATGTTATTTTCATTTTTTGCTCCTTTATACTTTTGTGAAATAAACTCCCGCACTCGCGAAGCGCAACATCATTTGATGCTTCGCCTTTTATTATATTATGTCCATTATATCACAAAATCATCGATATGTGAAATGATGCATCTGCTGAAGATATGATGCTTTTCGCTTCGCTCAAAATGATGTTGCAGTCTGCTCGAGAAATTGGAATTTGACAAATTTACATAGTTTCTAAGTCCAACCATTTTTTGCTTGTCAGTTCACACTTCTTGCAAGATATAGAAATAGTAATCCACTCAAATGCGTTTACCCAATCTTCCAATGTAAAAGAATCATCATTTGATAGACATTCCTCTTTAAAATCTTCTTTGCCTTGTGAAGAAATTCGAACAACTATGCTAAAAACATCTTCTGCACATTTTGAACACAAATACTTTTCAAACGGCATTTCTCTATCGAGGAAATCATTACCGCACACAAAGCCTTCCCATCCGTGCTTACCGCTGTCAAATAATACAACTTCGCTTCCGCACTTTTCGCATGCTATTTTTACTATTTGTTTGTCATTGCTTTCCCAAATTTCAAAAGTCTCACCACCACAGGTACATTTGATTTTACCTGTTACCTTAAATTCACTATTGTTATTACCAATGGGAAACATAATTGCTTGTAAGTGCGTAGGTATCGGAAATGTTGTAGTAACCTTATTTTTCTTTCTAAATAACTCCATAATCAGAATATCCTATCTGTTCACAAAATTCCTATTTATCAGTGAGTTTATTATATTACAAAATTTCATGTATGTCAAATGATGCGTCGCCTCTATGTGCC
>JAZROG010000072.1:0-2646 GCA_045648605.1 Eubacteriales bacterium | reverse complement strand
TCACCATTGCCTCTGATGGTAAATTCAAAATATCCGAGCTCCTCCGATGCTTTTTCGGATTTCGGGCTGTCGGTATTTCCCACCAGAATCTTCTTTTCGCCCTAAGATCTGCTCTCACCGATGGCATTAAGCCTGTCAGCGTCTTTATTTCCTTTACAAGAACGGAAACAGCACTGCTTATTTCCTCACTTGAGTCATTTCCGCGGATTATGACATATTCTCCTATGTTCTCAACCGTGGTGACATCCAGCTTGCCATCGGGATTTTTCACCGCATTTTCTCCGCAGGATATGAGAAGAATGGAAAATGTAAAAATCACGGCAGAAAATATCAATTTTTTGGCTTTGATTATCATAAAAATACCTTTCCGAGCCTTTTGCAGTTCCTTTAACCAGATTACTGTGTCTTATTATATCAAAAAATAGGCTTCGAAAAAGGTAGATACATTTTTCGAAGCCTATTACGGCATCAATATTTATCTGTACTTCCGATGGGCTCGCCCTTCTGGACTCTCTTTGCATCTGCAAGTATCTTGTCTGCCATTGTGCGCAGGGTATAAAATTCTCCCTCTCCGTTAAGCTCGATATACGAGCGTCTCTCGGAATATCTGAAGAAGCGGTAACGCAGCTCTCTGCCACTTTCCGTATGGATAGTGAGAATAAGCTGTGCCTCGCTGTCACCCATGCTTCGGTATGCTTCCATTTCGCTCTCCATAAGTCCACATTCGCCCTCATATGAGGCATAGAGCAGAGTTTTGTAGAACTGACGGAAATTAGTAACGTCAGGCTTATTGCCTGTTCCTCGCTCTGTTACAACGAGTTCCGTTCCCATATCAACTCCCGCGCTGTTTACGCCCGCGTCGATATGCTCAAGGTCGAATGTGACCTTATAATCGCCCGATTCTACGGTTATGTCTGTAACAAAGCTTATCTTCATCTGGAAGAAGGGTGCCTCTACCCAGTCGAAAAGCTCCCATGTGACGAAATCAAAGATCTCCTTTTCCGCTCTCACTATCTGATTGAAGAGAGAGGATGCGGCATAGAAGCTTCCGTCGGCATTCTGAGGACTTATAAGAATGAAATTATCGATTCCGTTATATGTGAACTGGAGAGAATAGCAATTTTCGGTGAGGTTATATTTTGCAAGAGCTTCATCGTCTATTCCGACCTTTACCACCTCAAGATTGTCCTCCTCGGCTGTGGTATAGATACCAAGCATCGCCTTTGAGATGGCTTCCGCATCGGGGGTAAGATTCTGGGGCTTCAGCATCTCATATGTCTTTGTGACAAATTCGCTGTTTGCTCTGTCCTCCTCCTCGATATAGTCGAAATGGATGATTACCTCCTCGCCCTTCATGAGAATATAATCGTGAACAAGAAAATAGTCATTTGCCGTCATGGGGGTTGCTATCATTGGCGCGATAAGGGTCTCAACGGGTGAAAGAACCGTATCCGCAATGGCTTTATCCACAACATAAACGATGTTGGGGCTTCCGTCATAGAGGAAATAGTAGCCATTTCCCGTAACGATCTTATCACCGACTACGCCCGTATATCTTTCGCCGCTCTTTGTTACCATTTCAAAGGTTGCGGGAACCTTTGTTTTTCCCTCGGCGGTGGTATAGGGTGCAAGTCCGTATTCCGAAAGCTCGCCGTCCGGCTCAAAGCTGTACATTGCGGAGGGGTAACCAATGCTCGTCATAAGAGCCGACATTGATTCCTCATGGAATGCAAGTCCCTCAAAGCCTTCAATTTGGGGAGTGTCCTTTTCATTTCTGAAAACACGGTATCTTCCGTATTCGTTTTTGACCGTTATCGACTGTATCTGCTTGCTTTCCACATAGTTATATGCGAGCACCTTGCCGGTGTTACCCATCGCTTCTGCTTCATTTTCACGAAGCGTTTCGACAGGCTCGGTCTCGATTGGCTCTTCACGCTCTACAATAGGCTTTACTATGGCAAAATATGCCACGATAAGCAAAACGAAGAGAGCACAAAGCACTATAAGTAAGGCTGTTTGTTTTTTAAGCATCGCAAAAGCTCCCTTTTATCATCTTGTGAATCTTCTTCTGACCATAATCACAGTTCCCGCTATAAAGACGATAGCGGCGGGAATGATGGTCAACATCAGGGTATAGGATGTGGCATCCTTGCTTGTAAGGCTCTCGATATCAACATTTGCAAAGGGCTTCTTTGCAAGGTTTATATAAACGATCTCCTTCTGCATTATCCTCATCATGGAATAGAGAGAATCGCGGTTACCGTAAACATTGGACTGGAGCATATTTTCGGCTGCAAAATCAACAGAGCCGCAAGCCATAACATAGGAATAATCGGTATTGGTGCTTCCCGCAACCTGTCTGCCCTCGGTTGTGATGGTAAGGAGCGGATAGCGGTCATATTCGCTCGCCTCGCCTACTACCTTTCCGTTTGCCTCGATGACAGCACCCTCGCTTGTTACGAAGATATCATTTATCTGTCTTGAATAACCGTTTGAACTGTAATAGCCTGTGGAATCATAGTTATCGGTATGACGGATGGGCATAGCGTCCTTGAAAATGATCTTGGGAGCTGTTCCCGCGTTTGTAAGATCGTTATTTACCTGCTTACCGAGGCTGTTTTCGTCTGTAACGTACTCGGAAACAAC
>JAZROG010000071.1:0-2776 GCA_045648605.1 Eubacteriales bacterium | reverse complement strand
CGTTTATCATTTGAAATTCACGATTATTTCACGTCTTTTGAGGGACGTCGAGGTCGCCGTCCCCTACAAACAAATGTCTCCGCCTGTTCGACAAATTCCTGTTTGTTATTTGAGTTTATGAAAAATATGTCAGCGATTTTTGCAACGTTTTAAAATGCAATATTTTATATTTCAACATAAAAACGATGCTTTTCACCTGTTTTTTGCAAGTTTTTTGCTTTGTTATTGCAAAAATGGTGGAAATTTTCAAAAAAGCCTTGACAAATGGTGGATATACTTGTATAATAGTAGAAAACAAATTGTATACAAGAATACAATGGAGGAGGATTTTAAAGTGATTGCAAAAAATTGTGCTTCAAATCTTTTGGAGCAGTCTCAATATCAATACTCTCTGCAGGATGTGCCTGATCCCAACCTATATAGAGATATTTATCCCTATACAGAGATACCGAAGGTTGCATTCAACCACCGCCACGTGCCGATAAATATGCCAAAGGAGATCTGGATAACAGATACCACCTTCCGCGACGGACAGCAGTCCCGTGCGCCTTACACCCCCGAGCAGATCACCGACATCTACAAGATGCTCGCACGTCTCGGAGGTCCGAACGGTCTTATCCGTCAGAGCGAATTCTTCGTTTATACAAAGAAGGATAGGGAAGCGGTTGCAAAATGTATGGATCTCGGTTATGAATTCCCCGAGATCACCACTTGGATCAGAGCAAAGAAGGAGGATTTCCAGCTCGTTAAGGAAATTGGAATTAAGGAAACGGGTATTCTCGTGTCCTGCTCCGATTATCATATCTTTAAGAAGCTCGGAATGACAAGAGCGCAGGCGCTCTATCATTATCTCGGAGTTGTAAGACAGGCTTTTGATGCGGGTATTCGCCCTCGTTGCCATCTTGAGGATATCACGAGAGCCGATTTCTATGGCTTTGTAGTTCCTTTTGTAAATGCACTTATGGAGCTTTCAAGAGAAGCAGGAATCCCTGTTAAGATAAGAATGTGCGACACTATGGGATATGGCGTTTCTTACCCCGGTACTGCAATTCCGCGAAGCGTTCCCGGAATCGTTTACGGTCTGCACCATTTCTCTCATGTTCCTCATGAAATGCTCGAATGGCATGGTCATAACGATTTCTATAAGGGCGTTTCAAATGCGACCTCAGCTTGGCTCTACGGCGCTTCTGCCGTAAACTGCTCACTTCTCGGAATCGGAGAGAGAACAGGAAATATTCCCCTTGAAGCAATGGTTATCGAGTATGCCTCTATGCGCGGAACATTTGATGGAATGGATCCCACCGTTATCACGGAAATTGCACGTTATTTCGAAAAGGAGCTTGGATATCAGATTCCTCCCATGACGCCCTTTGTGGGTAATAACTTCAATGTTACAAGAGCGGGAATTCACGCAGACGGTCTTATGAAGGATGCGGAGATATATAATATCTTCGACACAGAAAAAATTCTGAACAGACCTGCTGAGGTATCTATTTCCAACACCTCGGGACTTGCGGGAATCGCATATTGGGTCAATAATCATTTCGGTCTTAAGGATGGAGATGCGGTTACAAAGCATGATCAGTTTGTCATTGATATGAAGGCAAGGATCGATGCTATGTATGTTGACGGCAGAACGACTATCATGGGCGATGACGAGCTTGAGGAAATAATAAAAGAACTTGCGCCACATCTCTTTAGCAAGTGAGGCGAAGAAAATGGTAATAGGCGCAGGATCGGGTTCTCTTGAGCTTAAGGTCTATGAGGCGCTGACAGAGGCGATACTCGGCGGAGAATTTAAGGCAGGAGACCCGCTTACAGAGCTTGCTCTTTCCGAAAAGCTCGGAGTCAGCAGAACCCCCATAAGAGCCGCGCTTCACCGCCTTGACGAGGAGGGACTCATCGAGATATCTCCAAATCGCGGCGCTGTGGTTCTGGGAGTTGACACTGAGGATCTGATTGATATTTACCGAATAAGAATGAGGCTTGAAGGCCTTGCGGCGGCGATGGCGGCAGAAAAAATGACGGACGAGGAGAAAAAAGCCCTTTCCGAAACCGTTGAGCTTTCCGAATTTTATATAAGGAAGAATGACGCAGAGCATATAAAGGAGCTTGACACGGCTTTTCACTGCGAGATCTTCAAAAAAAGCGGAAGCCGAATGCTCTGCAAGATACTCACAGACCTTCATAAAAGCATAAAAACATATAGGAAGCTTTCTCTTTCGGGATCGGGGCGAATCGAAGCCTCTGTAAAGGAACACAGAGAAATTCTCGAGGCAATTTTGTGCTCGGATGCAAAGGAAGCGGAAAGACTGACTTATCTTCATGTTGAAAATGCAATGAAAAGCACTATCGACGCAATAAATAACGGAGTTTAATGGAGTTTTAAAAAATGGGACTTACAATAGCACAAAAAATCATTAAAGAGCATCTTGTGTCGGGCGAAATGACAGTCGGCAAAGAGATTGCACTTAAAATTGACCAGACACTCACACAGGACGCAACAGGTACTATGGCATACCTCGAGTTTGAAACAATGGGTATTGACCGCGTGCGCACCGAGCGTTCGGTGGCATACATCGACCACAACACACTTCAGTCGGGCTTTGAAAATGCCGACGACCACCGTTTTATCGGTTCGGTTGCTAAAAAACACGGCATTTGGTTTTCACGCCCCGGCAACGGCATTTGCCATCAGGTTCACCTCGAACGCTTTGGTGTGCCCGGTAAAACCCTCATCGGCTCCGACAGCCACACACCCACAGGCGAAGTCGGA
>JAZROG010000070.1:0-13779 GCA_045648605.1 Eubacteriales bacterium | reverse complement strand
GCAAAATATCAGACATA
Source organism: Eubacteriales bacterium (assembly GCA_045648605.1). GTDB lineage: Bacteria > Bacillota > Clostridia > Oscillospirales > CAG-272 > SIG710. The sequence continues at coordinate 13,762 of JAZROG010000070.1, read as the reverse complement.
TCCAACAGGCGCATTTGCCGATGATTTTCTTCTTTCACAGCTAAAAAAGATACTTGGGGAAGAAAACGTGGTTTTTAAATGAATATAATTTTGGGGGATGACTCGCAAAAAGAGTTGTCCCCCCTTGTTTTTATTGCCTTTTTTGATATAAAAAGGAATTTATAAACAAAGGGACTGAACGATGATTCAGTCCCTGCGAGAAAATATTCAAATTAAACCTCTTCGCCGTTTTCTCTTGCCTTATCGAGCTTTGTATTGCGGAAATAGAGTCCCACATCGATGGATATCTCGATGAAATTGAGAACATAGAAGAAGAAGCTGAGCACGAAAATTACTGTTCCGAGCGTACCCGTGCCCTCAAGCGGATAACCGAGTGCCACGACCTGTATTGTCTTTCTTGCAATACCGAAGGCATAACCTATGAGAAGGAATACCTCAAAGAAAAGGCTCTTTCCCTTTGCGGTTCTTGAGATAAGGGATTTACGGATGGAGATCGGCCAGGAAAGACCGAAGCAGAATATAGTCAATGCCTCAAAAAGATCAGTGAGAATATGTAGATCTATCATTTCAGTAGCTCCTTAATTTATATACTTTTTTGATTTGTGTAATTGGGAAAAAGCTTGGGTGAAACAATGTCTGTTTTGATTCCCGCTTCAGCAATTTCCTTCTCAAATTTTTCAACATGAGAGAGGGTAAGCTTTCCAAGCTGCGTTTCCTTCGCTTTTTTCGCCGCATTTTGACCTGCGCTTCTGCCGAAAACGATGATATCAAGAAGTGAATTGCCCATAAGTCTGTTTTTGCCGTGAATACCGCCAACAGCCTCGCCTGCAACGAAAAGATTATTTATATTTGTGGTCATGCAGTCAGCACCGATATCAAGACCGCCATTCTGATAATGGAGAGTAGGGTAGATAAGGATAGGTTCTTTACGGATATCGATTCCGTACTTATCAAACATTCTCCACATTGCGGGAATTCTCTTCATAATAGTTCCTTCGCCGCCGATTTTTTCTATCATGGGTGTGTCAAGCCAGATACCCTTACCGTTTCCTGTGTCAACTCCGTTATCCTTCTCACTGCACTCGCGAATGATGGTAGCCGCGGTTACATCACGGGTCTCAAGGGGATGCATGAGTACCTCGCCGTTTTTATTTACGAGCTTTGCTCCAAGGGAACGTACCTTTTCGGTTACGAGAGCACCGAAGTTCTGCTCGGGGAATGCAACTCCTGTGGGATGATACTGAAGTGTTTCAGCATAAAGAAGCCTTGCGCCTGCTCTGTAGCCGAGAACGAGTCCGTCGGCTGTTGCACCGTAGTGATTGGAGGTGGGGAAGCCCTGGTAGTGCATTCTGCCCGAACCGCCTGTTGCGATAATGACTGTTTTTGCCTTTGCGACAAGAAGCTCCTTTGTTTCCATATTCATAAGCACAGCACCTGCGGCATTACCGTTCTCATCGAGGATAAGCTCGATAGCGGCTGTGAAGTCGATAACGGGGATCTGACGGTTGAGAACCTCATCACGGAGTGTTCGCATGATCTCCGCGCCCGAATAGTCCTTTGCGGCGTGCATACGCTTGCGTGAGGTTCCTCCTCCATGGGTTGTTATCATTGTTCCGTCTGCTTCCTTGTCGAATTCAACTCCAAGCTCGCTCAGCCATTTGATAGCCTCGGGAGCATCGCAAACGAGCTTTGAGAGAAGCTCTCTCTTTGCTGCAAAATGACCGCCGCCGAAGGCATCCACAAAGTGAATTGCGGGGGAGTCGTTTGGCTTATCAGCCGCCTGAATACCGCCCTCTGCCATCATTGTGTTTGCATCACCTATGCGGAGCTTTGTAACTATCATAACATCAGCTCCGGTTTCATGTGCCTCGATAGCGGCAGATGCACCCGCGCCGCCGCCACCGATAACGAGAACGTCTGTTTCGTAATCGGGATTTTCAAGGCAAACACTGTCTGCATTTATACGGCTGTGTGCCTGAAGTATCTCTGCAAGCTCACGCGGAACCTTATCGCCCTTATTTGGACCGACGGTAAGAGTGGAAAATTCACTTTCCTTATAATCGGGGTGGAAGGAGGAAAGCACATTTTCCTTTTGCTCTGCGGTCATACGAGTTGGCTCAAGAGCAATGTTTTTTTCTCTTGCCGCTTCAACGAGGGCGAGAGATTCTCTGAACTGTTCTGAATACATTTGCTTTTTCTCCTTATTTTTCGATATCGCGGTTGTTATAGAGCTCTTTCATCTCGTCGATGGGCTTCTGCATAAGAGCCTCAATAAGCTCGGTAAAATCACCGTTTTTGATTTCCTTTACACGGTCCTCAAGATGAGAGCATCCGGGAGCGAGATACTTGCCGTTGATCCTTCTTGCGAGCATTGCAACCTGGGGATGGGAAATTCCCGCAGGGCATCTGGAGGAGCAAACTCCGCACATAACGCAGTCGAAGGATTCCTCAGCGCATTTTTCAAAATCTCCACGCTGTGCATAAGCTATGTACTGCATGACGTTAAGCTTCTGTGTGCAAGCCTTTGTGCAGGCATTGCAGCCGATGCATGCGTAAATTTCGGGATAGAGCTGCATCATAACAGTCTCATTTGCCGATACCTTTTCGATATCATATACCTGCTTTACAAGAGGGAAGAAGGGGAGGGTGGCAATATACATATTGTCCTCGACCTTGGTCTGACAAGCAAGGCAAGCATGGAGAGAACGGTCGCCCTTTATGCGGTAGATCGTTGCACAGGCGCCGCAAAAGCCATTTCTGCAGCCGCATCCTCGTATGAGCTGATAGCCGGCATATTCCATGGCTGTCATAATGGTGAGATTTTCCGGCACCTCATATTTTTTACCGAAAAGAAATATATTTACTGTCTTTTCCATATATTTTCTCCTTTAATATTCATCGGGAAGCGCCTCAAGCTCGTCGCAGCGGAAAACAGGTCCGTCCTTGCAAACATATTTTGCGCCTACATTGCATCTTCCGCACTTTCCTACACCGCATTTCATTCTGAGCTCGAGTGTGGTATATATCTGCTTTTTATCAAATCCGAGAGCGCAGAGCCCGTCAAGAGTAAACTTGATCATGATGGGAGGGCCGCAAAGCACTGCGGTCTTATTTGTATCAAATCCAAGCTCCTTAACGAAGTTTGGAACAAAACCAACGTGTCCGTCCCAGCCTTCCTCGGCATTATCTATGGTAAGATGCACCTTAACGCCAGCATCTCTTGACCATTCTTCGATTATCTCCTCGTAATCAAGCAGATCTGCCTTGCTTCTTGAACCGTAAACGATGTCGATATCACCGTATCTTTCGCGGTAGTGACGGCAATAGTTTATTACAGAGCGGAGGGGCGCAAGACCAACACCGCCTGCGATAAAGAGCAGATTTTTTCCTGCAAAAACATCATCAACGGGGAATGGCTTACCGTAAGGCCCTCTTATTGTGAGCTGCTGACCGACCTCTGCCTGATGGAGCCAATCGGTGACGCATCCGCACTTTTTAATTGAGAATTCCATATATTCTGTATTTGTGGGAGAGGAGGTAATTGAAAACATTGCCTCTCCGACACCGGGGATCGAAAGCATTGCGCACTGTCCCGGACGGTGGTCAAACGCCTTTTTTCCATCGGGGGTTACAACTCTGAAGGTTTTGATGTCGGGAGTATCTATACGAACGTCGGTAATGACGCCGATCGTCGGAATCAAGGTTTCGTTTATATTATTCACCTTTTTTTCCTCCAATCTTTTTCATAACTTTAACGATATTCATTGAAATCGGGCATTTGGATAGGCATCTTCCGCATCCGACACAGCTGAAAATTCCGTCGTTGTTTTCGGGAAAATAAACCAGCTTATGCATAAATCTCTGGCGGAAGCGCTCCTTCCCGGTAAGTCTGTTGTTTCCGTGCGCCATCTTGGTAAATTCGGAATACATACATGAATCCCAGCATCTGTAGCGGATAACTCCGTTGCCTGTGTTAAAATCCTTAATGTCATAGCACTGACAGGTGGGGCAAACAAAGGTGCAGGTTCCGCATCCGAGGCAAGAGGATGAAAGCTCATCCCATGAGGGATCGTCGAAAAGCTCACCCGTCTTTCCACCACCGAAGGCATCGGTGGTGAGATCCTTTAATGGAAGCTTATTCATGATAGAGGCTATCTTTTCCTTTTGTGCTTTGACCGCCTCATCGGTGCATTGGCAAAGAACTGTTCCGATGCGTGAAAGAAGTGCCTCGCCCTTTTCGGTATTTGCCTTAAGATAAAGCTCGTTTTCTGTTTTCCAAGCGGAAACATCGCCGCAAGGCTCTGCCGCATCAATACCGAAGGTGGTGCAGAAGCAGGTCTCGGATGGTCTCATGCAAGCAAGGGAAACTATCGTTGCGTGCTTCCTTTTTGTAGCATAGAAGCTGTCGGCAGGCTCTGTAAGAAAAACTCTGTCAAGAATGTCAAAGCTCTTTACATCGCAAGCGCGGACTCCGAAAATTACAAAATCCTCGCTTTCGCTTCTTGTGTCGATAACCTCAATGCTTTTTCCCTCGGTCTTGAATCTCATAAGATCTTCGGTCTGAGGGAAGAAGAAGTCCTTGGGACTTTTTGTGGTATTAAGTGCATTTGACCATTCTACGCCCTCGCTCCATTCGCCGTAGGAAGTGCTTCCGTCAGCACCGTCGATGGGCAAATAAAGCTTTTCTGTTTTTGATATCTCGGCAAAAAGTTTTTGTATATTATTAAGAGAACACTTAAGCATTGTCATTCCTCCTATCAAAAACCTCGCCGGGCTCAAGATCATCTGTGGTATAGTCAACGAGAGGTGCCCTTGATCCGACCTCGGCACCTGCCTGATATTCGCCGTAGAATTCATTGATATCCTTGATGAATTTACGGTTCAGAAGATGGAGGGGGATATTCTGGGGACAAACTCTTGAGCATTCCCCGCAGTCGGTGCAGCGACCTGCAACATGATATGCTCTGATGATGTGGAAAAGCTTCTCTTCAAAGCTGTTTGCGGGGGATTTGTTTTCGACTCCGGAATTGGGATTGTCGAAAACGCATTTTTCGCAGGTACAAGCAGGGCAAGCATCGCGGCAAGCGTTACAGCGGATGCAGCGGGAAAGCTCGTTCTGCCAAAAAGCAAATCTTTCATCGGGGGTCATTGCTTCAAGACGTGCGACCTCGTCAAAACGAGCGGATTCGATAATATCGCCCTCATCTCCGAGAAGCTCGTCATAAGAGACGTGCTTTTTGCTCTTGCAGTTTATGCAGCGCTCTGCCAAAACCGCTTTGGAGTCAATAATTTTCGGCTCTTCATCATAGAGTGTGGTGACAACTATCTTGTCACCGTTAAAATCGATGGAAGAAATACCCTCACCGACCTCTGCCTTGATTTTTCCGATATCAGCCATGCCACAGCAGGGGATTCCCACGGCATAGACCTTTTCTCTGTCAAAGCGATGCTCTGTGAGAAGCTGATTGAAGCTGTATGTATCGCAAGGCTTGAGGAAAACGAGAATTTTTCCCTCGAGCTTACTTGTTTTTGAAACAAGATATTTGGAGAAGTTTGCTCCGCAAAAATCATTGAAAACGAAGCTATTTTTCATCTCTTCGGCATCTTTGAAAAGAGTGGGAGTTACGTCATATCCAAACTCGCCCTTGCCCCAGCCGAGAACACAGCTTACCTTTCCGTTTGAAAGAAGCTCCGATGCTTTATCTATAAGCTGTTCACTGTTTATTTTTTGCATCTCAGATCCTCCAAACTCTTGTTTTCGCCAAGAGCCGCTACCTTTTCGGCAAAATCATTCATGGTTGCGGCAAATTTTGCGCCCTCTGCGGCAGAGACCCATTCAAGACGTGTACGTTCTCTCTCTATGCCAAGATAATCGAGCATTGAGAAGAGAGCCGCCATACGGCGACGGGTATAATAGTTACCCGATGTATAGTGGCAGTCGCCGGGGTGGCAACCGCATATGATTACACCGTCAGCTCCGCGCTGAAAAGCGCGCAGAATAAACATAGGGTTTACTCTGCAGGAGCAGGGAACTCTGATTATCTTTACATCGGCAGGATATGCCAGACGGTTGTTTCCCGCAAGGTCTGCGCCCGCATATGAGCACCAGTTGCAGCAAAATGCAACGATGAGGGGTCTATATTCATTTACTTGCATATTGCGTCAACCTCCGCCATGATCTGAGAATTTGCAAAGCCACGAAGGTCCATTGCCCCCGAAGGGCAAGCAACGGTACAAGCACCGCATCCCTGACAAACTGCGGGATTTACTATTGCAATTCTTCTTATTTTAGTTGTTCTGTCGGGCATACGGAATTCCTTATTCTCGTATGTGATAGCGCCATAGGGACATACGTTTGCACAAGCTGAGCAGCCGTTACACATAAGCTCGCTTGGGCTTGCAATGCAGGGGTTGCCCATGAGCTTGTCCTTTGCGAGAAGTCCGATGACCTTGGATGCCGCTGCACCTGCCTGTGAAACGGTTTCGGGGATATCTTTTGGTCCCTGACAAGCGCCCGAAAGGAATACACCCGCAGTGGGGCTCTCGACGGGACGAAGCTTGGGATGTGCCTCGGTGAAGAAATCGTTTGTATCCATGCTTGCTGTAAGCATAGTTGCAAGAGGACGGGCAGATCTATCCGGCTCAATAGCCGCAGCAAGAACCACAAGGTCTGCGTCGATATGAAGCTGCTTATTCAGGATAAGATCGGATGCCTGAACCTTCAGCTTATCTCCCTCGGGTACGATCTTGCCAACCATTCCCTTAATATATTTAACTCCGTATTCCTCAACTGCGCGTCGATAGAATTCATCAAAGTTTTTACCGGGTGTTCTTACATCGATATAGAAAACATAGACCTCGGTGTCGGGATATTTATCTCGTGTGAGCATTGCGTGCTTGGCTGTGTACATACAGCAGATCTTTGAGCAATATTCCTTGCCCTTTTCTGCGCAATTTTCGCATCTTGAGCCAACGCACTGAACGAAAACGATAGTATGGGGATGCTTACCGTCGGAGGGGCGCAGAAGCTTTCCTGCAGAAGGACCTGCGGCATTTGTAAGACGCTCAAATTCAAGGGATGTGATAACGTCCTTTGACTGATTGTAAGCAAATTCATCAAATTTTTCCATGCTTATAGGGTTAAAACCCGTAGCAACAACGATAGCACCGTATTTTTCCTCGATCATCTCATCCTTTTGAGTATAATCGATAGCACCCGCGGCACAGACCTTTGCGCAAAGACCGCACCTGCCGTTTTTCAGCATATTGCAGGCATTGGGGTCTATGGTTGCCACCTTCGGAACTGCCTGCGCAAAGGGAATATAGATGGCAGAACGGTTATCCATTCCCAGATTGAATTCATTGGGAACCTTCTTCATCGGACATTTTTCAATGCACGCACCGCAGCCTGTGCAAATGTCCTCCTTAACGTATCTTGCCTTCTTTTTGATCTTGACCTCGAAATTTCCCACAAATCCGCTGACATCTGCAACCTCACTGTAAGAAAAGATGCGTATATTTTCATTTTGGAAGGCATCGACCATTTTTGGAGTAAGAATACATGCTGCACAGTCAAGGGTAGGGAAGGTCTTATCAAGCTGCGCCATTTTTCCGCCGATGGTAGGCTGTTTTTCAACAATATCAACGGGGAATCCGGCATCTGCAATATCAAGGGCAGTCTGAATACCCGCAATGCCGCCGCCTATAACAAGCGCTCGCTTTGTAACGGGGGATTCACCGGGGGTGAGGGGCGCATTGAGATTTACCTTTGCAACAGCCGCCTTACCGAGAATGATAGCTTTTTCTGTTCCCGTCATGATATCCTTATGTACCCATGAGCACTGCTCACGGATATTTGCGATCTCAACCATATATGGGTTAAGTCCCGCTGCTGCCGCAGTTTTGCGGAATGTTGCTTCATGCATTCTCGGCGAGCAGGAGCAAACTACGATTCCTGTGAGATTATGCTCCGCGACGGCCTCTTTGATCATATCCTGACCTGCCTGAGAGCACATATATTGATAATTTACGGAAAAGACAACACCGGGTTCTTTTTTCAGTGCCTCGGATACTGCCTTGACATCAACAGTTCCTGCGATATTGCTTCCGCACCAACATACGAAAACACCAATTCTTTGCATCTGTCCTTTCCTCCTTTACTTTGTATATTTTCTGAAAGCACTTACCAGAAGCTGCTGGGGGGTATCCTCTTCGATAATTTCGGGGATATCATTTGCAGTCATATGATTTTGCCCCTGCTTTCTTGTGGCTATAAGACGTACTGCCTCAACGACCTTTGCCGGCTCAACTCCTCTTGGGCATCTGTCGATGCAAGCAAAGCAGGAAAGGCACTTATATAGAGAGTCGGATTCGAGAAGAGGCTCGATATCCCCAAGCTCTACCATGCTTACAAATTGATGGGGATGATATTCCATCTCATCGTATGCCGGGCAGCTTGCAGAGCATTTTCCGCATTTCATACATTTGCTTGTATCGGCTCCGCTCATTCTTTTTATCTCATCACGAAGATACTTATTTTCCATTTGTATCCTCCTTTATGCCGAGTGCCTCTGCCAGAAGCTCTGTGAAATAGACAACGGGAATGTCCGCACCGCTCTTTTGGAGATTATATTTACAGAGCGGGCAAGCGGTTATTATCATCTCTGCGCCCGCCGCCTTTGCATTCTCTATAATGGCACTGCTGTTCTTCTTCGCTGTGTCTGCACATTTTGCGGAGATATATCCGCCGCAGCACTCATTTCTTCTTGCGTAAATCACCGCATCTGCGCCGAGAGCGCGGATAAAATCCTCCATAATGGTGGGGTTTTCCGGGTCATCCATACGCATTACCTTGTTCGGGCGAAGGAGAAGGCAGCCGTAATATGACGCGATCTTCTTACCCTTAAGGCTGTTTACGACCTTTTCACCAAGCGCATCAAAGCCAACGAGATCTCGAAGCATTTCGAGATAGTGATATACCTCTGTTTCGCCTCGGTAGCCACCGTCTGCGCCCATATAGAGATTTACCTTGTCCGAAAACTCTTTGTTTGTCTTAATAGCGTGATTTGTTTGCTTTATAACATTATGACAAGCCGAGCAAACAGTTACGAGAGGCTGTTTCTTCTCTTTTGCCGCTTTAAGCGAGCGAACAGAGGAAAGCTTTGTGGCGATCTCGTCACAGGAGGTGGTGAAAACACCTCCGCAGCATTGCCAATTTTCGATTTCTTCAAGGGTAATGCCCAAAGCCTCGGCAGATCTGTGTGCATATGTGTCAAGATCCTTGGCTTTATTTTTCAGGGTACACCCCGGGAAATAACTAAGATTCATGTAATTGCCTCCGAATTATACCATCTGCTCGGGATGGAAGACCTCATCGAATTTTTCTGCTGTAAGGAATCCAAGCGCGACGCAAGCTTCCTTCAGAGAGATATTATCTTTAAATGCCTTTTTTACTGTCTTTGCCGCGTTCTCATAGCCGATATAAGGATTGAGAGCGGTAACGAGCATAAGGGAATTATGCAGATTATGGTGCATTTTTTCCTTATTTGCCTTGATTCCAACAGCGCAGTTCTTATTGAAGGACACGATCGCTTCTGCAAGAAGTCTTGCAGACTGCAGGAAATTGTAAATGCAAACGGGCATAAATACGTTAAGCTCAAAATTACCCTGAGACGCCGCCATGCTCACCGCAACATCGTTGCCCATAACCTGAACTGCTACCATTGTAACAGCCTCGCACTGTGTGGGGTTTACCTTACCCGGCATAATGGAGGAGCCGGGCTCGTTTTCGGGAATGAATATTTCTCCGAGACCGTCGCGGGGGCCTGAAGCGAGCCAACGGATATCATTTGCTATCTTCATCATATCGCAAGCAAGAGCCTTGATAGCTCCGTGAGCGAAAACAAGCTCGTCCTTGGAGGTCAGAGCATGGAATTTGTTTGAAGCGGTTATAAATTTCTTGCCTGTAATCTTTGATACCTCTTCCGCAACGCCTGTGTCAAATCCCTTCGGTGCATTGAGTCCCGTTCCTACTGCAGTACCGCCGAGAGCAAGCTCGCGGAGCGGCTCAACAGAACGGCGGATAAGCTCAACGTCCATCTCGAGGCTTGATCTCCAGCCGCTTATCTCCTGACTGAACTTAATGGGGGTGGCATCCTGAAGATGTGTTCTTCCGCTCTTAACGATTCCCTCATTCTCCTCTTCGAGTCTCTTGAATGTTGCAATAAGCTCCTCTACTGCGGGAATAAGCTTATCCTCAAGGCAGAGAACTGCCGCAATGTGCATAGCTGTGGGGAAGGTATCGTTTGATGACTGACTCATGTTGGAGTCATCATTGGGATGGAGCAGTGCTTTGCCGAGAATCTGATTTCCGCGGTTTGCAATGACCTCGTTTGAGTTCATATTTGACTGTGTGCCCGAGCCGGTCTGCCAAACCACAAGCGGAAAATGGTCATTGAGCTTTCCTGCCATGACCTCATCGCAAGCCGCCATGATGGCGCCGAGCTTTTCATCTGTCATTTTTTCGGGACGAAGCTTGTTATTTGTAATAGCAGCCGCCTTTTTTAGTACGCCGAATGCGTGGATTATTTCTCTCGGCATTGTTTCAATGCCAACGCCTATCTCAAAATTTTCGTGGCTTCTCTGTGTCTGTGCCGCCCAAAGACGGTCTGCGGGCACCTTCATTTCGCCCATAGAATCATGTTCAATACGGTATTCCATCATAGTGATTTCCTTTCTTATATCTCAATACTTTTTATTGTTTCTTTCAGACATTTTGCGCTATATTTAAGAGCATCTATCTCCCCTTCGCTCAGAGGAATAAGAACCTTGCTGTGTGCGCCCTTGTTACCAACCACGTTAAGAAGGCTCAGGCACACGTCATCTATGCCGTATTCGCCGTGGAGCATGGTGGAAACTGTCATTGTTGTATCAATGCCGCTGAGCAGACATTTGCAAATGTGGCAAACAGACATGGAAACGGCATAGTATGTTGCTCCCTTGCGCTGAATTACTCTTGCGCCCGATTTGCGGACATAATTTTCAACCTCTTCATGGTTGAATTTGGGATAATTTGCTGAATTCAGAATAGCATTTCTATAATCGTCGATGGGAACATTGGAAATATTTGCGATCGACCACGGAATAAAAGAGGAATCCCCATGCTCACCCAGCACATATGCATGAACATTCTTCTGATTAACATCATAATATTCGGAAATGCGAGCACGGAGACGCGCTGTATCAAGAATAGTACCGGAGCCGATGATCCTGTTCTCGGGAATCCCCGAAACCTTGTGAAATACATATGTAAGAATGTCAACAGGATTACTTACGATTATATAAGTAGCATCGGGAGCGTGCTTTACGATCTCCTTTGAAACGGTTTTAAGTATGTTTACGTTTGTTTGGGCAAGATCAAGACGGGATTGCCCCGGCTTTCTTGCAACACCGCAGGTAATAATTACGATGTCAGAGTCCTTTGCATTTGGATAAAAGCCTGCATAAATGGAGGCGGGATTGCAGAAGGGAACACCTTGTCTTATGTCAAGGGCCTCACCAAGAGATTTTTCCGTATTGATGTCTATCATAACGATCTCGGATACGATTCCCATAACTGTGAGGGTATATGCGATTGTGGAACCTACGCTTCCCGAGCCGATTATAGTAACCTTATTCATTGTCTTTCCTCTTTTTCTATTTAAAATTTTAATACTGCAACTGCATCGGTGATATTTTTTTCAAGGGCTTCTGTGCCGTATTTATCGACCTCTGCTTTGTTTTTTTCACCGTGAGTCAGGCATCCTGCGCCGTTTATGCATCCGCCGATACAAGCCATACCCTCGATGAAGTTTCCCTCGAGCACACCTTTATTCATTTTGAGCAGTGCAAGGCGGCAAGCCTCGATTCCGTCACAAATAACGGGCTTCATTTCAAAATCAATATTTTGCTCCTTCATAGCCTGTGCTGTTGCATCTATAAGACCGCCGCTTCTTGCGAAGATTCGTCCGAAATAGGATGCGTTATTAAGCACACCGTCCTCAAGGGAAGCAAGGTCAAGCTCTCGGCTGTCAAAGAGTGCTTGAAGCTCCTCAAATGTAAGGACAGTATCTACATAGGGGCTTACCGCATCAAGCTGAGCCTCTGCCTTTTTTGCGGTACAGGGGCCGATAAAGATGACCTTGGCACCTGGAGTTGTTTCTTTTATGTACCTAGCAAGAATAGCCATAGGAGAGAGATTATGGGAAATATGCTCTTTAAGAGACGGAAAAGCGGATTTTATATATTGAACGAATGCGGGACAGCAGGAGCTTGTGAGAAGTCCCTTTTCGGAAAGCTCCCTTGCTTCTGCCAAGGCTACCATATCAGCACCAAGAGCCGCTTCGATAACATCATGGAATCCAAGCTTTTTAAGACCTGTAACGACCTGACCCGGCTTTGCATAATTAAACTGACTTGAAATAGACGGGGCAACGAGGGCATAGACCTTATAGCTTGTTTCAAGTGAAGGCGTGCGGGAGCTTTTCAGAATATTGATCGCGTCAACGATATAGGATTTATCGGAGATCGCTCCGAAGGGGCACTGATAGACGCAAGCACCGCACTGAATACATTTGGAATTATCAATGGTAGCCGCTTTATCCTCATTCATGGATATTGCATTCACCTTGCAGGCATTCTGACACGGACGCTTGCGGCTGACGATGGCGGCGAAGGGGCAAACCCTTGCACAAGCACCGCATTCCTTACATTTTGATTTGTCAATATGTGCAACATGGTCCTTGTCAAAGGAAATCGCACCGAATCTGCAAACGTCCTCGCAGCGGTGTGCAAGGCATCCGCGGCAAGCATTTGTAACCTCGTATCCGCCAACGGGACATTCATCGCAGGCAATATCGATGACCTCAATAACATTGGAGTTGCTTCGGTCTCCGCCCATTGCGATCTTGACCCTCTCGCCAAGAATTGCTCTTTCCTTGTAAACACAGCAACGCATCGTCGGTTCCTTGCCCGGAACGAGCTTTTCAGGAATATCCAGAAGGTTTTCGAGAAGCTTATCCTCAAAGGCAAGTCTTGCAACCTCGCGTAAAACCTTATATTTTAAATGCTGTACCTTTGTATCAAATTTACGCATTTTATCTCCTTAAAAAATATCTTGTAAAAAGCACTTGTTTTATAATTTTGCTATTATTTCATTTGCAAAAAATTCGCTTACTGTATCGGGTGATACGGAGTGGAGGGATTCGTTTACCGTTACGCATACGCATTTTTGGCAATTTCCCATGCAGAATGTGCTTCTGAGCTCGACCTTATCACATAGGTTGTTTTTGTCGATCAAATTTTGAAGCTGCTTAATGACCTGACGCGATCCCTTGATATGACAGGAGCTTCCGATACAAACTGTGATTTTTATCATGATATAAATCCTCACTGTTCATTTTTGTTTTGATTTGGTGAAGTTTACCTTGTCAAGTATTGTTAATTATATCACAATCTTTCTCGTTTTTCAATAGCTTTGGCTAAAAATGAATGAAAAAATTTCAATATGAAGATAAAAATCAAATAAAAGCAGATTTTAAATGAATTTGAAAGATATTTTTGTTTCAGACAAAATCTTTTATAATAAAAGCTAAGAGGGACTGCTACAATGTGTACTGCAACAGCCCCTCTGTGGCGGAGAAGGAGAGATTTTCGCACAAAGCATGGCTTTGCTTGCACTGTTGCAACTAAGATTTTTGCTCATCCTCGCCCTACGGGACTCGGT
>JAZROG010000069.1:0-16088 GCA_045648605.1 Eubacteriales bacterium | reverse complement strand
CGTTAGACTTGCTTTCCTCGTCAGCATTTACGGTTGCATAGCTTGTACAATTCAATACATAACTAAGGTCAGCATATCCGACAACACCGCCAACACGGGATTTACCGTAGAAATACGAGTCGTCAATGACAACATTCTTTACTACAGCATAAACAGCAATTACCGCGAAGAATCCAACGTATTTCGTATCGGAATTGCTATAATACAAACCGGAAATAGTATGTCCCTGTCCATCAAAGGTTCCTCTGAACTCGATTGTATTTCCGATAGGATTCCAGATGTAATCATGCATACGCAAGTCAGCACCGAGTTTAACTGTCTTATTTATAAAGCTTTCTGTTCTGCTGTTAACAAGATAAGCAAAGCCAGCAAGCTGTTCGGGGGTATAAATTGTAAATTCGGTATCAGTTTTATTATACCAGCTTATGTCATAGCAGCCTGAGTCTGTCCACTTTGTTGTTCCGTCAATAGTCCACCATGTTTTATATTCGCCACTACATTCACCGGTAGCATCCTCATAGTTTCTGTCTCCGGATATCAAGAACTTAACAACTTTATATGTGGAATTAGGAGTGAAGCCATATGCTGTCTGTTTTTCATTAACCGCACCGGGCTCACTTTCACCGGAAGATATAAAATACGTATTTCCAAAAAGTTCCAACTTGTTTCCGACGGAGAATACAACCTGTGCATTGGGATCAGTGTCATAGATAGGATAACTGAACCTGAGCTTAATGTAAGTAAAGCCATAATCCTCAAGGCTTATTGCCTGTGTAACATTTACCCCGTCAAGACTGCGAGTTGCCTTATTAACAGTCATTACACCGGTGATGAATACTTCGTACTTAGCGTAATAATCATCGGCAGGTCTTGTTATCTTAACACCGTATGTACCCGCTTTATAGGGAGACTCAAAATAACCTTCGTCCTCATATCCCTCTGCGATGTATTCAAGCTTGAAGTCGCTCTCGGAATATGTTGCTCCGTCCTCAGCAGTAAATGTATATTCGGAAGCACGGACAACATCCTTTTCGTATGTGAATGTTTCGGGTGAACCGAAATCAAAGATGTTTTCCGAGATATTTTTGAGCTTTCTCCACTGTGCATAGAGAGTCTGGTTATCTGTGATCTCATAGATGCTGTCCTCGGTGATCATTTCGCCTTCCTCGGATGATGTGAACCATCCAATGAAGCCAAATCCTGTTCTTTCGGGCTTCGGAAGTTCACCGTATGCCTCGCCATATACAACATTCTTGCTTGCGAGATCATCTGAAAGTGCATCACCGCCGTTTACATGGAATTTAACCTTATATTCGTTTACGCTCCACTTTGCATAGAGTGTTGCACCGCCTTCGGGCATCTTTAATTCTGTAAATGCCTGTGTAAGAGCTTCGTCTGCATACCAGCCTTCAAACTTATAACCCGAACGGGTAGCAGTGGGGAGAGCACCGATAAGACTTCCCACAACCTTTGTTATGTCGCCGACTTCGTCGCCGCCATTTTCCTCAAAACAGATGGTTGCACCGGGACCTGTAAGCTCGCCGCAAATGATCTGGTAAGTAGTTGCAGCCTTTACAGCACCGATTTCGGGATAAACATCCTTAATTGCCATTCCAAAGTCGGAAACAACGCTTTCGGCTTCAGCAATGGAGGGAACATCACCGCGACGAACCTTAACGGTTATATCGGATGCATCAATTCCTGTGAACTTGAATGTTACTGTAGCACTGTTATCAACATAATTTGCTGTGATAGTCATGCCCTCGGCAATCTTATCGGCAAATTTGGAGTCAACAGCTCTTGAAATATCGAACATACGATCCTCATAGATGGGATCGCCGTTATCATCCTTACCGATCTTAACGCTTGTTGTTGCGTCTGTTGTCAGCTCGCTGAAGATTGTAAAGATATTGCCAAAATAGTCATTTGTTCCTGTTCCGACAAGGTCGGAGAAGTCGAACTTTTCACCGAATTTAGCATAGTATGTTTTGCTCTTGGTGGTTCCGTCTTCCCTTTGAATGCCGTCAACGGTAACAGAATAAGTCTTATACTTTATATTAAAGTCATAGACCTCATTTTCGATAATGGTAAGACCTTCAAGCACCTGATCGCCGTAGCCTGTGCCCTCGGAATACTTATAATCGTTCCAGCCGATAAGCTCCATTATCTCCTCGACTGTGGGAAGATCAAATTCCTTGTTTTTAAGCACACGCTTTGACCAAACTGTCTCAAATCCGTCAATATTGTTGCCTACGCGAACAGAAGCGGTATAGTATTCTGTAAGCTCTTCTGTTGCAAGGTTTGTCCATACAAGCGGAACTGTTACAGTCATATCATATGTGCTGAACGCCATCTTACCGTATCTGTATGTAAAGGTAAGATCACATTCCATATAACGAATGCCATCGGGAACGTTTACGCTAATAAGACCTGTCTTCTTATCATATGTGAAATTGGGGTTTGAAAGTGAAACATTATAATTTGTATAATCACGAGCCTCAATTCCGCGAATTCCCGTTGAAAGGTCAATGAATTTAAGACCCATATACTCCTCGGGAAGCTTCATTGTGATGCCGTTGTTACTATTGCCATCCTCGTCCTTGACAAGAACCATTTCTCCTTCCTCGGGAGCATAGTCAAATTGGTAATAATAACGTCTTGTACCTGCGGTCAGAAGCGGTATTTCTTCATCAAGGAAGTCGTAGCTATACTCAAAGAGTCCGAGTGCTTCTGCCTCGAAGCCGAGAATGAAGTACAGACCGAATTCCATGAACAGTGCGCCCGCCATACGTTCGTCAGATTCCCACTTTGATGTGTTGGCAGCTCTGAACTTCGTATATTCGTAAACGAAGAATCCGTAAAGCTTGATATATGGACCAAGCTCTGCCTTGATTCCGACAGAAGCAAGCTTACCCGTTCCTATACCTACATAGAATTTTGCGGCAATACCTGCCTTGAGTCCGAGACGGCCCATGATATAGAACTGGAATGCAAACTGCTCGTCAATAAGGTCCATTGTGGAGCTACCGGAGCTGGGCTTGAAGAGACCTATCTTGAACCAGAATTCGTATCTCTTACCAACCTGATACTGGAGATTTGATCCGATCGCAAGACTGAGGTCTGCACGAACAACAAAGCTAACCTCAACACCGATTACGATACCGTAGATGCAATATTCTGATGTGAACATTTCTTGTTCTACAAGCTTGACCCAATCGCTTTCCTGCTCGAGCATCTCACAGTAGCGGTCGAGAAGTGCATCGAGAGATTCATAATATTCTGTCTCAATGCCTGTTTCTGTTGTCAGATCGAGCATTCCGAGAAGGTCGGAGGTAATACTTGTCTGACCAAGCTCGCTCTGAAGTGCCTTCCAATCCTCACGGGTTGTAAGGCCGTTTGTTTCAACTACGTCCCAAAGTGTATCAATATCTTTAAGATATCCTGTGTACTGATCGTACTTATCTTTTGCCTTTTCGGCCTTGTCCTCAAGCTCACGGATCTTATCGAGAACGTCACCTGTGGTCTTAAGTCCTTCCTTAAGCTCATCGGGGAGGAAGTCAAGCTCTGCAAGCTTTTCGGGATTCTTCATAACTTCCTTGAACTGATCCCAGAGGCTTTCGTCCTCGGGAGCAACGGTATAAACAACTGCGTCAAAGGAGAATGCTGTGAAGTTTCTGATATCAATGGTTGCACCAACCTTGACACCAACGGGGATCGGTATCCAAAGGATTTCTTTATAAACAATGCTTCCGCTTACGCGAGGATCGATGGCAACCTCCTGTACGAAGGATGCTTCAAGCTCGATGCTTATCTTTTCGTCATCCTCAAGCTCGACCTCAAACTCTGCTTCGATCTTAACAGCAAGCTGAACACCGCCCTTGAAATTGAGCTGATCGCCCTTTGTGATAAGCTCAACGGTAAGCTCGATATCATCGCTCAGCTCAAATGTGCCTCCGATATTGAGAAGCTCAAGCTGCTCGGGTGTAAGCTCATTGCCATAGGAATCTTTGAGGAGGAATTTCTGAATACTTTCGCTATTCTTGAATCCGTCTGTTTTTGTGATGATATCAGCGAGAACAAATGCCGCATCCTCGGCAAAACCGCTCTTTTTGATCTGCTCATAGAGTGTTGCTTCAAGAGCTGCCTTCTCGTCTTCCGTTATAAAGTCACTTCCGTCTGTCTCGATGTTGGAATAGAGGTCCATACTGTCGAGAATAGCCTGTCTTGTGGTTGCCTTAAAGGTAATCTCGCCGGTTGCTTCATCATAGCCTGTAATTTCACCGTAATAAAGATCATTTTCAGAGGAAATATCATCGGTTGATGTATAAAGAGTTACGAAATCGCCGATTGCAACTGCCTCAAGAGCCTTGTCAAGGGCATTTGCGATTGTGTATCCCTCTCCCATCATTGTAACGTACATTTCAACGTCAAGAGCAGAGATATTAACACTACCTGTCTTACCGGTAGGCAAGGAATCAACGATAATCGGGAGGTTATCGGGAATGTTATAAAGCAGTCCCTGTTCCTCTTCGCTGAGATGCTCGAATTTAACGGTATTACCACTTACATCACTTATCTTGACATATACGGCAGGGTCCATCATCTCGATAGCTTCATCACGCTCTGCAGGATGTGTTCCAACATAAACACAAACTATATCGCCAACGTTGACATCGCCGTTATAGCTGAAGCTACCGCCGTTTTCAGTAACAAGATCGGATGTAAGAACATCGTATTTTGTGCCGTTAACGGTATATCTGATAGCTTCTGTATCCAAAATATATACGATGCTATCGTTCATTTGGAGGTTTTCAACCTCATCCATTGCAATGGAGAAGGATGCCTTGCGGATAGTTTCCGACTTATCCTTGAATGTCCATCCGTCAGCAAGATTAAGCTGATAGGAGCAACCGAGATTAAAGCCGTTTGCAGCATACACCTTATATCCGTCTGATGTTTTTTCAAAAGTAAGCGCAACGGGGTCTGAACCATCCATAACCTCAAGTGTAACAGCATTTTCGGGACTTCCTGTACCAACTACATAGAAGCTGATATCGGGAGTCATATCCATCTGTGCAAAGGATGTAAAGTTAAGCTCCTCCTGGGGACCCATATCCTCATACTTTGCATAGACATTCATATCGCTTGTAACAGGATTTTCTGCATAGAATTCCTGGCTGAATGTGGAATCGATAAAGTAACCGATAAGTGTCGCATTTGCCTTCGACGACTTCTGAACAGACGGAACTGCGCCAAGAGGCTGATCTTTCTCTGCATAAATAGTGTCGATGAGCTTTTTACCGTCATAGAAATTGACGGCATATGATGTTATTTCGGCTTCCCACTGTGCGGTATATGTTATGCTTGACGTAACCTTTTCCGAAACCTCGGGGCTCCATCCCTTGAAAATGTAGCCTTCACGAACAGGTTCACCTTCAAAAGCAGGTGTATCGCTGCCCTCCACAAGTGTGGTGGTCTGGTCAGCAAAGACCTCCTCGTCTGCTACACCGTCGGTATATGTAACCATATACTTGGTAGGCTCGGGAGGAATAAGCTCCCACTGCGCGGTATATGTTACGCTTCCGGTAACCTTTTCAGAAGGCTCGGGACTCCATCCCTTGAAAATGTAGCCTTCTCTTACGGGAGTGCCTTCAAAAGCAGGAGTATCGCTGCCTTCCTGTCTTGTGTAAGTCTGATCGATAAATATCTCCTCATCGGCAACTCCATCGGTATAAACAACCGTATAGCTTGCAGGAGTGGGAGCATTGACCTTCCACTGTGCTGTATATGTAACGTTTTCTGTTACAGTGGAAGCAATTTCGGGATTCCAGCCGATAAAGGTATAACCCGAGCGCAACGGAATACCGTCAAAATCGGGTATTTCGCTGCCTGATTCCACAGTAAAGGTGCGGTCGGCAAAAATCTCTTCGCCCTGAACACCGTCGGTATATGTAACTGTGTACATAACAGGAGAGGGGGTTATGGGTGTCCAAAGAGCGGTATATGTTACGTTTGAGGTAACATATGTTCTCACCTCAGGACTCCATCCTGCAAAGATATATCCTTCGCGCTCCGGTGTGCCTTCAAATGAGGGAGTCTTAAAGCCGCGAACCACTCTGTAGCTCTGATTCTTGAATACAACCTCATCCGAAACACCGTCGGTATATGTAACTGTATAATAAGTTACAGTGGGAGTAACAGGGCGTGAGGGTGTGGGATCCACTGTCTGCTCCGAATCATCCTCTGTCTCAAAGGGAAGTCCCGTTTCGGGATCGATCTTTACTCTGTCAGAGGGAACACCGGGCTCCTTATACCAAACCTCAACGACCTCATCGGCACGGGCAGCTATAGCAGCATTCTGTGCACGCGTTGCATTGTCCTTGGGATTGAAATTTGTACCGTCACCGTTGAGGAGACCGTTTTCCCAAAGCTTTATAACAGAATCCTGCGCCCAGCTTGCAACATTTTTAATGTCGGCGGGGAGAGTTGTTATATTTGCATCGGTCTCATAGTCAACACCAAATGATTCAAAATAGCGAACCAGAAATGTTGCCATTGACTGTCTGTTTATGACAAGATCGGGCGAGAAATTTCCATCTCCCGTACCTGTGGTGATGCCATGCTTTGCAGCCCAAGCAACATAAGGTGCATAGTACATATTTGCAGGAACATCATTAAAGGATGAGTGTCCCTTGTATGAAGCAGTATCAACGCCTGCCATACGTCCGAGCACAGTGACAAACATACCTCGTGTCATCGTGCCGTTCGGATCAAATTTCGTATCCGAAACGCCGTTAAAGAAGCCGTTTACTCTCGAATACTGAACCGAGTAGTAGTACCAATCGCTTTCTTTAACATCCCTGAATGGATTTGCCAGCCTTGCCGATACCGCATTCCTTATCTGTTCTGCAAAAACAGCAGTAGGAATGAAAGAAAGTATCATGACAGTTGCCAGCAAAAAGCTGATAATTCTTTTCATCATTTTACAAGTCCTCCAAAGTAAAATTTATAAAAACTATTTTTATTTTCATTCTTCAAGTCCGCGTCTGCTCACCTCAGACCAAAGATCGAGATCTCGGGAATAAGGTCCGTCGCTCATGTATATGTCACGTGCTTTGAAATCGTCTATTGCTTTCTGAATATACTCATATTCCGCAAGCAAACGCTCATCACTCATCTCTGCAGGGGGTGTCAGACTCATGTACCAATCGGGATGCTTTCTGTAATCCTCCGGAATGGGCGGATCGAGCTTCAGCTCGCTCTGCGGAACGGTCTTTATAAGAGTATCAATAAGTGCACTGTTGTCGGACGGTGCAACATAATAACGGTAGAGAAATGTTACGATCTGTGCACGGGTGCAAACATTATTCGGTGTGAAAGCAGTTCCGCCTGTTCCCTGTGTAATACCGTATGACACAGCCCAAGAAACCGCATTCTCGAGGACAGAGCCACGATCAACATCCGAGAAAGGAACTACATCACCTATCTTAGCACCTGCCAAGCGCCAGAAATACTCAACGGTAGAAGCGCGGGTGCAGGGAGTATTCGGTCTGAAGTACTCATCGCTCGGAACGTGGACCCTCTTTTCTCTCGCCCACAAAGCTGCCTTGTAAAAATAGTCGGTTGTCTTTATGTCCACATAGAAATTTATAATATTGGGATTTGGCTCGGGAGAACCGGCAGCGCGCCACAGGAATGTCAATATCTGTGCGCGTGTACATGTTTCATTTGGCGAAAAAGCTGTAGAGCTTGTGCCGACGGTTATCCCACCCTCAACGGCCCAGCTTACGGGAACTGAAAAATAATCACTCGCTTTAACGTCTGCAAAATCAGGTGCAGTCGCCGCCGATGACTCAATGACAGCAACGGTAAGTAAAGATGCAAGAGTGCAAATGCACAGAACTAAACTTAAAAATCTTTTTTTCATTGTCGGTACTCCTTATTTTTTTTCATTTTGTTGATTATATTCGACCAAATTATACCACATATAACACTCAAAAAGGGAGGCGCGGAACGAAATGCATTTTTAAGGGCACGAAGTGCATTTCACACCGTTGAAATTTGTCGTATTATCTGTTATAATATTATTGGCAGATCATGAAAGGGGTGATAGCATTGCTGAGGATTGCAATTTGCGATGATATGCCGGAATTTTTAACACAGGCAAAATCATTGGTATCGATTTGGAAAAAAGACTCGGACGATGTGATCATCGAGCTTTTCGATGATGGCGATTCTCTTGTAGATGCTCACTTCAAAAATCCCTTTGACATTATCTTGCTTGATATCGTAATGCCTGTTGTAAACGGTATCGACACTGCGGCTCAGATACGAAAAAATGATAGATCGGTAAAGCTTGTATTTTTGACATCTTCTCCCGAATTTGCAATTGAGTCGTATTCCGTGCATGCTAACGGATACATATTAAAGCCTCTTGACAAGGATAAGCTTTACCGCTGTCTCGATGAGCTGTACGAAAGCATTGCGGATAACACAAAATATATACTTATAAGGGATGCAAACCTTGTTCATCGCGTAGAGCTTCGTAATATAGAGTATGTGGAAGCGCAGGGCAAGCATGTGGTTTTCCTTTTGTCAGATAAAAAGCAGATCAAATCAAGTGAGCCATTTTATACTTACGATGACAAGCTCACAGTGCAAGACGGCTTTTTCAAGTGCCACCGAAGCTATCTGGTCAATATTTTCCGTATAAGCCAATATACTCCTAAGGAAATAACAACACGGTCGGGATGCCGCATACCGATATCACGAACAGCCCATAAGGATTTTGAGGCGGCATACTTTGAATTGATGTTCGAAAGGGGAGAGCGAGAATGACAGAGCATATTATGGTGCTGATACACGGATTTATTGTCCTGATGTTTGGCGTGATTTTGTCTGCGAGCTTTGCAAACGTTGGATTTACAAAGAAAAACAGATTTACAATACTGCTTTTTTCTGCTCTGCTCGGAGCGCTTCAAGGTCTGTTTTTGATTTTTGTCGAAGAAGCATTTATCTGGAAGCTATATCCGCTCATCACTCACCTGCCTCTTATACTGTTCCTTGTGTTTTTTTATAAAAAGCGTTTCATCACTGCAATTGTTTCGGTATCTACTGCGTATCTGCTCTGCCAGCCCGCAAAATGGTTTAGTGTTTTGATTTGCTTTTTTGGGGATGATAAAATTGTTGAATACTGTGTGCGAATTGCGGTTTTGATCCCTGTTTTAATTCTGGCGCTTAAGCTTCTGTCACACACCTTTGCCGAAATATTTGAAAAAGAAACGAAAAGCGTGTGTATATTCGCGATAGTTCCCACAACCTACTATTTGTTCGACTACGCAACTATGGTTTACACAAATGTATGGATTGAAAATAACCGTGTTGTCGCAGAATTTTTACCGTTTTTTATATGTATTATTTTTACTGTGTTTTGCATCGTATATTATGGAGAATACGAGAGAAAATCCGATGCGGAGCGTAAGGAACAGATAATACGCATTACCGTTGAAGAGCAGGCTAAGGAGCTTGAGGCTATAAAGCGAGGCGAGAGTGAAATAAGAATGCTTCGCCATGATTTGCGTCTGTTTTTAAGTGCCATCGCTGTATGCATCGATACAGACGATAAGGCAACAGCGAAAAGCATTATCAACTCCCATATAGAACAGATCGAACGAACAAAAGCGAAGCGATTTTGCTCAAATGATACCGTAAATTATGTTCTTTCGGACTTTTCATCAAAATGCGAGGCGCATGAGGTGAATTTTGTGTACTCCATCGGCGTTGACAATATATACATAAATGAAATTATGTTTTCATCGATTTTATCAAATGCGCTTGACAATGCCATTAACGCGGTGACGGATCTTCCGCCTCGGCAGCGCACTGTTTCCCTTATGCTGAAGGGGGCTGACGGCAAGCTCCTTCTGTCTGTGAAAAATCCGATAGGTAAAAATCCGGTCTTTTCGGACGGTCTTCCCGTGTCCTCAAAAAAGGGACATGGCTACGGCACACAGAGTATTCGATATCTGACGGAAAAGCTCGGCGGAAACTGTCAATTTACAGTAAACGATGGGTATTTTATAACGAGAGTTATAATAGCTCAATCTTTGTAAATCAAAAAACACTTGTTTACCGAATTTGTGAACTGCCCCAAATTGTGCGGACAGCACAAAAAAACACCCTTGAGGTAGAAAACATTAAAAATCAGGCAACGAACTGACATCGCTTTTCGAGTGGTGTCAGTTTTGTTTTGAGTTGAATACGTTCGTTGTTGTAAAACTGTATGTATGCATCTATGAGGAGGCGCGCCTCCTCATAGGTTTTGAGTTTGGTGCGATAGATACACTCGGTTTTCAGGATTGAGAAAAAATTTTCGGCTAAAGCGTTGTCATATGGGTTTCCACGTCTTGACATTGACGGCATAATGTGATATGATTTTGTTAGGCTATAATACGCTTGAGAGGTGTACTGAAAGCCTTGGTCACTGTGGAGCTGCAACTCTGCGGTGACCTTTTCCTTTCTCTTGGCTGCTCTGATAGTGGAGAGAACGAGGTTGATATTCTGTTCAGTACCCGTCTTGTAAGCGACGATACTATTGTCGTAGAGGTCACGAATTACCGAAAGATACAGCACGCCTTGTCCTGTCTTAATGTACGAAATATCCGTTACCCACTTTTGATTGGGACGTTCTGCGTGAAAATCTCGATTGAGCAGGTTGGGGTATCTATGCAGATATTCTCCATAATTGCGATATTTCTTTCGGCGAACTACGGAAAGCAGATTGTATTTCTGCATTACACGAAGTACTGTTTTGGGATTTCTATATATTCCTTGTCTTTCAAGCCATATATGTACCCTACGGTATCCGTAAGTACTGTGGCTATGCTCCTGACACTCCCGGATCTTTTCAGCAAGTGGGAGATCCCATGCCGGAATATCCATTCTCTTGACATAGTCATAGTAACCGCTTCTCGATACCCCAAAGAACCGGCACATCTCGCTAACACTATATATTTTATCTTCACGTCGGTTATATCTTGTGATAAAATTTGTGTATTGTTTTTTACTGAAACCATATTTCTCGCAGATTTCACGCCCTGTTTTTCCTTGTGTCCTAAGTTCCAATATTTCTTTTTCGTAATCTTGTATGTGTCGATATCCTCTTGGCATAACAAAAACCTCCTATGGTAGATGTTTATATTCTACCATAGGAGACTCTTTTTTTCAATTGTCCGTTTTTAACGGACTTGTGCAGAATCAACCTCTTTGCTTTTTTCAAATATTTATTCAAGAATTCCCGCAAATCTATGCTCACCGGGGGCGCAATTTGTGCGCTTGCCGTATTTTGAGCATCTTCCCATGGAGGATTCGATACGGAGAAGTCTGTTATATTTTGCAACTCTTTCGCTTCGGCAGGGTGCTCCCGATTTGATATATTCAGCATTGAGCGCAACCGCAAGATCGGCAATGGTGGTGTCCTCGGTCTCGCCGCTTCTGTGGGAAATGATGAACTTATAGCCATTTTCCTTTGCAAGACTAACAGTGTCAAGCACCTCTGTGAGCGTTCCGATCTGATTAGGCTTTATTAGGATGGAATTTGCATAGCCGTCCTTTATTCCGTCGCGGAGACGCTTTTCGTTTGTGACGAAAAGATCGTCGCCCACAAGCATAACCTTGCCGCCAAGCTCCAGGGTCAGCTTTTTCCAGCCCTCATAGTCCTCCTGGTCAAGTCCGTCCTCGATGGAGAAGATCGGATAGCTTGAAACGAGCTTTTTCCATCTTTCGATAAGCTCGTCGCTGCTGTATGAATTTCCGTGCCCCGAAAGCTTATATTTTCCGCCCTCGGTGTACCATTCGCTTGCTGCCGCGTCAATGGCTATCTTGACATTTTCCGTGCTGTTGCCCGACTCCTCTATGGCACGGCAGATAAGCTCAAAGGCTTCGTCATCTCCCGCAAGATTTGGGGCATAACCGCCCTCGTCTCCCACAGTTGTTCCGTATCCGTTTTTAAGAAGAAGCTCGCCAAGCTTGTGATATACCTCACTGCCTATTCGCATAGCATCGGCAAAGGATCTTGCACCCACGGGTGCTATCATAAATTCCTGAATATCAACATTGTTTGAGGCATGAGCACCGCCGTTGAGAATATTCATCATGGGAACGGGAAGCCTGCTTGCGGCAAGACCGCCGAGATAACGGTAAATTGGCATATGGAATGAATTTGCGGCGGCTCTTGCGGCGGCGAGAGACACTGCAAGAATGGCATTTGCGCCGATATCCGATTTATCGGGTGTTCCGTCAAGCTCTATCATGGTGTGGTCGATCTCTGCCTGCTCTGTTGCGCAGATCCCCGCAATGGCAGGTGAAATCAACTTGCCAACATTGCATACCGCATCAAGGACTCCCTTTCCTCCGTAGCGCTTTTCATCACCGTCTCGTCTTTCATGCGCCTCGAAAATGCCTGTTGAAGCACCCGACGGAACGCTTGCAACTCCTACCGTGCCGTCATTTAAAATAACGGTAGCTTCAACTGTTGGGTTACCTCTCGAATCGAGTATTTCTCTTGCTACCGCCCTTGAAATTTGAGCCTTATTCATATCTGACATCCTTTCGTTTTCTTATTTCAAATCTATTATTGGCTACATGACGGAAAAATATTCTTTTATTGCCGCAAAGATGGTAAAGGCGAGTGTTTTTCGATAGCTTTCATCAAGAAGGAGAGCTTCCTCCTCGGCATTTGAAAGAAATCCGCACTCCACAAGGATCGAATCGCAAACCGCTCTGTCAAGAAGATAAATGGATGAATTTGCAGCCTTTGTTTTTCTGTCGTTATCGTTTTGCAGAGCTTCTCTTACATAGCTTTGCACCGTGTCTGCAAGCATTTTGCTACCCGCGGTGTTTTTTGAATACCAAACCTGAAGCCCCTTGTACCTTGCATCTCCGAAGGAGTTCATATGTATGCTGACAAAGACAGAATTTGGATTGCTTTTTGAAATGTCCAGCCGCGCGCGAAGGTCAAGGGATTTTTTATGACCCATGTAGTCGGCATTTCTGTCATAGAGCAGAATATCCTCTGTTCTTGTCAGTATCACATTTATCCCCGACGCGCGAAGCATATTTGTGAGTTTGAAGGCGATATCAAGATTCAGCTCTTTTTCAAGTGCACCGCCTTTGCCGCTGGCACCACCGTCCTCTCCTCCGTGTCCCGCGTCGATAATGACCGAGGGGAGAAGCGGGGAAGCATCTGCATCGAGAATTTTTCGGGGACTCTCGATTTTTCCATAGAAAAAGGATGCGGCAAAGAGCAAAAGTGCAGCGATGAGTGCGAGAATGAGCGAAAAAAGGGCAAATGAAAGGGCAAAGCCCAATGGACTTTCGTTTCTTTTGATATTGGAACTCATGATCTCCTCCGAATAGCGTAGCTTTAATTTAATCATACGCTTCTCGGCTTGAGAAAATGAATTTTTTATTATTCTACATCAAATTCGGCGGTGAGTCCGTGAAAAATAATTCTGTATTTTCCTGTGGGGAGCGGAGCATACTGTCCGATATAAAAGTTAAATTCGAAATATTCTTTAACTGTTGAATACAGCGGCATAATGAAATAAAATTCGTGTAAAGAGGGGACATCTTTCCATTCACCGTCAACAAGTGCGTGAAAATCAAAAGGTTCACCGTATTCAAGAAGCACATGTTTATTATTGTGTATTATTCCGTGTACTGCCTTGCCGTCAAAACCTTTGATTTCAAGCGATGCCCCCGCTTGTGCAAGGGAATTGCTATGCTTGTATATTGTTACTGCTGCAGGCATGAAATCCCCTACCCATTTTCCGTTTTCCTCCGCCGCAAGGCGCAGACCGGGGAAAAAGTTATCCAATTCCGATTCCTCAAGCTCCTTTTGAAAGTTCTTTTCCATGAGAGATGCGAAATCATATTCAAATTTATAGGCATCACCGTTTTGAGTAAGCAGATATCCGTTTGAAAACAACGCAAAGAAAGAGGGTTTGTCTTTTGCGGTAAATTTTAATCCGTATATTGGCAGTTTTATTTTGTTGTGAGAAAAATTTTTAACCTTTTCCGATGGGGTATCTCTAAAGCTGTTCATTATTTCGTCAAGGAGCTTTGTTTCATTTGCAACCTCTCTGTGAAGCATTGGTGCCGTAAGCTGACGAGTGCCGTCATATGAGGCTATTTCAATACTTTTTGTTTCCTCTGCGAGAGGGAAAAACTCATTTGCATCGTATGTAGGTTCCTTTTCTTTGCAGGAGAAAAGTGAGATGAGGACGAGAAAAAGAAAGATTGCGACAATGATTTTTTTCATGAATAACCTCCGATTGAATATTTCTGTAAAAAACAGAGCTGACTCACACTGCGGCGAATCAGCTCCGTTAAGTTTTACTTTGAATATATGCCGATTCCGACACCGCTGTCCCATGTTCTGTAGGGGCAAACGGGGATATTGCCGACAGTCATTATTGTGCAGATACCGTTCTGCTCTGCAAAGCCCGAATTACCTGCGGTTCCGATAACATCACCAAGTGCAACGATGTCCCCAACATTTGTCTTTATCTCGTCAAGGTGCAGATACCAGGTCTTAAGACCCATTCCGTGGTCGATAACGACCATTCTTCCGCCATATGTGGAGATACCCGCATAAATTACCTTTCCTGCATTTGAAGCGGGGATGTTCGTTCCCTTGTCGATCTTCCACTCAACGCCGATATTTCTGTATTCCTCCTTTGTTGAGGAAACTGTTCTGTAAAGACCGAAGCCGGCGGTGATCTTTGCCTTCATTGCCTTCTGACCTTCATAGTCTGTAAAGCTTTCGGTGAAGTATTTTGTGGCCTCGTTCTGTGAGCAGATGGAATTGAAAAGCTCGTCAAATTCCTTGAGGGACTCTTCGTTTCGGGTGTTTTCCGCAATGACCTTGCTCACCTTATGGGTGTTTGTTCTGAATTTCTTGCTTTCAACCTCAAGATTTATCTCCTGTGAAACAGAGCCATAGGAAAGAGTGAACACATAAGAGCCGTGCGCAAGCTCATAATGGAGAGGAACGAATGCAATAACTCTGTCGCCCTCTGCATAGAATGTAGGAGTATAACCGATAGAGGGGCTGCTTGTGAATCTTACCTTTGCGGGATCTGCAACATTATAGCCTGTAATTGCAACGAAATCACCCGGCTGAACTCCCTCACTTTCGCCGATGAAGAATTCAGCGCCGGCGATGAGCTTTGTTCTGAAATTGTAGGTCGCCTCGCCATAGAAATCACGGGTATTATCCTCATACCAGGATGCCTTTACCATAAAGGTAAGGTCAGAATCTGTATCAAAGGAAAGAGTACTGAGATCGTCTGTTGAGCCGTCATAGATAAGTGTGGAATTTTTGTCATAGACCTTGAGCGTGTAAAGGTCGGCCTTCGCTGTGAAATCAAGGTCGAGTCCGCCCTCCATTTCGTATGTTATAAGCTCATCTGTGGTCTTGAAGCCCGAAAGAGGACTGTATTTTTCACTGTCAAGCTTATAATTCCAGCTTACGCTTGTGGGGGTTATAAGCTCACCTGCGGTATTTTTAAGTATGGGAAGCGAATCAGCAGAGAAAAGTGAGAGTGCATAGGGGGTTTTGAGGAATTTGTTTACATCATCAACAGAGAGCTGGTAAACTGTTCCGTCCGGAAACTCCGCATAGCTGAGAGCGCCCCTGGTATTAAGATAATACTTATATTCCTCCGCAACATTTCCGCTGTGGAATGTTACCTTATAGAAGGATGTTCCAACAAGAGGCTCGGGAAGCTCCGCAACCTTTGTGGCATTTGTGTTCATTGAAACGAAAAAGCTTACAAGGTCTCCCTCCGCATTGGTCTTTGCAATGGTATAGGACTCACCTGCCAGGTCTGCAATGTCTATCTTTTCAACAAAGCTATTGGAAATAGGGGCATTTTGCGTTGTGATATAGCTTGCGATGGCTATATATGTGGGAATGAAAAGAAGCAGTACGCAAAGCACCGAAATTATGGTTTTTTTCATGATAATATCTCCCGATTTTTCAGATTTGTACAGTTATTTATTATATTATACATTATTTTTCTCCC
>JAZROG010000068.1:0-10956 GCA_045648605.1 Eubacteriales bacterium | reverse complement strand
CATAAGCCTTGCCAGATAAAAAGCGGGATAGGAGATAAGGCACCAGAAAAAGCTGAAGAGCAGGCATATCTGACCTCTGAAATTAAGGGGGACGGAGGAATAATCCCATATGTCAAGCCCCATTGAATTGTTTAGAATTTCACCTGTGACAAGCTCCATAAGGGTTATGATCGTCCCACCGAGGATGCAGTATAGAAGCAGAGGCATTTTGGGAAAGAAGCGCTCCATAAGATAAAGGAGCAAAAAGCAAACACCGCCAAGCAGAGCCATTGCCATGTGCGAATAGCCTCGCCATATCACCTCGATGGAATAATAGAGCACCGCACCCGTGAAAAATATAAGTCCGAATTCTGACGAAATGTCTTTTAATTTGAATTTTTTCAAAAATTATCACCTCATATATTAGTTTTTGGCTTGTTTTGCAAAATATAATCTTTCTTTTGACGAAAAAATCGCGGAAACTCTTGTATTAAACGGAAATATCTGTTATAATAATATAATAATGCCATGGGGAGGTGTGCTCTTGACGAAAAACAGTGAGATGCGTTTCAGCTTACGCGATCTGAAAAGACGCGCGGCGATTTTACTTGGCGAGCGCGGAAATCTTTTGCGTTTGTCGTGCGCTTTCCTCTTTTCCCTCGCCATTGTTGGAACGGCGATGCATATATTTGAATCGGTCTGCTATTTTATCTTTTCGGAGATGATACCGATCTATATGCCGGCGGCGGAAATGGCAATTATCCTTGCATTGGCTCTGCCGCTGTGCATGGGACTTTTCCGAATGGCTTACCGAATGTGTACTTTCAGGAGAACACAGATATCAGACCTGCTTTATTATTTCGGTAAAAGCAGAATTTTTGATGCATACAGAGTTTCAATTTCGGTTTTGGGGGCGGTACTGTTTCAGATTGGATTGGCATCTGCTCTCGGCTGGCTCATTGCATATTCCATGAGCGGATTCGGAAACAAGATAATACCCGATGAAACATATATTTTCGCAGCAATATTTTTCTTGCCTGTTTCGGGTATGCTGCCGTCAATATATATTCTTCCGAACGCATTTTTCGCAGGCAAGGATGCAAAAAATGCTCTTGCTTATTCAAAAAGAAGCAATTTCCTCTCGACAAAGGAGATTGTGGGATTTAATTTGTCCTTCATTCCTCTTATATTGCTTTCGGTTTTGTCTCTTGGAATTTTATTTGTCGTTTATACGGTGCCCCTTTATTTGGTATCGATTCAGCTTTTTGTAATAGAAAAAGCCAATAAAAAAGAAAATTTATAAAAGGTCAGGTATATAGATTATGGAAAAGTTTTATATCACAACAGCTATTGCTTATGCTTCCCGTAAGCCTCATTTCGGAAATACATACGAGGTAATTATGACAGATGCGGTGGCTCGTTACAAGAGACTTCGCGGCTATGATGTCTTTTTCCTCACGGGAACAGATGAGCACGGTCAGAAGATCGAAAATCTTGCAAATGAGGCGGGCATCACACCAAAGGCTTATGTTGACGGTGTTGCGGGCGAGATCAAGGGTATCTGGGATTTGATGAATACAAGCTATGATAAATTCATCCGCACAACAGATGACTACCACGAAAAGAGCGTTGAAAAGATATTCAAGAAGCTCTATGATAAGGGCGATATTTATAAGGGTTATTACGAGGGCTGGTACTGCACCCCCTGCGAGTCCTTCTTTACCGACACACAGATAACAGACGGAAAATGCCCCGACTGCGGCAGACCCGTTCAGAAAACAAGAGAGGAATCTTATTTCTTCAAGATGAGCAAATATGCAGACAAGCTCATTAAATATATTGAAGAAAATCCCGATTTCATTCAGCCCGAATCCCGCAAAAAGGAAATGATAAATAACTTCCTTAAGGTAGAGGGCGGTCTTCAGGATCTTTGCGTTTCAAGAACAGCCTTCAAATGGGGCGTTCCTGTTGATTTTGACCCCAAGCACGTTATCTATGTTTGGATAGACGCACTTTCAAACTATATCACAGCGCTTGGATACGATCCCGAGCTTAGCGAGCAGCCCGAGCTGTTTAACAAGTTCTGGCCTGCGGATGTGCATATGATTGGTAAGGATATCCTTCGCTTCCATACCATCTATTGGCCCATCATGCTTATGGCTCTCGATGTTCCGCTGCCTAAAAAGGTGTTTGGACATCCTTGGTTTAATTTTGGTGAGGATAAAATGTCAAAATCCAAGGGAAATGTTATTTATGCGGACGATCTTGCAAAGAGATTCGGAGTTGACGGTGTTCGCTATTATGCACTTTCCGAAATGCCCTTTGCATCCGATGGCTCGATAACGTATGAGAGCGTTATCACTCGCTACAATGCAGACCTTGTAAATAATCTTGGTAACCTCTTTAAGCGTACTCTTGATATGCTGAAGAAGTATAATGAGTCTGTAATTCCCGCTCCTGTTGCTCCAGATGCACTTGATGATGAGTTGAAAAATGCTTGCGTACAGGCCTTCTCTAAATTCACCGCAAACATGGATGAATACAGAATTGCGGATGCCCTTGAGCATATCTTCGCAATGCTTCGCCGCGCAAACAAATATATCGACGAAACAACTCCTTGGGTTCTTGCAAAGGATCCCGCGCAGAAGGCTCGTCTTGACACTGTTCTTTATAATCTTCTTGAAACCATCCGTTGGGGCGCTGTTATGCTTCAGCCTATTATTCCCGAGTCTGCAGAGGATATTCTTAACCGTCTCGGAACAGATGCAAGAGGCTTTGACACCATTGGCGATGCAGACAAGTTCTGCGGCATGAAGGTTGGAACAAGCACGTTCGAGAGCAAGGTTCTCTTTGCAAGAATTGACGAAGAAGCAATGCTTGCGGAGCTTCAGGCAGAGCTTGAAGCGCAGATGAAGGCTGCACAGGCGGCTGAAAAGAAGATAGAAAAGCCGGAGGGACTTGCACAGATAGGCTTTGAGGACTTTATGAATGTTGAGCTTCGTACCGCAAAGGTCGTTGCTTGCGAGAAGGTTCCGAAGGCTAAAAAGCTCCTTAAACTCACTGTCGATCTTGGCTATGAGCAGAGAACTGTCGTTTCGGGAATTGCAAAATTCTATGAGCCAGAGCAGATGATAGGTAAAAAGGTCATCATCGTTGCAAATCTTAAGCCTGCAACCCTTTGCGGTATCGAGTCAAACGGCATGATACTTGCATCGGGCGAGGAGGAGATCAGAGTTGTGTTCCTTTCCGATGACACACCTCTCGGTGAAAGAGTGAGATAAATAATATGAAGCTTTTTGATTCGCACGCACATTATTATGACGAGCGATTCTCTGAGGAGATAAACGGCGGAGCGGATTCTATCCTTTCCGCCCTTTTCTCGGATAATGTGGGATGGATAGTCAATGTGGGTACAAGCAATGAAAATGCCGCAGAGTGCATAAATCAGGCGGCTAAATATAAGAATATGTATGCCGCGGTGGGAATACACCCCGGCGACTGCCGACATTATACGGATGTTGATTTTGAGATGGACAGGCTGAGGTCCATGCTTGAAGGCAGGGCAGAAAAAAAGATAGTTGCCATCGGTGAAATAGGTCTTGATTATCATTATGAGGGAACCGACAAGGCAAAGCAGCAGGCGTTTTTTGAAAGACAGCTTCAGATGGCGAGAGAGCTTGATATGCCTGTTATAATTCACGATAGAGAAGCACACGGCGATTGCTTTGATACCGTTTGCCGCTATCCGGATGTAAAGGGTGTTTTTCATTCATACAGCGGAAGCGCGGAAATGGCTCTTGAGCTTGTAAAGCGTGGCTGGTATATTTCGTTTTCGGGAGTGCTTACCTTCAAAAATGCCCATAAGGTGAAAGAGGTTGCGGCAATTATCCCCGAGGATAGGATCCTTATAGAAACCGATTGCCCGTATCTTGCGCCTCATCCCCATAGAGGAGAAATGAATCATTCGGGGCTTATGAGCTTCATTCTCGCCGAGCTTGCGGATATAAGATGCGTTCCCGAGGATAGAATGGCAGAAATCACCGCGGAAAATGCCGCAAAATTTTTCGGGATTACTCTTTGATGCGCAAAAATGGCGTTAAAATAGTCAAAAACAGAGAAAAATACCTCTGCAAATTGTGCAAAAGGGAGAAATTTTCTTTAAAGTGTATTGATGCTTGACAAACTTGTCCATGAAATGATATAATATTCCGTAGCAATGGGCAAACTATGCCTAATTGCGCCTATATGACAGTAACGTGTGCTCGTCACACGCTTGTATATAAGCATTTATTACAGAAGAAGGAGGAATAAAATGCCAACATTTAACCAGCTTGTAAGACAGGGTCGTACAGACAGAGTTTATAAGTCCAAGAGCCCCGTGCTCCAGAAGGGCTATAATGCACTCAAGGGTGCAACGACCAACCAGTCTTCTCCTCAGAAGAGAGGCGTATGCACAAAGGTATCCACAACAAGCCCTAAGAAGCCTAACTCCGCGCTTCGTAAGATCGCCAGAGTAAGACTTACAAACGGCCTTGAGGCTACAACTTATATCCCCGGCATCGGACACAACATTCAGGAACACTCCGTTGTGCTTATCCGAGGCGGAAGAGTTCGTGACCTCCCCGGTGTTCGTTACCACATTATCCGCGGTACACTCGATGCACAGGGTGTTGCAAACCGTAACCAGAGCCGTTCCAAGTACGGCGCAAAGAGACCTAAGAAGAAGTAATATAATTAAAATTCTTAGGAAGGTATTTAATAAGAACAGAAATCTTAGCCCACCGTCCTGATGTTACTGTAAGAAATGTTTATATACAACATCTTTGACGAAGCGCTAACGAAAGTCTGCTTTCGAGTACCAATGAATTCATAATATTTTGATGAAGGAGGGAAGTACAGTGCCGAGAAGAGGTCAAATTTCCAAGAGAGACGTATTGCCGGATCCTATATACGGATCTAAGCTCGTAACAAAGCTTGTAAATAATATCATGCTTGACGGTAAGAAGGGTGTTGCCCAGACAATCGTTTACGACGCATTTGCAATCATCGAAGCAAAGCAGGGCAAGAGCCCGCTTGAAGTTTTCCAGGCAGCGCTTGAGAATATCATGCCTGTCCTCGAAGTTAAGGCTCGCCGTGTAGGTGGTTCAACCTACCAGGTACCTATGGAGGTAAGAGCTGAACGTCGTCAGACACTTGGTCTCCGTTGGCTGGTAGCATATTCCAGAACTCGCGGAGAGCGCACAATGGCTGAGCGTCTTGCAGCAGAGATCATCGATGCTACAAACAGCGCAGGCGGTGCATTCAAGAAGAAGGAAGAGACACACAGAATGGCAGAAGCAAACAAGGCTTTTGCACACTACAGATATTAATTCACCAAATCTTGAAAGGAGAACAGAATTATGGCAAGAGAATATTCGCTTGAACATACTCGAAATATCGGTATCATGGCACATATTGACGCCGGTAAGACGACCACCACTGAGCGTATCCTGTTCTACACAGGTAAGACTCACAAGATTGGTGAAACACACGAAGGCTCCGCAACTATGGACTGGATGGCACAGGAGCAGGAGAGAGGTATTACAATCACATCTGCCGCTACAACCTGCTATTGGGCACACACAGCTTTCCATAACGATCCCGCAAAGGCAAAGGCAAATACCCACCGTATCAATATCATTGATACCCCCGGTCACGTTGACTTTACCGTTGAGGTTGAGAGATCACTCCGTGTTCTTGACGGTGCAGTAACCGTATTATGTGCAAAGGGCGGCGTTGAGCCCCAGTCCGAAACTGTTTGGAGACAGGCTGATAAGTACAGAGTCCCCAGAATGGTTTATGTAAACAAGATGGATATCAACGGCGCAAACTTCTTCCGCGCAGTTGGAATGCTTAAGGAAAGACTTCATGCAAATGCAGTTCCGATCCAGCTTCCTATTGGCGCAGAAAACGATTTCAAGGGTATCATCGACCTTATGAAGATGGAAGCCGAGGTTTATTATGATGACCTTGGTAAGGATATTCGTGTTGAGCCTATCCCTGCAGATCTTGCAGATAAGGCACAGGAATATCACGACGCAATGGTTGAGTCCATTTGCGAAACAGATGAGGAGCTTTTCGAGAAGTACTGCGACGGTCAGGAGATCTCTATCCCCGAGCTTAAGGCAGCTCTCCGTAAAGCAACAATCGATAACAAGATCGTTCCCGTAATCTGCGGAACATCCTATAAGAACAAGGGCGTTCAGATGCTCCTTGACGCTGTTATCGACTATATGCCCGCTCCTACCGATATCGAGGCTATCAAGGGTGTAAACCCTGATACCGAGGAAGAGGAAGTTAGACATTCTTCCGATACAGAGCCTTTTGCAGCTCTTGCATTCAAGATCATGACCGACCCCTATGTCGGAAAGCTCTGCTTCTTCCGTGTATATTCCGGTAGCGTTTCTACGGGTACAAACGTTTACAACTCCTCAAAGGAAAAGAAAGAGCGTTTCGGACGTATTCTTCAGATGCATGCAAACGAAAGATCCGACCTTGAGACCTGTTATGCAGGTGACATCGCGGCTGTCGTTTCCACAAAGTACACCACAACAGGTGATACCTTCTGCGATGAGGACCACCCCGTAATTCTCGAATCTATGGAATTCCCCGAGCCCGTTATCAGCGTTGCTATCGAGCCCAAGACCCGCGCAGGTCAGGAGAAGATGGGTATCGCTCTTGCAAAGCTTGCAGAGGAAGACCCGACCTTTAGAACTTATACTGATGAAGAAACAGGTCAGACAATCATCGCCGGTATGGGTGAGCTTCACCTTGAGATCATCGTTGACCGTCTGCTTCGTGAATTCAAGGTAGAGGCTAACATCGGTAGACCTCAGGTTGCATATAAGGAGACCGTTCGCAAGAAGGTTGACCATGAGTGCAAGTACAAGAGACAGTCCGGTGGTTCAGGTCAGTACGGTCATGTTAAGATCACCCTCGAGCCCAATGAGCCCGGTGCAGGATACGAGTTTGTTAACTCTGTTACAGGTGGTGCGATTCCGAAGGAATTCATCGAGCCTGTTAACCAGGGTATCCAGGGCGCAATGCAGAACGGTGTTCTTGCAGGATATAATGTTGTTGACGTTAAGGTTACACTTTATGATGGTTCTTACCACGAAGTCGACTCGTCCGAAATGGCATTTAAGATTGCCGGTTCTATGGCATTCAAGGAGGCTATGAGACTTGCAGATCCCGTGCTCACAGAGCCTATCGTTAAGGTTGTTACCATCACTCCCGATGACTATCTCGGAGATATCATCGGTGACTTCAACTCCCGCCGTGGTGCTATCCAGTCTATGGAGCCCGGCACAGGTGTAACAGAAGTCCTTGCTCATGTTCCGCTTTCCGAAATGTTCGGTTATGCAACCGACCTTCGTTCAAAGTCACAGGGACGTGCGCAGTACTCCATGGAGCCCAGCCACTTCGCAGAAGTGCCTAAGTCCATTCAGGAGTCTATTATCACAGCACGTGCAAAGAAGTAATTTCTATTTGCAAAAATAAAAATATTATATAATTTTAGGAGGATTTAGCAATGGCTAAGGAAAAATTCGAAAGAACGAAACCCCATGTAAACATTGGTACTATCGGTCACGTTGACCACGGTAAGACAACTCTTACAGCAGCTATCACAAAGACACTTTCTCTCACAGCTGGTAACGTTGAGTTCATGGCATATGACCAGATCGACAACGCTCCCGAGGAGAGAGCAAGAGGTATCACAATCAACACTCGTCACGTTGAGTATGAGACAGAGAACCGTCACTATGCTCACGTTGACTGCCCCGGCCACGCCGACTACGTTAAGAATATGATCACAGGTGCTGCTCAGATGGACGGCGCTATCCTCGTTGTTGCGGGTACAGACGGACCTCTTCAGCAGACACGTGAGCATGTTCTTCTCGCTCGTCAGGTTGGTGTTCCTGCAATCGTTGTATTCATGAACAAGACTGACCTTGTTGACGATGCAGAGCTTCTCGACCTCGTTGAGATGGAAATCCGTGATCTTCTTTCTTCCTACGAGTTCCCCGGTGACGATATTCCGATCATCCGCGGTTCCGCTCGTGACGCTCTTGAGTCCACAAACACAGATCTTTCTGCTCCCGAGTATGCTCCTATTCTTGAGCTCATGGCAAATGTAGACTCCTACATTCCTACTCCCGAGCGTAAGGCTGACCTTGACTTCCTCCTTCCTGTCGAGGACGTATTCTCTATCTCCGGTCGTGGTACAGTTGCTACAGGTCGTGTAGAGCGTGGTACAATCAAGGTTAACGATGTAGTTGAGCTTATCGGTCTCACAGAAGAGAGAAGACAGACAACTGTTACAGGTGTCGAGATGTTCCACAAGCTCCTTGACCAGGCAGAAGCAGGCGACAACGTTGGTCTTCTTCTCCGTGGTGTAGCTAAGGACGAGATCGAGCGTGGACAGGTTCTCTGCAAGCCCGGTTCCGTTAACCCCCACACAAAGTTTGATGGTCAGGTTTACGTTCTTACAGAGAAGGAAGGCGGCCGTTCCAAGCCCTTCTTCTCCGGTTACAGACCTCAGTTCTACTTCAGAACAACCGACGTTACAGGCGTTATCGGTCTTCCCGCTGACGTTGAGATGTGCCGTCCCGGCGATAACGTTGTTATGAGCGTTGAGCTTATCACTCCTATCGCTATCGAGGAAGGTCTCCGTTTCGCTATCCGTGAGGGTGGTAGAACAGTTGGTTCCGGCGTTGTTTCCAAGATCAACGAATAATTTTAGGTTATAAAATAACTTAAAAAACCATAAAAAGGAAGCGCCGAGACGTTATACGCCTCGGCGTTTCCGAATATTATTAAAAATAAAAACATAATCTTTGAGAAAGGTGAAAATCCTTACCGGCGGTGAGTTTTCGTGGCAAAAGGTCACAAAAATAAGCCCGCAAACGCAAAAATTGCGCCGAACAGGTGAGATTCCTGAGCCGACGGTAAACGGGAAATTTTTGCAAGCAAAAATTTGCCGTACAAACAACTTGCGTTGCAAGTTGTTTCGTATGGGTATATTAGAAAGCAAATTTTTTCGTACAAACAACTTAAAAAATGCTTTGTATAGGTGAATTTGCAAGCAAATTTTCTGAAGTCCGGATGAGAAAAGAGGTAAATATGAATAAGAATTTAAAGTATATCGTAAAGATAGGTATACTCAGCGCTCTTGCGGCGGTGCTGATGCTTTTTGAATTGCCGCTTTGGTTTGCCCCTCCATTCTATAAGCTTGATTTTAGTGAAATTCCGATACTTATCGGCAGCTTTGCGCTCGGCCCTCTTGCCGGTGTTATTATGGAGCTGCTTAAAAATCTTCTGAATTTACTTATGGACGGAACTACCACAGCCTTTGTGGGTGAATTTGCAAATTTTGTCACAGGATGTGCCTTTGTGCTTCCTGCGGCACTGATATATAAACATAAAAAATCGCTGAAAAGCGCGCTTTTCGGTCTTGCTCTTGGAGCAATAAGCCTTGTCCTTGTTGGTGCGGCTATGAACTATTTCGTTCTTGTTCCCACCTTTTCGGAGCTTTATCACTTGCCTCTTGACAAGATAGTTGCCATGGGAACAGCGGTGAATGCGTCGATAAGCGACCTTAAAACACTTATAATTTTTGCGGTCATGCCCTTTAATCTCATTAAAAGTATGGCTTGCTCGGCGGTAACTCTTCTTCTTTATAAGAGAGTTTCGAAAATACTCCATATTTAAGAGGTAAGATAATGGTTGAAGCAATAGAAAGCTTTTTATTTGATACGCTCGGCAGAGAGCTTTGCGTTTTTATCTGCTCGATGATCCCGATAATTGAGCTGCGCGGTGCTATTCCGCTCGGCGCGGGTCTCGGTATGGGATTTGTTGAAGCCTACATTCTGAGCGTTATCGGAAATATGCTCCCCGTTCCTTTTATCCTTCTGCTTATTCGTGCAGTTCTTGATTTTATGAAAAAGATCAAAGGACTTCGTAAAATTGCTCTTTGGGTCGAAGCAAAAGCAGAAAAGCATAAGGGTAAGATCGAAAAATATGCCTATGTGGGACTGTTTCTGTTTGTTGCTATTCCACTTCCGGGAACAGGCGCATGGACAGGCTCTCTTATCGCGGCTCTGATGAAGATGAAATTCTGGAAATCTTTTCTTTGGGTCGCACTTGGTGTACTCACTGCGGGAGTTATTATGAGCGTTATCTCCTTTGGAGTTGTGGGCGCAATAGGATTTTTCGGATAAAAGCAAAAAAATTAAGAAAATCTATTGCAAAAAAACGAAAAATGTAGTATAATATAAAAAAATAAATATAACTGATCTGATCTTATCAAGAGCGGCGGAGGGACTGGCCCTGTGAAGCCCGGCAACCTACTTAATGCAAGGTGCTAAATCCCGAGAGATGAGTAATGAATGATTAAAAATGATTTCTTCTCCCTCGGTGCGCCGAGGGAGTTTCTTTTAGATTGGATCAAAGAAAGGATCAAAAAATGAAGAAGGTACTTTTTACTTCCGAATCTGTCACAGAGGGACATCCCGATAAAATCTGTGACAAAATCTCCGATTCCGTGCTTGATGCGATTCTTGCACAGGACCCTATGAGCCGTGTTGCCTGCGAGACTTGCGTTACAACAGGTCTTGTAATGGTAATGGGCGAGATCACAACAACAGCTTCCATTGACGTTCAGGAGATCGTCAGAGAAACAGTTCGTGAGATCGGCTATGACAGAGCAAAATACGGCTTTGACTGCGATAGCTGTAGCGTTATCAGCTCAATACATAAGCAGTCTCCCGATATCGCCCTCGGTGTTGATAAGTCTCTTGAGGCTAAAAACGGTGAGATCGCTGACGAATTTGATACGGGCGCGGGTGATCAGGGACTTATGTTCGGATATGCCTGCAACGAAACTCCCGAGCTTATGCCTCTTCCTATTTCTCTTGCTCATAAGCTTGCAAAGAGACT